>NZ_JAFMPL010000001.1:0-395527 GCF_019038455.1 Nocardia noduli
GGAATCAACGGCTCCAACCGCTCCCACAACGCATCGGTCACCACCTCATCAACCACCCCAGAAGTGTCGAATATGGTGCACCACAGATCAAACCGACACACCGACTCATTCTGAACTGATCTGTAAAGGGGCTAGCGCACACCCGGCTTCCGCACGGGAACCGACTGATTCGCAAGGACCCGGCCAGACCCTTCGCTGGTGAGGCCGGGAACCTGCCGTCTTGCCGCCCCGGACAGCGACGCTCAGCGCAAGGCAGGGTCGGTTGCCATCGAACTGCTACCCGTACCCACCAAGAGTCCGTCGAGTCCGTCCAGGACCACGTTGGCCAGTTCGACCTGGACCGGGCGGGTCGAGTCCAGCACCAGGATTTGCGGGTTCGGGACCGGGGGCTGGGTATAGCAGATCGTGCGGACCATGCGAGTTCCCGGCGCGACCTGCGAGAGCAGCACGCTCTGCTTGCCTCCGACCGGGACATCGATCTTTCGGGTATCGCCACCATCCACCGATACCCAGCACCCCAGTGGTTCGACCTCGGTGGAGGTGACGGTGACCTTCACCCGCTCACGGCCACCGACAGGCTCCGGATCCAACGCCGTCGCCGAGGCCGAGCCCGGCCACACCGCGACCGCCGTCGCTGCTGCCAGCGCGAGCACTGTAGCCCCAATAGTGTTGTGTCGCATCACATACCTCCGTTCACAACAGCACAGGATCGGAGCCCTGCTACTGCGGACTATGTGGACCGAAACCGGCCCTGCAACCAGTCTTGGCCCGGCCGCTGTAACCGGCTGAAGTAGCGGCCTACCCCAATCGCGTCGGAGATCGCATCGCGAGATGACCGACCGCGAGCACGGTCAAGACCGGTCGTCCGCTTCTCGGATACTGCGGCATGCCGTGGCCCGCTCGTGCACCGGGCATTCACGCACATCAACAGCCGTCGACGTACTCGGGCTTGCCGATCACCGTGTGCTCCTCGACCCGGGCACCGTCGGCGAGCGTCACGCCGCCGTGCACGACCGCGAGCGCCCCGGCCCACCACGATCGGGCGAAGCGTGCCGAGGTGGTCGGCGGGCACGAGCACCGCGAACCTGCTGATCCGCGTATCGGGTTCGGCGTGCAGCAGACCGGCACGGTCGAGTTCGGTCACGGTCATCTCCGAGCCGGCCATCAGGGTGTGTGGCGTCGGTGATCCCGTAGTGGTGTGGATGGTCATGGCGTCGCTCCTGCGCCGCGGCGGGGACGGAGGCGACGAACCGGTTCTCATCGACCACAGGCTTTGCGGCACAGGAGAATCTGTTGCAGGATCTGCAAATCCGCTGACGCAGTGCGTGTTCTGCTCGATATCGTCGAAGTCCGGTCCGAGCAAGGAAACGCGACGATGGACGACCGCGCGATCGGGGACACCCACACGGTGCGTGATGCCCTGGACCGCGGAGACCACGGCGCGGTCGTGCGCGCGGTACGCCGCGCCCACAACCTCACCCCCGCCGAGATGGCCGCCCGCAGCAACTACCTCTCGTTCACGGTTCTCGTAGGCTAAATCGGTGCGGGCGGTGACCATGTTGCGGGTGCTGCAGACGCTGGGTGATCTGGCGCGCCTGTATCTAGGACGCTGACCGCAGTGGACCGTGTCCTGTCCCTGAGTGGGCAGGACATGTCCGGCGGTGTGGTGGCCAGACTTGCGCCCGGTTCAGGGTGCGGTCATCCGTTGCAGGTGACGCGGGGTTTCTTGGGCGTCACCGAGCGAGCGATGTCCGCCGCCGTTGGGTAGCCACCGCGGTGAGCGGGCGTGGTTGGCTCTGGGGATCATGACGTCGGCCCAGTGGTTGGCGTCGGCGCAGTCGCCGACGATGACCGTCTGGTCGTAGTCGGCCTTGTAAGCCAATACGATTCGATCTTTGGTCACCCGAAACACTTTCGGATAAATGGTCTTCCAGTCCGGCACGCCCTCGGCGGCGACGTCGTCATCGCTGATGCCGTGTACCGCCTGCGCGTCGGGGGTGATCGGGATGCCGGGGTTGACCGGGGTGTCGAGCAGGGTCGTCCCGGTGCAGGCGTCGATGACCGCGATCTCGCAGACCGCGCCGTAACGGTAGGTGGTCTCGGTGTCAGCGCAGACAATAGCCGCACCAAAGTCCTTGGACAGGTGTCGGTTTCAGTTGCGTGGCGGTTTAGCCGCGTCGTAGCTACGCCGGTTGTCGATGATGTGTTCTCGGTGCGTGTCCGCCCATTCGGCCAATGCTGTCGTGGCGTCGAGCAGCGTGGTGCCCAGCGGGGTGAGGGCGTAGTCCACCCGTGGTGGGACGGTCGGGTGAACGGTGCGGGTGAGCAGGCCGTCGCGTTCGAGTTGGCGCAGGGTCAGGGTGAGCATGCGTTGGGAAATGCCGGTGACCGCACGATGCAGCTCACCGAAGCGCAGGGTCTGATCACGCAAGCAGCCGATGACCAGGATGCTCCACTTGTCACCGATCAACGACAGGATCTGCAATACCTCTCGGCATATCGTCTCCTGTGACTGGCCACCACCCGCTTCGGAGGTCGAAGGGGTGGACGGCGCCGCGTTCGGGCTGGTCAACGGTTACCTCCGTGTGCGTCACCGACACGAATGTGCCGTCTTGCGCCGCCCCGCCTCGGTCACAAATCATGTTGTCACCAACAGAGAGTAACCATCCAGGCCGGGCGATTCCGGCGGAGAAGGACGTGCGTTGACAAAGACTCTCGCCATTGTCGGAGCCGGCCCAGGACTGGGGATGGGCGTAGCTCGCGCGTTCGGCCGCAACGGCTTCCGGGTAGGGCTGATCGCTAGAAACCGCGACACACTCGACCGCATGGTCGGTCAGTTGGTCGATCAAGGCATCACCGCCGCCGCGTTCCCCGCCGATATCCGCGACCCGGACACGTTGACCGCCGCGCTCACCACGGTCGAGGACCAGCTGGGGCCGGTCGAGGTACTCGAGTACAGCCCCAGCCCGACCGGACCGATCACCGGCGCCACCGGCACCACCACCGAGTCCGCAGCAGCCCAGTTCGAACTCCACGTCCTGGGCGCGATCACCGCAGTACACACCGTGCTACCGGGCATGCTGACCCGAGGGCAGGGGACGCTGCTGCTGACAACAGGAGTGTCCTCCACGGTCCCGGCACCGTTCTTGGCCAACGTGGGCCTGGCCATGGCAGGTCTGCGTAACTGGGCACACACCCTGCATGCCGAACTACGCTCCCGCGGAATACATGTGGCCACCGTGACCATCGCCTCCGGCGTCATCCCCGGTGATCCCATAGCCGACCCCGACCACATCGGCGCCCGCTACTACCAATCACACCACCGACGCGACCAGGCCGAAGAAGTCATCGGCGACCTCGACACCTTCCGCCGACTCGTCACCGAATGGACCAGTAACCACAGACGATCGACATCGTCTGTAGTGAAATGACCATCCAACCGGCCGGTCCCGCCGTTCGACACGCACACCGCCAATCGAATCTATTCCGGCAGTCCAAGGAACAATTTCGTACGTGTCGGCCTGGGCGCAGTCATCGCGATACCGGTCGCGGTGACCGTGGCCATGATCTTCTGGCTGTCGAGCTACGACAACCGGCCGACGACGACGGCCTGCGGACCCGGCGGCCACGTCGATACGAGGAACCGCACGCCGAACCACCCAACATGCCTGCTCGCCAGACCAGGGGGCCAGCGATAGCTGGACCTCGGCGCCAAGTACCGCAAGCTGATGCGTGAACGCCACCCGCTCTACCGCGAGGTGGCGACCGTCCGCGTGCGCACCGACGGACGCAGTCCGGGTCGGGTCGTCCGCATGATCCTGGACAAACTCGGCATGGACTCCATGTTGAGGTGGCCGGTGTCGAGTCGGTGCCGGTTTTTTTGGGTGAGACGAAGGTGACGGACGGTGTTCCACGACAGCGAACAGTGCCTGGTCGTCGCCTTCGGCCAGGACCGCGGGCGATATCGGCAGGCAGGCAGGGTGGTCCAGGTCAGTGAGTTCGTCGTGCCGTTACCGCATGAGACGGAAATGCCGCTGGTCGACTGGTGGGGCTGCCGCCGAACACGAGGGCTTCCTGATCCGGCCTTTCGACTGCCCGACTTCCTCCAACAAGGAGTCCCGGGCTGGCCAATGCTCGTCGCCGGCTCACCACAGTGTTGTCCGGCATAGACAGGCCACCGATTGATCGCAAGGCGGTCCGCAGTCAGGCTCGATCGAGTGGGTTGGCGGTGATGAGGGCGGCGACTCCGTTGCGTAGGGCCTCGGCAGGGCCGCCGTGGGGTTTACGACCAGCCTGGGCCTGGAAGCAGGTGAGGAATTCGTCGGCTATGCCGATGCGGGGGTGGCGTTCCAGGACGCCGAGACGGAATTCGGTGGGGAACGTTTCGTAGGCTTGGCCCGCGATGTCCACCGCGGTGCCGTATCCCAGGAGATGGCCTTCGGGGTCGACGGTTGCCTCGACCCCGTCCGCCATATGACGGACGACCACCTCGGATACTCGTACTCGTCGTTGGACGGGCCAGCCGACAGCGGCGCCGAAGACCCACGCCAGGTGGCCCCCGGCAACCTCGAACGAGAGGCTGTGGTTGTCGAACTCCTCGACAAGGCCGAGGTCGTGGAGAAGGGCAGCGATATAGAGAAGTTCGGCGTCTAAGTCGATGCCGCTGAGCTCTGTCTTGGAGCTTCACCTCGCCATTGTGCCTTGGACTCAACGCCACCACCGCACTCGAACTGCGATGTGTCGGTGATGAACTCAGCTTCTACGGCCGGTTCGAAGACACAGCTACCGCGTAGGTCGGAAGCTTCGTTGGAAACCGATGGTCGATCGTTGCAATGCAACAAGGACGCCCCGCGACGGCGGCATCATCGAGACGATCTGTGTCGCGCAAGGGGTACCTCGGTATCGGATCGAGGTACCGCTGGGGAGTGATGTGCTCGTGGATGGACCGTTCCTAGCCTGAGTCGCATGCCTACAGTCCTGAGAATCGTCGCGACGATCGCTCTCGCCGGAACAGTCACCGGTGCCGGAATCGTGGTCGGTTCAGCGGGTTCCGCACCGGTGGAGACCATGCGGCGGGTGGCGGTGATCGGTCTCGGTGGCACCATCGCCGGTACCTCCGACCGGCGCACCGATCTGGAAACCTATCGGCCTGGTACTCGCCCGATCGTTGAGCTCGTCGACTCCTTGCGTCCTGAAGTCGGTGAACTCGCGGCGTTGTCGACCGAGGACTTCGGGCAGAAGGGGTCCGGCGACTACACCGTCGCCGACATCTACGATCTGGCGCGGCTGGTCGAACGCCGCCTCGAAGACCATGACTCCGTCGTGGTCAGCACAGGTTCGGCCACTATGGAAGAGCTGAGCTATTTCCTCGACCTCACCGTGCGCAGCACGAAACCGGTCGTGGTGACCGGTGCGATGCGACCATGGACCGCGATCGGAAGCGACGGACCGGTCAACTTGTACAACGCGATTCGCCTGGCAGCGAGCAACCGGACCACCTGTTTCGGCACTGTCATCACCCTCAACGACCAGATCCTGCCCGCCCGCGACGCCACGAAAACCGACTCGACCCGCGTGAACACGTTCACCACCCGCGAATACGGCGATCTCGGCACCATCGACCAGGCCGGTATCCGCCTGCAACGCGCGCCCGCTCGCGTCCGATACTGTGACGATCCCGCCCGGTGGACAACGCCGTTCGACCTGACCACGATCAACAACGGCACCCTCCCGCGCGTCGACATCGTCCACAGCTACCTCGGCGCCCCGGCCGAGCCCATCACCGCCGCCGTCGCCGCGGGCGCCAAGGGCATGGTCTTCGCGGGCACGCCCTCGCCGGACCAGGCGACCGCCGCGATGGCGGCCAAGGGTGTCGCCTTGGTCGCCACCAACGCCTACGGCTCCGGCGCGATCACCGTCGACCCGAAGATGGGCGTGGTCAGCGGCGGCGACCTCGCTCCCAAGAAAGCGCGCCTGCTACTCCTGCTGGCACTGGCCAGGACTACCGACCACGATCAGATCGTGGCCTGGTTCGGTGAATACGGCAACCAACAGTTCTGAGGCGGCCCGCGGGTGAGGCGCCGAGCAAATGCCGCAGGGCGTATTCGGCGGTGCGGTCGATTACCTCTTCGGGTGGGCCGTCGAATCGGCAGTGAGTGGCCGATCGCGTTGTCTCGGCGGTAACGCAGAACCACACAGATCCGGGCGCGTGATCCATCTGCGGATCGGGTCCGACCGCACCGGTGACGGCCACCGCGAGGTCGGCGTCCAGCAGTGACCGCACGCCGACGGCCATCGCGTCGGCGGCGCTCTAGCAGACGGCGGAACCGTCCGGCACGTCGAGCGCCTTGTGTTTGACATGGCGTATGTAGGCCACCACGCCACCGCTGAACCGGTCCACGGCCTCCGGCACGGCTCCTGGCGAGCATCGAGGGCAGATGGCGGGTCATCGGTTCTGCTGTGTGGCTGGTCGTGGCCTGCTTGAGCACCGACCGTGATCGGACCATGCGGCGGGGGATCCTGGATCGGTCCGCCGCGCTGCGGCCAGGCGTGAGGGGTTGGGCTGGAACGTGTTTCGGCTCGCAGGCGGTAGGCTCTGCTGTGGCCGCGGGGTCGAGGCCCGGTGGTGTGGTCACCCCGCAGAGGGATTCGGAGCGCAGCGATGTCGTCCTCGTTCGGTCATGAGACCGCTGTTCTGGCCGATCCGGTCGTACCAGGTCGGTTCACGGCGACGCTGAGCGAGGACTGGAGGGCGCCGGTGTACCCGAACGGCGGCATCACCGCCGCGCTCGCCGCGCGAGCGATGCAGCAACTGTTCGATCAGCCGCTGCGGTCGGTCCACACCTTGTTCGTCAGTCCGGTGCCGCCGGGATCGGTCACCGTGGACGTGACCGTACTGCGCCGGGGGCGCACGGTGAGCCAGGCCAGCGCCACGCTCACCACCGCGACCGGCGTGGGGCTGGTCGCGACCGCCGCCTTCGGTGCGGACCGGCCCGGATTCGACTTCGCCGATGTCGAGATTCCCCGTCGTGCGCCTGTCGAGCACTGCCGGTCGGTCGATGAGATGGCCCTCGCCGAAGGAATCGAATTACCACCTATGTGGCGACAGTTGGACGCGCGGCTGGCTCACGGGCACTCTCCTCGGGATCCCGAGCCGCGATGGTCGTCCGAACAGACCTACTGGTACCGGTTCCGGCAACCGCCACGCGACGAGCACGGCGTCCTCGATCCCGTAGCGCTGCTCGTCCTCGCCGATACGATGGCCGGTGCCATCGGCGAACGCCTGGGCAGCGAGGCCGGGCGATGGCTTGCCCCCACCGCGGAAATGACGGTACGGCTGCTGGAACCCGCTCGCGGCGAATGGATTCTGTCTCGCGCCCGCGCCCATCGATCCCGTGACGGCTACATCAGCCTCGAGAACGAACTCTGGGATCCCGCGACCGGCACCCTCGCGGCCCACGCCACCCAACTTGCGTTCTTCTCCTTCCCGACACCATGACCAGGCCGACGGCGACGTCTCCGGGGTGGGCACCGTCGATACCGGGACACCGAGGTCGCGCGGCTGATCGAGACCGAGCTGCGTCGGCCGAACACCGTCTCATCGGCGGCCACGTGGAACTGGACGCGGCCGACGGCATCCCGAGAGGAGTACCTGCGCAACATCTGCAATCGACGTCGTGTCGACAACATCGGCGAAGTTTGGGCCGACGTGCTGGGTTTTCTCGGTGGTGGCGCAACGGCGACGGCCCCGCACCGGTGAGGGGCGGGGCCGTCGAAGCCTGTGACGATCAGAGAACGCGTACGTCCTGGGCCTGCGGACCCTTCTGGCCCTGGCCGATCTCGAACTCCACGCGCTGTCCCTCGTCGAGGGACTTGAATCCGGAGCCGCTGACGGACGAGTAGTGCACGAAGACGTCGGGACCTCCGCCGTCTTGGGCGATGAAGCCGAAGCCCTTCTCGCTGTTGAACCATTTCACGCTGCCTTGAGCCATCTCATACTTTCTGTTCCAGCCAGAGCCCTGATACGGAGAATGCCCTGGTCTTCAAGGTCAACGCCGCCGATCACGAATAGGTTCCACGCTTCCGATCGTGGAGCGGCTCGCGTTCGGCGGAATTGTGGTTCAGATAGAGCACCGTCCCGTTCGCGAACCGGTGCCAGCGGGCACCAGCGATGTCTCGCGGGCTGCGACGACAGCCACGACGAGATCGAAGCCGCGCGACACGAATTCGACGCCACAATACCGGCGCGCCGATGACTGCCAGCATCCGAACACGCCTGCGCAACCGAGCCCAGAACACGTTTCCGGCCCTTTGGCGGTGCTGGCTGCGGAGCGCATGTCATTGCAACCGCCTTACCGGAGGACGAGGACTACGTGCGCAAGCTGGGAGCTGCTGAAGTCATCGGCTACTGTGCCGTCGACCATTTATGACCACTCGGCCATCTGCTGCGATCAACTCACCATCTTGACGGCGACCGGCGAACATTGCTGACATCCGAGCCCGCTACCGAAGAATCCGTCGTCGTCAGCCCTGTCGCCAGTTTCCGATCGATTACTGGGATGAGGGAAATAGTGGTGCGGATGGGTGCGTCACAAGGAATTGCGTCGGACCCGGGAACTTCTCCAGAAGTTTAGTGAACTGTGGAATTTGCGGCCACAACCCGTTGATCATGGACCAAGCCTCCATCCAGCTCGTGGATGGCCTGGTGGTCTACCTATGTAGACCGCGAGTCCATGGGCCCGTCAACTACCACGCGGGGTTGTGCCGCCCGACACCGATTATGGGACGGTCTTGAACCATGCTCAGCGAATCCACAGTCCAGGACGTAAACACGCTGGACTGGATACTCGACGGCATGCTCCGAAGGGTTCCGCACGGTGAACACGCTGTAGTCTTTTCTGCTGACGGCATGCCATTGGCCTGTTCTCGAAATCTCGACAACGTGAACACTGAATTCTTTGCCGCTGCCGGCTCGGCGATACAAAGCCTGGCTCTAGCGGTCGGCGTCATGCTTGACAAAGGCGGGCCACGGCACACTCTCGTCGAGTTGGTCGAGGGCTACCTTGTCATTGCAGCGGTTGAGGAGAACGCCCACTTGGGATTATTGGCAACCGATGACGCCGAACTCGGCTTGGTCGCCAGGGAAATGGTCGCTACAGTTCCGCTGATTCGTCACCAACTCCGCGCTATGCGACAGTTCTGTTGATACGGCAGTAGAGGTCCGCGACGACGGTCCCAGCGACTCGTCCGCGGCGAAGACCCCGGCCGGGAGATCACTGGTGAGTACGCTACCGGCGCCTACGACAATATTCGCGCCGATCATGACGTCGGGACAGACGATGACACTCCCGCCCAGCCACACGTTGTCGCCTATGGTGACCGGGGCTGCGGCCTCCCAGTGCTGTCGTCGCAGCTCGTGATCGTCCAGCGGGTGCGGTGCCGTCAGCAGCTGAGCCCGGGGGCCGATGAACACATCGTTGCCGATGACCACCGGGACGCGGTCCATCATGATCGCATCCGAGTTCAGGGAACAATCCGAAAAATACTGAGCAGCAGCGGAACTCACACGGCTATCGACCCGATGGCCTCGAGGAGAAATTATACGGCGTCGTCTCCGTGGGGTGCTGATTCGCAGCGTGGAGCCTGCACCAGATCTCCCAGATCGTTCGCGACCAGATCCGCGCCGACGACATTGTTGTGACCGGTTGCTTCCGCGAGTTGACGCACGAGTTCAGGTCGGGCGAGTCTCTGTCATCTGGTTGCCGAAATCGCCCAGCTTGCACAGGCGTGGACTGGAACCGTGTGACGCTGGGCCGATATGGTACGTGCTCGTACAGCGTTCTGCGGGTGGTGGTTCGGCTCGCCACGCTTCTGTTTCGCAGTGCAGCTCGATTCGGTGTTGGTGGTCCGGCGGGTGCACACTGGTTGCCTGTGGACGGCTTCGCTGGTGAGCTCGAGTTGTTGCGGGCGGAGAATGCCCGGTTGCGGAACCTGTTGCGGCTCACCGAGGAACAGTCATGTGCGCCGGCCGGTGATCAGACCGCTGCCGCGGTGGCACCGGTGGACATGGGATCGAGTCCTCAGGACAAGGTCCGGTTCTATCTCGATTTGTTCGCGTGCCGTTCGGATACGTATGCGCTGCGCTGGGAGGATAGTCGTGATGGACGGTCTGGGTGGTCTCCGGCGATTCGAGGTCGATGGCGTAAGGGAATGGCGACGTCGGAGGCGTCGTATCTCCCGTTGACCGGCGACGTCGTGGACCGGCATCTACGTGGTGCGCACCATATCGGTTTGTACCCGCTCTCGGATGAGGATACGTGCTGGTGGATTGCAGCCGATTTCGACGCGAGGCAGCTATGTTGGTCGATCGGTCGCGTTCAGGAATTTCTCGACCGACTTGTTGAATATCTCGGGTTGTTCGAGCATCGGCAGGTGGCCGGTTTCGGCGATGATTTCCACATTTTGCACGCTGGTCGTGGCGGCGGCGAACGCTCGTAGGTCGGCTTCGGGAGCTATCTTGTCCTGCTGGCCGCCGATGAGCAGGATCGGACACTTCACGCCCGCCAGGGCGGGGGTGAAGTCGTAGCCCAATCCTTGCCGAAGGGTGGAGAAGGTCCCGGGACCACCTGCGCCGGAAAGGAAGTGGCGCACGGTCGAGTCCGGTAGGTGGTCGGGGTGGGGGACGTAGGGCGACATCGCCAATCGTCGCACCCACGCCACGTCGACGATCGCGTCTTGTAGTCGCCGGGGCAGGGGGATGCCCGCGGTGGCGGCTTCGACGAGGAAGTTCGCCAGCGCCGGGTCTCGTCGCAACGTCGCGATCGGCGAATGGAACAATGACACGACCGAGGTGATCGGCCCACTCGCGAGGACCATCCGCCGCACGATCTCGGGCCGTCGGGCCGCGACCTCGCAGGCGAGCAGGGTCCCCATCGAGTGTCCGATCAGGTCGAGTCGGTCCACGCCGGTCATGGCCCGGATCGCTTCCACTATCCGTACCACGGGTTCGACGCCGGGTTCGGTGGGCATCTCCGAGTCGCCGAAACCTGGCAGATCGAGCGCGAACACGCGGCGATTCGGCGCGAGCGCGGGAACGGTCAGGGCCCAGTGCGCGGCACACCCACCCATACCGTGGATCAGGACGCACACCCTCTCACCGGCACCGGTGTGGGTGTACGCGACACGGCGATTGTCGACGACGATGTCGTGGCGGCGGGCGAGCAGCGTCTCTTCGATATTCGGGGGAGGGGATTCGTGCGATGTGACCATCCACCAACTCTACATAGTGAGTGTTCATTATGTTGATCGTTGGTGGGGTGTACTGTTCGTTGTCGTGGAACGGCGACGAACGCAGGCCGAGCGCCGCAGCGACACCAGGAAGCAGTTGCTCGACGCGGCGGCGGAAGTGTTCGCTCGCCGTGGTTATCGTGAGGCTTCGGTTGCCGAGATCGCCCGATCGGCCGGTTATTCGACCGGAGCGCTGTATGTCCATTTCTCCGGGAAACACGATCTGTTTCTGGCGTTGTTCGACACGGCGTTGACCGAGTGGGGGATGGGTTATCTGGACGCGACGTCGCAGGCTGGCACGGTTGCGGAGATGATCGAGGCGGCGGGGCGTCGATGGGGGCAGTTGCAGGACGAAAACCCCGCTCAGACAATGCTGTTCATGGAGTTCTGGTCGGTCGCGGTACGTGACAGCGACCTTCGGGGCGAGTTCGCGCAGCGGCACGCGGCAATGCGGGCGACCATCGGATCGCTGGTCGCCGGTCTGAGAAGTGCGACCGGTGTCGAACTCGGTGTGTCCGAGGAGAAGGTCGGACCGATCCTGACCGCACTCGCCGACGGATTTGCTCTGCAACGGCTCATCGACCCCGAGGCTGTCCCTGATTCGCTGTTCATCGAGGCGGTACAGGCCGTGCTGGGAATCCGGGAGTAGTAGTGCGGACGGCGGGTTTGGCCAGGTTGCTGGCCGACTGGCGGCGAAGGTAGCAAGGAACCGGCGCGCACCGGGCAGTTTCCTCTACAGCGTGGTGGTCGTGCTCACCGAGGTGTGCCCGCAACGGCCGGGCGGTCTCGGCGGCATCGACTGTCAGCCGAACCAGTCCAGCAGAACGTCTCGGACCCATCCCAGTGGGCCGCCGAGCTGATCCCGACCGCCCGCACCCTCGACGCCGACCGAGCCTGCGCGCTGGGCTTGCTCGCGGAGGTGTTGCCCGTCAACGGTTTCCGCGAGGCCGCGCTGGCCTGGTCGCGGCGCTTCACCCGGGTCGAATCGCCCGCGCTGTTCGCCGCCGTGCGCACGCTCCGGCGGGGACGGCGCACCGACCCGGAGGCGCTGCGATTCGAACGTGAGCAATTCACCGAACTCGTGGCCACCAGCGGCGCATTGCGCGCCTGGACACCGCCCGGCTGATCAGCTGCCCGACGCACCGCGCAGGAGCCGATGTCGATGTGCGCTGGCAGGATCGGCTGGCAGGCATCGACGCCGTCGGTGATTTGCCAGCTGGGCTCGTCTTCTGGTGGGAACGTCTCGGTGCGGGTGGGAGTGCGAGGCGGTCAGGTGCTGGGGGGTTTGATCGGTGCGACACGTTCGGCCATAGGGATCAGTACGGCTCGGGCGAAGGTGCGTAGTTCGGTCTCGTTGCGGACGTCGGGGTCGCTCGGGGGCAGGGCGAGATAGGTGAGGAACAGGCGTGCGAAGACGTCGGCGACCCAGCGTGCTTCCCGGGAGGGTCTTCCCGGTCGCTCGCCGTGCAGGTGCCGGGCGATGAATGCTGTTCCGGTGCCGAGGAATTCGCTGTCAGGGTTGTTCGCCAGTTCGAGGACGCTGCCGGGTGAGGTCTCGGCGATGCGCCGCAGCATCGGGTGGCTGCGGGCGAACGCGACCGCGGCGAGGAACGCCTCGACGACGCGGTCGCTGGGGCGTTCGACGCCGTGCATGCCTGCGGCGACGGCGTCGAGGAAGCGCTGGGTCTCGCGGGCGACCAGCGCCCGCACCAGGTCGTCGCGACTGGGAAAGCGGCGGTAGACGGTGGTGCGTCCGAGGTTGCTGCGACGCACGACGTCTTCCATCCGTACCCGGTCCAGGCCGACGGCGGCGGCTTCGGCGACTGCCGCGTCGAGAATGCGTTCGACGGTTGTTTCCGATGCCGTCGAGGTGTTCGTGGCACCGCGATTGAGCAAGTTCGACAGCGCGGTCGGCTCGGAGGTCATCGGCCGATTATCGCCGACGCGCCGGCGGCCGGTGACGCGCTGGTGCCGACACGGGCTCGGGCTTGGCGAGAGAAGGGCGGTTCGCCCACCACCCAGCGGGTCAGGGGTGGATTGGCTCGTAGGTAGGGGTCGAAGGCCAGCGTGTGTACCGCCCGCGGATGGTGGAAGCCGCTCATACGTCGGGCCCAGGAGGGTGCCAGGCTCATTCCGGCGTGCACGAAGTAGGCGTGCAGAGCGCGATCGAGCGGGGCCGGTGCGCGCACCGGCAGCAGCGGTGAGGTCATCAGGAATTCGAAGAACTCCAGGGTCTGTTCGGTGACGGCGAGGTGAGGGCGCATGGAGTCGACGAATTCGCGTAGTTCGGTCATCGACTCGGGCACGTCGCTGCCGCCTGCCAGACGTCCGATGACGGCTTGTTCCTTGAGGTATCGGTCTTTCTCCGCGGGGGTAAGCGGTGCGCAATAACGCTCGTAGCTGCGCAGGATCATCCAGGGGATGGCGGTGTGGACCCAGGTGAGCAATCGTGGGTCCAGGGCCTCGAAGGGGGTGCCGTCGGGGCGTACGCCGTTGATGTGGCCGTGGATGCGCTTGACCTGCTCGATGAGTCCGGTGGCGGCGTCGGTGTTGCCGAAGGTGGTGGTCAGTACATAGCCCAGGGTCGTGCGGGCACGTCGGTAGGGGTCCTGGCGGTAGGTGGACAGCTGCTGGACACCGGCCATGACCGAGGGGTGCAGCAGTTCCAAGACGATCGCGCTCGTTCCTGCGTGCACGATCGAGGCCAGGTCACTGTTGATCTTCCACGACACGCTGTCGGGACCGCAGAGCCCTGGATCGCCGGCGGGTCCGCCGTAGATCGCCGGGTCGTCGTGACGGCCGCCGATGGTCTCCATGGTGGTGAGGATGCTGCGTTTGAGAATGTTCACGACGGCTCCGTGTGAGATTGATGGTACTGATCGTGTACTAAAAGTACCACGCGAAGAGTGAACGCTTCGAATGCTCGGTGACCTTTTCACGAGGCCGCGATTATCGGTGGTGGATTCTCCGGGATCGGCGCCGCGATCGAACTCGCCAGGATCGGGATCGAGGACTACGTGATCCTGGAGGCCGGAGATGGAATCGGCGGTGCGTGGCATTGGAACACCTATCCCGTTGTGGGTGTGGATATCCCGTCGTTCAGCTACCAGTTCTCTTTCGATCAGCGCGCGGACTGGTCGCGTGTCAGCTGCCCCCACGCCAACAGCTACTACTTCGACCGCCACGGCGACGTGCCCTTGCGGCCCTCGACGTCGGTGAGCGCGGCCATCCGCAGTGCCCGTTTCGATCTCGACGACTATCGCTTCCTGGTGAATACCGGACATCTGCGATGAGCCGCCCGGCGAGGCCGACGGCTATTGGGATGGTTGGTACTATTGGTACTTCATCAGTACCTGAGATATCGTGGTGGCTATGTGGAAGAAGGTCGTGACGGCGGCGATGGTGCTGCTGTTTTCCAATACTGCTCCGATAGCGACCGCCGATCCGGTTATCGCTCAACCGCATTCGCGGCTGGTCTTCGCTGCGGCAGAGGAGGTTTCGACCCTGCACGGATTCACCACCGGTCGAGCACCTGATCCGGACACGTACTGGACTGTGCCACGTGATCTGAGTGCCTACACCCCCGAGCTATGGCGACTGCTCGGACAACAGGGTGCATGGATCTCGGTCAATATGCGATGGCAACGCGATTTCGGGCCTGTCCCGGAAGGTAAGCCACGGTTCGACGAACTGCCCGCCTTCCTGGAGACCGCCGCGCGCAATCACGTCGGCGTCGTCGCGTGGCTGACCGTCCCCTACGCCGACGGCTATTGGGCGACCGAGGACAACCTCGCCCTACATGAACAGATGGTCCGCGATTTCGACGTGTGGGCGCGGAACATCGAATTCCGGCCCGAGCGGGTACTGCTCGACCTGGAAGCACCCTTGGTCGACACCGCCGTCTCCGGTAATATTCTCCGACAACCTATTACGGCCGCGCGAATGCTCGCCGCCAATATCGACCCGGCCCGCCAATGCGAAGCGATGCACGGCTACGAACGGGTGGTCGCGTGGTTGGAAGACCACGGATACCCGACCATCGCGGCTGCCTACTCGTTCCTGCTCGACGACCTCGCCGACGGCGACACCGCGCTGTCGGACGGATTGGATATGCCCTTGCCGCGACCCGGCACATTTCGCGAGGTGGCTTTCATGGCAATGCGTTCGGTCTACGCCACACTCATCGGCAGCGACCCGGGACCCTCGATCCACTCCGCCTACATAGGCGATATGCGTCGCTGGTACGGCAATACCGCGACGTTCAGCCTGGGGGAAGCTGGAGAAGGCCCCTACAAGGACAGCCTGGAGGAACTGATCACCGACACTCGACTGGCCGCGGCACTCACCACCGGCGACGTCGGCATCTACTCACTCGACAAAGCCCTCGCCGCCTACGGACTCGATGGGATCTCGAAACTTTTCGACTCCGTCGAAAACCCTTTGACCGGCGCCGAACTCGACAGCGCCACCGCCCCCTCGGCGGGAGCGGCCGCGGCCAGAGCACTGATCGGGCTGGAGAACACAGTGACCGGCGCGGCCGTGCCTCTGGTGACGGCCGGTCGCGGCGCTGCCCAGCAAGCCAACACATGGCCGACGACATGCTGACGCCGCTGCTGGACCTGCGCTGTATCGCTGTCCCGCCCGACATCGACCGCCTCTTCTCCGTTCTCTCGTTACAGCAGCGTGGTTCGTTATGCCGTTGCTGCGGTCTGTGTTTCGCGGGTGCGGATCGAAACCGAGAGGGCGGCAGGAACCGGTTGCACTCGGCGTGCGTGCGATCCGCGTCCGGAAGCCGAGGAGTGCTGGCTGCGCCATCCGGGGACAGCACGCGTGGAACGGGTCGCGCGTGCCCGCGGCGACCGGAGGCGCATCCCCGACATGCCATCCCGGCCTCCAGCGAAGAACTCGCACGAAGTGTGAAGACCCGGATCGGGCCGCGACTCGACCGCCGCTGTCGCAGCGCAACATCACCGATCTCGCGACAGGGGAGTTGACCGGGTGGATTCGCCGATCCTGTTCTGCCGCGTCCTCGGTCCCATCGATGTCGCCATCGAGGGGGTTTCGGCTGATCTGGGCGGACTTCGATCACGCAGGGCATTAGCCGCTCTCTCCGCCGCCGACGGCGCGGCAGTCACCGACGAGGACCTGATCGAGCAGATATGGGAGGACCGCAGACCAGGCAACGTGGTTCAAGGACTCCGCGCGATCATCTGGCGACTGCGAGCCGCCCTGGGCTCCGAAGCCGGATCACGCTACCTGCACCGTGGTCGCGGTGGTTACGCGCTGGCCATCCCGGAGGCCTCGACCGATCGCCACCAGTTGCCCACATTGGTCACCGGCGCCCTTCATCACCTCGCGCGCGGTCGTCCCGTGGAAGCGGTCACCGACCTCGAGGCGGCGGTCGCTCTGTGGCGCGGCGAACCATGGGAAGACCTCGGCCCGATGCCGGAACTGACCGGCATACGATCCGGTCTCACCGAACTCCACGATGTGGCCATCGAAGAACTGCAGGCTGCGCGCTTGGCCGTCACCGACCCCGCGCGCACAGCACCCGACACCGTCCGTGCCATCGCCGCACTGACCGAAGCCGTCGTCCACACGCCCTATCGGGAACGTCGATGGGAGCTACTGGCTTTGGCGCTGTACCGAAGTGGTCGACAAGCCGAAGCGCTGTCCTCGCTGCGCCGCATACGAACAACTCTTCGCGAGCACGTCGGTATCGAGCCCGGCCCCTCACTGCGCAACCTCGAACAACGCATTCTGCGACAGGACCCCGACCTGTTGCTTCCCGCCGCCGCACGGTGTCGCTGTTAGCGCGCGGCGGTCGAAACTCCCGGGCGTAGCGCTCCGGGCGGTCGGCCGGTGTGTCGTTTGACGAGTCGGTGTAGTGTCGCGGGATCGCTCAATCCGACAGCGGTGGTGATCTCCCCGAGCGCCAACTGGGTGGTGCGCAGCAGGTGAAGCGCCTGATTGAGGCGAATTCTCTGCACGAACTGCATCGGACTGAGGCCGACCGCGTTGGCCGTGCGCCGCGCCAATGTCCGAGTGCTGGTGTTGCACCAACGGGCCAGCGAATCCAGGGTATGGGGCTGATCCAGTCGGGACCGTACGAAGGATTCGAGCGCCGCGACGGACTCGTCGCTCGCCGCAATGTGTGACGGAATGAGAAATCCCGCCTGCGAAGTGCGTTGGTCGACGACGAGTCGGTTGGCCAGTTCGTCGGTCAGTGCCACGCCTGCGAGGTGGCGCATCAGCGCCAGCATGAGGTCGATGTGAGCGAACGCGCTGCCCGCGGTCCATATCGGTCCGTCGCGCACCACCATCTCCTCGATGACGACGTGGGCATCGGGCGCCATTTTCGCCAGTTCTGCCCCCAGCCACCACGTCGTGACGCAGCGACGTCGGTCGAGCAAGCCCGTAGCCGCGAGCACGAACACGGCAGTGCAGGAGGCGGCGATATCGGCGCCGCGAGTGTGGGCGTGTTCGAGCCAGTGACCGGCGAGAGCTGTGTCGGTGGCGGCGAGGCGCTCGGAGATCTCCGCGGCGTCGGCAGCCCCGAGGCCGGGCACGATGACGATCTCGCGGGGCTCGGCGCGCTCGAACGGGTGCGTCGTCGCGGACAGACCACCCCGCAGCGTCACGCGAGACTCCGGAGAGACGAAACGCAGGTCGAAGGTTTGGGTGCCGATGATCCGGTTCGCGGCCGACACGACATCCACCGTCGTGCCCACCGCGCTCGCGCTGGCGCCTTCCAGGACGAGTACATCGATCCCGATCATATGGCGAATTCTGCAATAAAAGTGTCATTCCCGCCACTGGCTATCCGTGTGGCGTGAGGGGAGGGTTGGTGACAACGATTCAGATCCATGAAAGGCACGACATGCCCCTGATGCGAGTGGTGTTGACCTCCGGCGCATTCGACGACACACAGAAGGCGCGCTTGGCCGCGGCGCTGACCGAGGCGGCGTGCCGTGCCGAATCGGTGCCCGACGAGCCCTCCCGCCGTATGCGTGCCCTGGTGCTGTTCGAGGAACTCTCCCCGAACAGCTTCTTCTCCGCGGGACAGCCGGCCGACGCCGCCGTCGCCGGTGTGTTCATCGACTGGCAGGTCAGCACCGGTGTTCTCGACGGTGCGCGCAAGGCACGGTTCGCCCAAGACCTACAGGACGCGGCGGTCGCGGCCAGAGCCGGCGACGACACTCGGCTGGTGGTCACCTCCTGTGTCATCCACGAGATCCCCGAAGGCCAGTGGGCGCAGAACGGCGCGATCCGCCGCCTGCCGGAGGTCGCTTCGCTGGCCGGATTCGAACACCTGGTTTCGATCCGATGACCACGCGCCCTGCGGCGGCCCTGGCCCGGGCCATGGTCGGTGAGCCCGGATCGCGCTACCGGTTGCCGACCCCGGCACTGATCGTGGACGAGGCGAAACTGGACGCCAACATCGCCGCGATGGCCGCACGCGCCCGTGGACGTGTCGCACTGCGACCCCACGCCAAGACCCACAAGAGCGCCTGGATCGCAGGCAAGCAGATCGCCCGGGGAGCCGTGGGGGTGTGTTGTGCGAAACTCGGTGAAGTGGAGGCACTTTCAGCGGCTGGAGTACGGGGGATACTGCTCACCTCTCCGCTGGCCGATGTCACCGCACCGACTCGGTTGTGCGAAATCGCGCGCGTGGATCCGGACTTTCGCTGTGTCGTCGACCATCCAGAACCCGTCACCGCACTCGCTCTGGAAGCCGCCCGCCGCGATATGCGAATGGCGGTGGTGATCGATGTCGATGTCGGGCTCATGCGTACCGGTGTCGCGAGCTCGTCCGAGGCGCTCGCATTGGCCGCTCATATCGCGCGGTTTCCGTCGCTCACGCTGGCCGGAGTGCAGGGCTACGGTGGTCACTGGCAGCACATCGTCGGCTACGCTGCCCGTCGCGACGCGGTGCGCGCGGGCATGACTCGACTGGCCTCGGTGGTCGATGGGATGCGGGACAACGGCCACCGTGTCGAACTGGTCACCGGCGGCGGAACAGGCACCGTGCAAGCCGACCTCGAACTCGGTGTGCTCAACGAATTGCAGCCCGGGTCCTACGTATTCATGGATGCCCAGTACATCGACGCGTTGGGCGAGGACGCCGACGGCGCGTTCGCCACCGGTCTGTGGGTGTCGAGCCAAGTGGTGAGCGCGAACGCCGAACCGATCCTCACCATCGACGCCGGACTGAAGGCATTCGCCACCGACGGCCCCGCCCCACGACCGGTCACAGCCCCCTTCACCGATTCGACCTACGCCTTCTTCGGCGACGAGCACGGCGCGATCACTCGGCCACTCGGCACCGAGGTGCGCTTGGGCGATCGGATCGAACTCCTGACACCGCACTGCGACCCCACCGTCGACCGATACGACCACTACCACGTCGTCCACGGCGACACGGTCGTGGCGATCATCCCGATCGACGCCGCACGAGCAAGCCGGTAGCAGAGGCTGCGAATGGCGCTGCGTCGGTTCCGGTTCAGCGACAATGGCGGAGTCGCCACGGGCACGACACCAGCGGCGGTGAACCCGAAGGCTACCCCGCATCCATTGCGACGCTCCAGAGCTCTCGGACGCCGTGAAAGGCTAAAGTTCCGGACTCGAGCGTTTCCAGGCCGGGAGGGTGTCGGAGCAGGTGATGATCGCGGCGAAAGGGGCGGCGCAACGTTGTGCGCGGGCCAGGGTTCGGCCGCTTCCAGGGCTGCGATCACGGCGAGGGCAGGGCTGGTTCCAGGACCGGGGCGATAGGAGACCAGTCGGGTCCCTGACCCGGGCGTCACCTCGGACTTGCATCGATGTGGAATCAACACCTGGACATTTCGATAAGTGTTCGCGCCATACCTCGCAGACACCCCGCGTGCATCTCTGGATCCGGCGTTGCTGGGATCGCGTTTGCCCGCGGTCGGTCGCCGAGTACAGCAGTAATGCGGTGTGAGCACGGTCGGCGTGCGTCCAGCCAGGCAAGGTGGCTTTCACCCTCTCGGGCAGTAGATTTCGGCATTGAATCCGGGGCTGTGTCGTGCCGGCCGACATCGCTATGTCAACTCCTCGCGAATTCGACTTGTTCGGTTTGCGGAGGTCAGCAGTTGCGGGATACGATCCCTGAACCGGAGAAAAACCTCCGGATGTGGTGATGGGGGTGGTGCCCGATCGCGATCTGGACTCGGCTGCCGAAAAGGAAAACTCCTCGTGACCACGGCAGAGGTCGCAATTCCTACATGTCGAGGCTGATGCCGCTATCACCTACTCGATGCAGACCCATCGATGCCACGGCTCCGCGTTCGACCCCTGTGGACGGCCCGGATCGTCCCCGCGGAGAACCGGCTGGACATCGTCGCGGTTGCTGTCGGGCCTCGTTGTCGGGGAGAAAGGATTGAGAGGTGAACGATGGTGTGGTGGCTGTCGTGGTTGATCATCGGTGGAGCCGGCGCGGTTGCCGTGGTGGTTCTCGTGGGCGTCATGTACCTCGCGGTGGGAAACCCGGACAATCCCGATCGGCACCGTGTTGCCGACCCGGACGAGGAAAACGATTCTGTATCAACGTCATTCCTCCCGATTGAGATCTCGCAGGCAAATGTCGGTCACGAGGCGCCTGAGTCCGCGTTCACGGTTGCCGAGGCTCATCATGAGATGGAGATTCATCAGTTCTGCCGCCTTGAACACTGTCCTCGGAAGTCCTCGGCGTTACGAACGCTCGTGCACACAGGCCGCGCCCCGGACAGCAGAAAATAGGTCCAGCCGTGATCGCAAGTGGCCTACGCCGCTACTGTCGTGCGCATCCGCGAGACTCGCCGACGCCTACCCTCGTTCGAGCCCGCCGTACTCGCTACAAGATCCCGCCGCTGAAACCGATGTCACATATCAGTATCGGGCGCAATGACGTACTGTTCACCCCGCCTACACCGACGAGGCGGCAGATGGGGCGGATACGGCGGGCTCCTGGTCGGGGCAGCAGTGCCGCAAAGCCCACTCCAGGGGTTGTGCACTTCGGTCCATCGCCCACCGCCCCGGCACGCGGGTCTGTAGTGCAACCGTCACAGCGTCGACACTGCCGCTTTTCGAGTGGGACTGTCGAAGAATTGTGTCGGTCGCCTCGTCGTCGGACATGAGAGCAACTCGCCCAGCAGTAGCGGCGAAATCTGTTGCTGGTGGCGGCCCCGGTTTCGAAAACGAGTATCAGCCCATGCGACGAGTCACGGTGCGCGATATCTGTCGGCGGATTTCTGGGGAGTTGTCGTGGTGAGTGTTGACCGCACGATCGTGCAGTCGTGGCTGGCTGATTTCGCCGAGCGGATGCGTGGGCAGGAGGAGACCGAGCGGGTGCTGCTCTCGGTCGACCGGGCGATGGTGGAGGAGTTTCCGCAGTTCTTCGGCGATGCCGAGTTGCACGGTGAGGTCCGCACCAGTGCCCGCGCGCACTGGCTCGGACTGATGTCGACCATCGGACGCACGACGTTGGATATCCGGCCACCGCTCGAGGCCGTCGACGGGGCAAGGACGGTCGCCGAGCGCGGGTAGGAACTGAACGTGCTGCTCGAGACCTACCGGGTAGGTCAGCGCGTACTGTGGCGACATGTCAATGTGCTGTTGGCCGAACAGATCCGCGACCCAGTGGTCGGGTCCACCAAAGTAGCGGGATCGATTGTGACCGCGTCCGATGTGGTGGCCGAACGATTGTGTACGGCTCGGGGTGTGGTCACCACGTGCATGCTCGCACTGACGGCGCCATGATCTGGACCGATATGTCCAATGAGCACATACGACGGCTCCGGAATACCCGCGACTATCATCGGCGATCGCCCGCGCTGTCGCGGCGGAATCACCGATAGCTGGCCACCGCAGTAGCAGTCAGTCGTGGCAGCGCCAGATCGCGCCGATCGGGGGCGCCTGGATAACCGCGAATTGTCCGCACAGCAACATGGACACATCAGCGGCCAGCGTTCGATCGACATCGCCGTCCGCCACCACAGCCACGACCTCGATCAGCCACGTCTCGCCGATCCGGGAAGGCGCCAGATTGACCGCGATCGAAGGCCGATGGCCGTTGTCGCGCAACAGATCCCACACCGCGGCCAGGTTCTCGAGGGTCATGCGGGTGTTGGTGAGCTCGATCGAGTCGAGGTCAGGAATGATTCGATGCCACGGAACCGGCGCATGAACCTCACACACCCACGGCCCGGAGGTCGTTTCCGACTCCATCGGCTCCGCCACGCCATAAGACGAAGGGTCGTATGCACGAGGAACCGCCGTGTAGGGGGCAATGAGCTTCCACAGCTGCTGCGGCATTCCCGCGCGGATTCGCTCCAGGAAGATGTTCAGATCCTCGGGCCGCAGGTCCGGACAGAACTCCAGCCGAGCGATATTGGGGCTGCTCGTCCGATCGAGATTCATCGTTCCCCCTGCCACTGCGGATCATTGTCACTGCGAACTATCTCCTCATGTTGGCACAATCGCGAGCCCGCGCCGAGGGGTGCCCGCCGAGATCACACTGTCGATTTCCGGACCCGTCGGATGCTGATCAGTTGCCTACCGACAGCTCGGACGTTCGAGCGGGGTGATCTTGCATATGATCGGGGCGTGCCGGTCGGTGAGCGAGTCCTGAGCTGGAAGCAGACAGCCCGTTGGGATAGTTTTGCGCGCGCATGGCGTAGCCGAATGGACGAGCGGATCACAAGTGCCGAGTTGGACGGGTCACGACCGTATTCGCCTGCTCTGCTCCGCATCTACGACCGGTGGGTGCTGGGTTTCAACACAATTTCGTATGGTGTTGTCCCACAACGCATGTACTTGCCCAGTGCAACCGTCGCATCACCGCAGAGCATCTGGACATCGGGGCCGTGCACGGGCTACTTCGTACAGCGGGCGACCTACCCTGTCACCAGTCCATCAGTGACACTGATGGACCCTTGCGAGCACCCACTGGCGATGGCGACCTCTCGTCTGGGAAGATGCGGAATCACACCGGAGGTTGTGCAGGGATCGGTACTGCGTCCGTTTCCGCACCCGGCCACGCGCCTGAGCCGCACTGCGGCTGAAGTTTCAACAGCCGCAGTGCCTTCCGCAACGACAAGGACGATCTGAAGGGTCTACGGCGGGCGCTCGGGGCGGCATGGTCTCACGTCGCGGTGGAGGTCGTCGGCCAAGTGGCGCTGTGGTGCGCACAGGGTCCGCAGGACTCGTCCTGATGTGCGAGCTTCATCGACCTGGCCGAGATCGTTTCCCGCCGCGGTTCATCGGGTTGATTGTTCCGGCTTGAGCAGAATCGCGACTGGTTTGACTGTGAGGCGTTGCTGCACAGTCGGCAAAGCGAATGCGGTGCAGCGGAATACGCTGCCCTCGATAGTGATCGGCTGTTCGACAGGAGCGTGTGCGAGGGCCGCGGTGTCCGGGAGGTCGAGTTGGTCCAGGATATCCTTGATGTGGCGCTCCTCGAGCGGTGCGAGCTTGCCGGTTGTGGTCACCGGGAAGAGAGCATCGGCGTCGACGATCAACAGCGTCGACTCCGTGAAAGCGACCATCGTCGACATCGTGGATACGACATCGCGGTGTGCGATCTCGACACTGATGCCGTGCACTATCTGTCGTTCTGCCACCGAAGTCGGGTATGTAGGTACGCGCGCGGCGCTCCAGAAGTGCACCCAGCGCTCAGGAGAACGGATCGTCCAGTACGCCTCGGCGAGCAGTCCGGGGTCGCCTCGCAGCGCATCCCAGTACAGCGCGAGAAAGTTCGGGGTGTCGTCGACATTTGCGTTTGTCAACAGGTCGCGGATGGGTCGCTCCTCGCCTTCTATGCGACCGTCGCCGATGATGGCGAGGTTGTCACCGGCGGAGCGAGTCGTGATCCGTTGCAGATCCAGGATCCAGGCGTTGTAGATAGGTCGCGGTGCCACGGGGGCAGGGGCAAGCCACACCACCAGGGCGACCGCCACTTGATCCGGGGCGATGACCCATTTGGTGTGGAATTCGAGGTCGCCTTCACTCTTGGCGCGATCGACCCGAGAGGTGGCCTCGAGGGCCTCGCTGACGAGTGAGGTGAACAGGGCTTGACCGCCGTGATCGAAACCCAGCTTGGCGCCGACGCGCCGAAGTGACCGCGACACCCGCTTCTCGCCGACGGTATGCACCATGATCTCGCCGTGCTGCGCCGTGCCGATGACGTCGATACAGATCCAGGCGCTCGGCAATCTCATGGAAGTGAGAGTAGCCACCACCGCGACGAAGTGCCGGTCTCGGATACGACACCGCTATGCGCGCCTTCGCTTTTGAGCGCCGGGGGGTTGCCGCACAGCTCCTCAGAGCTAGATGATTGCCGACCCACATAACTCGTTGTTAGACTCCGATGCGCGTCAGTCGGTGAGTGATTCCCGCGCTGAAAGCAGACGTCTATCAGTGCTGCTTTCGGTCGTTCGGATATGGGAGTCTCCCGGCATGACTGATCCCTTCCTGGTCAGGAGCGCGTTGCCGCGAGCAAGAACGCGCGACGACGGAGTTCGAGGAGCGGCAACGGGACGGATGTCATTGGGATGGAAACCTCGTCGCGACGAGTGGAATGCGATCCGGTTGGTTCAGCTCGAGGACGAAGGCTCGTCACCGCCCGAACCTGCCGATGGTGCGCGCGGCTGGCTCCGATGGCATGGCCGCCACGTGCCCAGCATCGAAGAGTTCGCCCAGCTCTTGACCAAGCTGGAAGCCGACGAACTGTTGACCAGCGATGACGTCGCCGCCTACAGAGGTCGGGCCCCTGCGGATTCGGTTGCCGAACTCACCGCGCGCATCAACGCCATCGACGACATCGCCCACGCCCGACAACAGTCAGAGCCGTCATGACCGCTGACACCCCACGGTCCCGCTGTGAGTACTACCGCCAGATGTGCCACCTCCCCGCGACCGTGGACCCGAACACCGGACGGATCAGTGTGCGTGCTGGTTTGCTGTGGGCGATCCAGCTACCGGCCGAGTTGGCGCAGATGGTGAAAATGGATCTGGACCGCCGCCAGCACGGAGGCGGGCCGGTCATTTCCCACCCGCGCGAGGCGCAGTGGACGTTTCTCATCCGTTCCGACATCCCCGCCCAGGTTGCCGCGCGAGACACCGTGTTGTGGCGCAGCAGGGTCAAGATCCTGCGGGGGCTCGAAGCCCTTGTCTCCACGGGAACCGTGGAACGTGACCGATCGACGGTACCGGCGCAATGCCTTCGTGCCGGTGTACAGGCGACTCACCCTCCGGATGGCGGCGAGGATATCCGGGGCAGCGCTAGCGGTACAGGGCATTGAGCAGCAGACCCCACGCGTGTTCAGCAGTTCCGCGACGCTGGTGTGGTAGTACCTGGTGCAGTAGTGCGGCCAGCATGCCGAGCGTTATGTAGACGTCGTCGGTGGTGATCTCCTCGCGTAGTCGTCCACGCTGTCGGCGATCAGAGAGCTTGTCCGACAGAAGATTCCGCAGTCTTCCCCTGATCGATGCCAGGTGCCTGTCGGAGGTGTCGGCAGAGTCGAGTACAGCGATGAATGCGGCGGAGAGGGTGAGTTGGTGGTAGAGGGCTTCGAGGATGTCGTCGACGGTGGAAACGTCTTGCTGGGCCAAAGCCTCGAGTTCTGCGATGTTGCCTTCATAGACCGCGTGGATCAACTGGCTGCGGGTAGGGAAGTGCCGATACAGACTGCCCTGTCCGACGCCTGCGGTTTGTGCGATCAAGGTCATGGATGCGGTCCGACCGTGTTCGGCGAAGACGGCACGCGCTGCGGCGAGGATCGCGGTGCGGTTCTGGGCTGCGGCGGCGCGTCCCCGATTGACGCGACTCGCAGTACTCACGGTACCGACTCTACCCGGTGAGTCGGTGGCGATTCACCGGGTAGCTCCGCAAGAGAAGGTAGAGCCATGGCGTACCTGGGCCGTGGAAATACGACCATTTGTCGGCCGTGGTCGGACGGGGTGGTCGACTGCGCGAACTCCTCAGCGCTTCAGGGTTGGTGCGGCAAGAGGTCAGTTGAAGGTGCAGCCGGTGACCGGTTCGTCGGCGAGGCGTTCGAGGAGGTAGACGATGGCGTTGTTCGGTCCGAATCCGTCGATGAGTTCGGGTCCGAAGTGGCCGGGGATGGTGGTGCTGGGCAGGATCGGGGGCAGGTCGTTGGTGCGGAAGGTGATCGTGGCGCCTCGAGCGCACCAGTCGTCTGCCAATTGGCGCGCCTGGTTGTAGGGAACGGTGTCGTCGTTGAAGCCGCTGGTGACGAATACCGGGGATCTCGGTGCGGATTGCCCCATCTTCATTTCCGCTAGTACCGGTGCCGCTTCGGGCAGTTCGTGCAGGTGGGTGGTCAGTGGCCGCCCGTCGTAGGTCAGTGAGCTGGTCCTGAGGAACGGTTGACGGAAGATGATGTCGCCGACGCATTCCTCGCTCAGGGTGTTCAGCATCGCGCGTCCGGCCGGGGTGATGACTCGGTTCAGTGCGGTGTCGAGTGCGGGGTAGCGGGCCAGCAGTCCGTTGATCGCGAATCCGATGGCGCCGCCGATCAGTGCACCGTCGATACGTTCGAGGATCGCGGCCAGGTCCGCCGTCGGGCCGCCGGCCCAGGTGCCCTTGAGGTTGAGTTCGGGTGCGTAGTCCGCTGCCATCTCCGCGGCGGCGCCGACCGCGCCACCGCCTTGGGAGTATCCCCACAGCACGAGTGGGGTTTCCGGGCCGACACCGGCGAGGTTGTTGGCCGCGCGGGCACCGTCGAGGACCGCGTGCGCGCCTTCTATGCGATTGGCGAAGGTATGGATTCCCGGGGTGCCCAAACCGATGTAGTCGGTGACGAGCACCCGTGCGCCCAACGCGCTCCACACCGCCGAGGACGGCAACTCCTGATTGGCGGACGTGGAGAAGGCCGGTGCGAAATTGAACGTCAACCCGGTAGCAAAGGCCACCGACATCGCGCACTGATCACCCTGGCCGGCGGTTCCCGGTCCGATGACCACCGTCGGGCGCGGGCCTGCCCCCTGCCACGGGCCCGTCGCGTCGATGAATGTGCCCGACACCGCGACCGGTGAGCCGTCCTGTAGGCGGGAGGTATACATGACCTGCTGGGCCTTGCCGGGCCAACCCTCGACGCCCGGCACCGTCGCGAAAATACTCATCGGCTGGGTCTTGATGACGGCACCCGGTGTGTCGGGGATCTGGACGGGTGGGGTGTAGAACGCGCTCACAGGCACCGGCGCCGCCGCTGCCTCGGGAATCCGACCACTCGCCCCGGACAGTATCGCCACGGCAGCGAACGAAACCGCCACCGCCACGCGCCCGGTCAGGGACCACCGTCCATAATCGAACGCTGGCATGATCTTTCGTTCCATTGACAACTCCCCGATGAGTTCGTGACCAGAGTTGCTCGATGCCGAGATGATTTCGACCGAAGAGCGCACCCGTACCGGACTGAATCGTCCGGTTGTCAGCCAGCAGTGTTGCGCACGGCATCGGCGCCGTCAAGGCATGTGCTGATCTCGGTCGCGAAATACTCGACGCCACCAGCATTTTCGAGCCGCGCTCCCGATGGGCGCCGCCACCGCCACCGCGGTAGGTATTTGCGGGGGTCGCGTACGTCGGCGACTGGATGGCGTCGATGTATTCGACCGGCGCGGGGGAAATCTCATCTTGACCGTTCGGGCGATGTGGTGAACACTACTGACCAGTAACCGGACTCTATCGTCCGGTTGCAGTGTGGTCCCATGGAGCCACACGACTCGAAGAGGAGTTGTCGATGGATATGCGCGACCGCACTGGTACGCACGGGCCGGTGCGCGGACGGGGTCCACTCGTCGCGGTGTCGGCTGCGGGGGCGGCGAAGCCGGCCGAGAAATCCTATTTCTCCAGTACCGCAAGCCCATTCGGGCCCGCGGCAACGTCTCTGCGCGACACCGAGTCTCTCGCCGAGGAGATGGTGAGACACTTCAAACAAACCATCGCGAAATGCCTGACACTGCCCGGCGACGCGCTATGCGGCGACATCACCGCAGTGACCGTCAACTGCCTGCGCATCGCCACCACGATTCTCGACGGCCGTGGCACACCAACCGAGCACGAAGTAGCGCAATTGGAATCCACTGCCACGCAGTGGGCCCGCGACGGCGTGCCCGTCGATGTCATCCTGCATGCTCTGCACGAGGGTTCCAAGATGGCTCACGAACTCGTGGCGAACCAATCCGGACTCGCCGCGGTCGCCGAATGTGTGGACATCGGGGCGCGCACCGTGGATCTGCTCGACCTGATGACCACCACGGTGACGATGGCATACCTTCGTGAATACCGTGTGGTGGCGGGTGAACGCCCCAACGCGGTGCACGCACTCACCACGGCATTGATGAACGGTCGGGCGACCGCGGCGATGGCACGCGAGTACGGCTTGTCGATCGCCGATCGCTATCACCTGCTGGCGGTGTCCATGGCGCCTGTTTCCGCAACAACCGACGACAGCGTCGGTGACCGCGCCGTATCGCGGCAGGCGATTCGGCGAATCCGCTCCGAACTCGCTGTCAGGTGTGGCAACGACGTCATGTCCGTGCTGAGTGTCAGCGGCGGGACGATCCTTGTTCCGAGCAGCGCGCTGTCCTCGGATCGGTTGACATCGCTCATCGAAGCTGTCGCCGAAGCGGCGGGTGCGGTGATCACCTCGGTACACCTCGAAGTAGCGGTCGACGAGATTCCGGAGATGTCGCAAATACTGCACCACATGGTCGACGTCGCGAATCGACTGCAACGCGCCCTGTTCGCGGAGGCCGAAACCAGGCTGTACCGATTCGACGAACTGGCCGCCGAGTACCAGCTCACCCGGCCGGGGGTGGTCAGGGACTCCCTCGCGAGCCGAATCGAGCCCCTGATGGCCCACCCGCTGCTGCTCGAGACGCTCACCGCTTACCTGCTCAACGATCAGAACCGCCAGAGCACTGCGCGCCGACTCTATATACACCCCAACACCATCGACCACCGCCTCAAGCGCATCGCGGTGATCACCGGACTCGATCCCGCTCGCGCCGATGGTCAATGGACGCTACGGTCCGCGCTGATCGCGCGGACATACCCGCCACGCCCCGTGAGTTCGACGTGCGAATTCGGAGCCGACGCGACGGTGCGCACCGGATAGCCGCGCACTATGTGCGCTGACCCGGCTGTCGATCCGGCGCTACCGACTCCCGGGCGTCGACGTCCTCCGCGCCTTGATCTAGAGTGATCAATCTAGAAGGATTGCTCTAGATTGGAGTGGGAAATGGCTGTGATCAATGTGCATGAGCGGCGTCTGCCGGCGTCGGCAGCCGAGGCCGGGGTGTTGCTCGACGGCTTGGCTGGCAGTGGAGATCGGTTGTGGCCCAAGGAGAAATGGCCCGCCATGCGATTCGATCGGCCTCTGTCCGTTGGCGCGATCGGTGGTCACGGTCCGATTCGGTACACCGTCGAGGAGTATCAGCCGGGACAGCGGATCCGGTTCCGATTCACCGGCCCGCGCGGTCTCGACGGTTTCCACGAGTTCACGGTGACCGAGGCGGACGACGGTTCACTGGTCCGCCACCTGCTGGCCGCGCGACCGCGAGGGCCGATGCGGCTGAGCTGGCCCCTCGTGTTCCGCGGGCTGCACGACGCCTGCGTGGAGGACTGCCTCGACAACGCCGAGCGCGCACTCACCGGCACCGTGCGCGCACCCACGCGTTGGAGCGGTCGTGTTCGACTGTTGCGAGCTGTCACCGGCCGCACCGTCGCTCGGCGGCGATAGGTGACTGCACGCATCGAGGCGAAATTCAGTGGCCGGCTGCTTCTGTGGTGCTGCGTTTGTCGGCCATGAGGCGGAACGGCGCGGCCAGGTCGCCGCGGCGCGCAATGCGTTCGAACAGGCGCGGATGACCAGCAGATCGATCGGCCCCGCGGTGGCTTCTGCTCATGTGATCTGACCGCGGGTCTGCTCACGGTCGTTGAGATCCACCGGCAACGTGATCACCTGGACCCGTGCCCGGGACCGGATCTCGGCGGCCACCTCGTTCAACCGGTCGGTGGTCCGGGCTGGCACCGACGTGCGGCGGATCGTGGCGCCGCACGTCGGTGCTGCCACAGGCACGGGCTGCGCGAGGCGGTGGCGAAATTCCGGTTGGGGGCATGGCCGTCGGCGAACTCGCCGCACTCGGCTCGAGCTGGAACACCATGCGCGCGCTACTCGTCGAAGCTGTCGCCGACGCACTGAGCGACCCATGATCATCAAGCCGCTGTGCGCCGGACTGATATGGGCCAGAACTTCGTCACCAGGGCGTTGGTTTCAGCGGAGATTGTCGGCCGATGATGGCTCAGGTTCGCCCGAACAGATCAGGAACCAACCGCGTGACTGTGAAGGACCCAACGCCCTCTTCCGTGCGTCTTGGCCTCGTGGAGACTGGAATCCGCTGTGCGGAGCAAAAATTCGGCCGGGGTGTCCGCGAATCGTGTCACGACCGCGCCGACGCTGACCGAGACCGTCAACCGGTGACCGTTGATGGTGATCGCGGTCGAGAACGCCGTCGACAGACGGTGTGCGATGAGGCTGACCTGGTCCGTGTCAGCGGGAGGCCCGATCAATGCGACGAATTCGTCGCCACCCAGGCGAGAGACGAAGCAGCCGTATTCCCTACCGAGGTCACGCAGCCCGGCTGCGACGGCGACGAGGACTTTGTCGCCGGTATCGTGACCGTAGCGATCGTTGATTTCCTTGAAGTGGTCGATATCGGCGAAACATATTCCGAGCAAGTCATTTTCGAATGTATGAGCGGCGGTCAGAGAGCTGATCTGCTCGATGAGGTAGCGACGGTTGGGCAGACCGGTCAGTGGATCGTGTCGTGCCTGTCGATGTAGGTCGTCCTCGAGGTCGTACCACTCGCTGACGTCCGCGCCGACAGCCCCCAAGTAGTCCGGTTGCGGACCGGTGCCTCGGATGTAGGTGACCACGAACGCCACCCGTCCGATGGTGCCGTCGGTACGCAGCAGGCGATGACGCAGGGTGACCGAGCCTTGTCGCGCTGGAACGAGTTGCTCGTAGACCAGGGCGCTGATCTCGTCGCGGTCGTCGGGGTGAGCGAAGTCGAAGACCGATATCCCGCGCAGGTGTTCGACCGAGGTGCCGATCATGTCGGCCAAGGCGCGATTGGCATCGAGGATGTTTCCTTCGATATCGCCGAAGGCGACTGCGACAATCGCGCTGTCGAACAACACCCGAAATCGCGCGTCCCGGCCCATGCCGAGATCGTGTCCGGTCGGATCCGTGCGCCCGGTGCGCATCATGTCCTCGCGATGCTGAAAGCCCTGACCGAGCGCGCAGACGAGGGTGGCGAAGCGGACCGACGCATCGGGTCGGATGCTGTAGCCGATGAGGCCGGCCAGTACACGCGCGGAGATAGCCGGTACCCGGTGATCGGATAGCCGCGCCTCCGACAGGGTCGCTCCGACACGGTAGCCGACGGTCGCGTCGAACTCCTCGGCGTCCAACGCGACGAGTAGATCGATTACCAGGCCATGTACCAGGACATGTCCCGATTCGTTGGGGATCGGCAACGCCATCGCGTCGGACAAGGCCTGCCACCAGGACTGTGCCAAGGGCGCAGTCGTACTGCGATCACCGGTGTTCGTTGTCGAGATGCCACGCGATCGCGCGCGGAAATGGGAGGGCATTGCGGTCCTGGTCGATGAAACGGTCAGATGTCAGGAGCCAGGCCGACTCCATTTTTCAGCCTTGTCGCGGCGGTGCCTGTCCGGAATTCCTCGACGTGGCCGATCGCTGGAACGGGGTATCCGGATCTGGTCAGTGCGTGCGCTTTGAATGCCCGCGCGGCCACACTGACCCGGTGGCGAGCCGAATGCATCCTGTCTTCGAGTTCGGGCGGCAGGTCCTTGCCCCACAGGGACACTTCGGTGCCGAGTTCTAGGCATTGCAGGATTCGCGCGCGAACACGGTCGTTGCCGCGATAGATCTCGGCGGAAACCACAACTGCCGCGGGCTCGGCGTGGTGAGGGGGCCGGGCGAGGGTTTGTTCGAGATCGAGCACTTTCGCCCCGACAACCTGCAATGGACGGATATCGGTGTAGTCCGCGACCAGTGCGACGACCTCCCACCCCGCGGCCGTGCGATCGAACACCCATCCGCCCGCGCAACGCGCCGCGTCGGCGGCATCGGCGGCGATCACGACGAATCGATACCGGAGACCGGATCGATCGTTCTCGGATAGTTGCCACTGTGCGGAGAGGCGTGGAGGTTGCGAGTAGTCGACGGATTCAACGGACGGCGTCGCCATGGCTTTCCCATCGTTGCGGAGAAGGATTTCGTCGGGCAGTCGAATCATGAAACGCGTCAACTGTGGTGGGACAGTGGAATTCGGGAAGTTTCACGTCGAGGACCGATCGGTGACGGGCATCGCTGTTCGGTAGCTGCGGGCTACCAGGGCCGCGCGGATGCGCCATTGCCCGTCCGGTTCACTTGGATCCCGCCCGATCAGTTGTCCGATGCGTTTGAGTCGGTGATCGACGGTGTTGGCATGAACGCGCAGGTCGCCGGCGGTGCGTTTGCGTTGCAGCTTGTTGCCGATGTGAACACACAGGGTGTGCAGGAGATCGGGGTGATCATCGAGGGCGTCCAGTGCCGTTTCGAGGTGATCCCGAGCGGGACCGGGACGGGTGAGTTGGTATTCGACCGCGAGGTCTTCGAAGCGGTGCACCCCACCGAACCCCAAACGGCGCACGACGTCGAGTAGTTCGTGCGCGCGGTGAGCCGCCTCCGGAATCGTGTCTGCCTGCGAGCGAACGATCGTGGCACGGATATTGATCTGCCCGGCCCGTGAGAGCCTGGTGACCAGGCCATTCAGATCCGCTGCCCATCGGTGGGCAGCCGGGACCAGCACCGTTCCCCCGCCTGTGTCGAGCGAGCTGAGGACTTGTTCACCGCATTGGTGAGCGAGTTCGCTCTCGACTCGACGTAATACCTGCTGGGCGGTGACCGCGCTATCGGGACGGGCGGGCAGTCGACCAGGATACTCGGGCAGGTCCAGCGCCATCACCGAGTATGTTTCGGCCACGGGAATTTCACAGTGACCTGCCAATGCGGAGGTGTTGTGTCCGGCCAGCAGTGCAGAGGTCAGCGCATGCCGTGACGTGTGATGCGCGCCGAAGTCGACCTGAAGTTCACTGACGTAGGCTCGCGCGATAGTGGAAGTGATCTGCTCGGTGATGGCCAGGAACCGGCGCCCCAACGCGAGCAGTCCGGCGTTGTCCTCCGCATTCGCGCACGCCGCGATGAGGTCGAACACCATTGCCATGCCCTTGCTCACCGCGTTGTTGATGGTGGCGATCGGGATGCCACGCCGTGCCCACGCCGCGGCCGTGCTGTGCAGTCGTTCCCGATCCTGCGGCAGGTCCGCACCGTCGAGCATGGTCGCGACCAACTCGAAGCACACCCTGGTGCCGGTGCCGACATCGCGAGCGAAAGTATCGCTGTCGACCGGCGCGAACGGCGCGAGGTCTTCGACGACGGATTCGACCATGTGCCGTGTGAGGTCCCGGACTTCGCGCAGCGGTGCCGAGGCAGGCCTCCCGGCGATGACGACGCAGTTCCGCGAGACGCCCTCAATGGTGTTCATCGATGTCGAGGTCGCCATGATCAGGTCTTCCTCGGCCCCCCGACAGCGACGAATAAGGCCTTCCTGCTGCCGCCCCGAGAGGTCGATACAGGCCGCGATCGGCCTGTTCCGGAAATCGTCTCGGCGGAGGTCCGCGGCGCACGATTCGAAGACGTCGATGTCATGAGTTGTTGCCCTCGCCGACGAGGGCCACCTTCCTATGGAGATTGCCAAAATCTTGTGACCAGGATCTATACGCGTCCTGAGCGCTATGTCGAATCTGAGAACAGACGGGCGCGTGTAGGTCTCTCCGGTCACTTACCGGAGAAATTGCTCCGGTGTCACCGTAGTGTGCTTGACGTCACCCCGGCGAGTCAATAGAGACCCGTGGCCGCCGCTGTCATGACCTGTCACCCGTCGGCGCGCAGCGAGAACCGATTGTCCCCACGGTCCCCGCATGGGAAGGATGGAAAGTGCAGAAGGACAGCGTATTTCAGGGCGGTGAGCTTTGTCGGCCTTCGAGTAGCGGGGACATCGCGGCTGCTTCGCGAGTGTGGTCGGTGAACATCGCACGCGCGAATCGGGTGACCGGGTTGTCGGGTAGTTGCTCGACGGCGCCCTTGGCCATCGTGGCTCCGCCGTGAGGACCATGATCACGGCCTGCTGATCGGTGGTCATCGCGGGGCCGATGGCATGGGTGCGTAGCGAGCAGCAACAGCCGTGTGTTGCAGGACGTGGACATATTGCATCGTCCGGCGCGAGGTTCGTCAGTGCGGGCGTGGGCGCGATATCGGTGACCAGCCGAGCATTTCGATCCCGCGTAGTAAACGGAGGGAAGAGTAGTTGGACATGCGCGTCTCAGGGTCGGATCATCGACCGAGGTGATCCGCCGGTTGGTAGCGTGATAAGTGTGAAAGTGAGTCGCGTCAACAGGGGTCCCGCCGCCGCCGCGGAGAACCGCGCCGCCATCCTGATTTCGGCGCGCACGGCTTTCAGCCAGCACGGCGCCTCGGTTGCTCTGTCGTTGATCTATGAAACCGCAGGTGTGAGTCCCGGGGTCTTCTACCGACACTTCCCGGACCGAGAAAGTCTGACCCAAGCGGTATTCGACGAAGACATCCGAAACCTGGAGAAGATCGCCTCACGACCCGACTGCACCCTCGATGAACTTCTGACCGCTTACCTCGACCAACTCGTCGAGTGCACCGCCTTCGTCTCCACGCTCCGTCCGGACCACCGCACCCCCGCCCATGCGGCAGCCGAGCTACGCGCACACACATTGCTCGCCGACAAACTCGCCACCGACACCAGCCACACATTTCGGCCTGGCACCGCCGCCCGTGACCTCCTGCTGGCGATCGGGCTCATCGCCGCACTTCTCACCAAGACTGCCGAACCCATGCGCCGCGCGGCTGCCGACGAAGCCTGGCAGCTACTCCTACATGGACTACGCGATACGGGTAACGCATAGACCCGCGAAGTCCGATATCACGCAGCGAAGTTCGTCGGCCTCGGCGTCGTTTTCCGCTTCTGGCTACGACGAGGTAACCGGCGGCGGCACGCTCGCGCGAACCACACCCGAGGGAGATACCACCACGGTCCTGATGACGTCACGGTCAGCAACGGAATCGGGTGGAGTGCGGTGCCACACCGGAGTTTCGTCGGGTACTCGACTCCGAAGAATTGCCGCGCGACAGCGCCTTTGCTGATTGTCGGCCGCCATGCAACGAACAACTCTCAGGAGTGTGTGGTCCGGTCGATAGCGGTCGTGGTCGTATCGGGTGATGAGCAGTTGCCCGCGATGGTGAATTCGATTCCGTCGATAGGGGCTTCTGTCCATTGCCGGAGCGCGGATATGGGCTCCCGGGCTCCGGCCCAGGTCTGTGAGGTCGTACTCGGCTCGGGGCGGGATGGTCGGATGCGTTGTGCGGGTGAGGAAACTGTCGGATTCGAGGCTGCGCAGTGTCTGGGTGAGCATTTTCTGCGAAACACCCTCGATACGTCGGCTCGAATCGGTGTAGCGCCTCGTGCCGAGGAGGAGAGCGTACTCACCGGATCAGTCGGTCGACCTTGTCGCGATTGGGGCGGGCTGAGATCAGTGCGAGCACGGCATGGTTGAGCCGACTGTGTCTCGCCGACCGGACGACGATGTCGCAACTGCTGGTCGAGATCGAACAGGAGCCGCCGCATTTGATACCCGCTGAGAGACAGCTGGTTCGGCGCGGCGAGGCGTCGGGCTTCACCCGGCGGTCGGTGTATGCGCCACACCCCGGGGTGCAGGGTCGAAACCGGATAAGCCGCATGCAAACAGACTGCGGATTCTTGACGAAACGCTGTCGCCGGAGGTCTACTGAATATGTGACATCTGTCACAATAAGATCGACATCTGTTGCAAGGCAAACTCTTTCATTCTCTCCGACTTGGAGTCGAACCATGGCAGCCGTTCTCACCACCCTCACACCCTCTTCCGGCCCTGCGACGGTTTTCACCTCTGTGGTGATCACCGGATCCGGGTTCGACAATGTCGGTCCTTTGACCGTGCGGTTCGGCACCGCGGCGACCACATTCACCATCGACTCCGACACCCAGATCACGGCTATCTCCCCGACAGGGACAGGCACGGTGGACGTCACCGTCACTGTAGAGCTGGACGGCACCAGCAACGCACTGCCCTTTACCTACGTCTGACCGCGCGGGTGCGGCTCGGGCCGTCGGTGTGTACTTGCCCGCCGACGGCCCCCGTGTTGCGGTCGCAGGCATGGGTGTGACTCGCAGCGGTCAGCGGCGGACCGACCTGCGGCTATGCCGCGATGTCGAACAAGGTCAACACCGGTGCCGCCGCAGCGCGCAGTTCGGCGCGCTCGTGGATCGCGCAGGTCGGCCCGGCCCCTTCGGCGACCGACCTCGGTGGGACAGTCAGTCGTGGCAGCGGCGGCAGTTGCGGACTCGTGAAACCAACGAAGACGTGATTCTGAGGCTGCGATTACACCACGAACTCCAAATCAGGACAGCGTGCTGGTGGCGTTGCGCGCGGCGGTGATGCGCCGCGACTCCCATAGGCCCGCCGGTTGCGCGGCAGGATGGGCACGTGGGTTCACTCGGTGTTCAGTGCATGGAGGATCTGGGGCCGAGCGTTCGCGAGTTGGGCCTCCCAGTATTTCCAGCCGTGTGTCCCGGTGCCGGGAAAATCGTAGTGTGCGGGAATGCCGAGTGTGTTCAGTCGCATCTGGAAGGCGCGGGTCGTCACCAGGCACAGTGCTTCCAACCCCATGGCGGTCGTTGTGTTGAATGCGCCGATCGCGGAGCTGGGGTGGTCGAACCGGCCCGGTAGGCCGCTGGCCGCCGAGATATACATGGACAGGCCACGTAGCTGTGGTGCGAAAACATAGGGATCCATCCGCAGCCACTGCGGGCTCCAGGGCAGTGCCATCGCGTCGACGTTGTAACCTCCGGCGTCGAGCATCGCGATTCGGATGGCTTCCCGCATGCCCGGTGCGGTCAGATCGAGTGCGCCGGAGAACGATCCGGCGAAGACGAACTGATCGCGGTGGTAGGCGGCCAGAGTGAGTGCGGCGCTCCCGCCCATGGACAAGCCGACGATTGCGTTGTTGCGCGGGGACACGCCGTGGGCGGAGAGAAAGGTGGGAAGTTCTCTGGTGAGAAAGGTGTCCCATTTGTAGGTGGTCTTCTGACCGTTGGTATTACTCGGCGCACGCCAATCGGTGTAGAAACTGGATTGGCCACCGACCGGCATGACGAGTGTGACGTCGTCGTTCTCGAACAGCTGCACGGCGTTCGTCTCGAACGACCACGCGTTGCGATCGTCGCGGGCACGCATCCCGTCCAACAGGTACAGGGCCGCGCTGCCACCGCGCGTGGCCCAACGGACCTGGACCTTGATGGGTCCCATCGCGGAGGGAACCATCAACTCGGAGTAGGAGCCCGGAGCGTAGGTGGCGATGTCGCCGGTTGGTGTGGCCCCGGTCTGCGCCGCGCTCGTCGCCGTGATCACGATCGCCAGTACGGCGATGGCGCAGTTCCATCGACGCCGTCGCCACCGGACGGTTCCGGGGGCGCGGTCGGCTTGCTGCGCGGGATCTTTCCTGAAACGCATATGTGTGTAAGCCATTTCGAATAGTCGGACCTCGGATGTGCTGCCGCCGGGGAGGGTTCATGATGGTCTCGGCGGTGCGCCGCGGTGAGAGACGAACAGATTGGCCGAGGGCGCTCGATCGGTTGGCGGGGTCACGCCCCGAACTGACGCCTCGCCACGAACGTGGACGGTCCCGTGGCCTTTTCCGGCCCGCCTATCCGGTGGGTGGCACGCGAACCGAGTCGGTGTCGATGGGGATCGGGAGTGCCGCCGAGGGATGATGCTGTCGGGGGAGGTGGAAGCACGTCCTGAGAATAGGTGTGACCGACCGGTCGGTCAAGGCGCGAGTCGGAAGGATTTCCGCCCCTTCGCCGTCGGCTCGGTGTCGGGACCGGCGTGATGCGATTCGCCGAGACCATCAAATATTTTTCACTGCAATAGGTTTCGGCTATCCCGTGCGTTTCATGGGCTGCCGGGGGTTAGTCGGTGTGGCTGCCGGTGTCGCCGAGGAGGTCGAGAACTGCGGCTCGAGTATCGGGATCGGCCTGCCTGTCTTCGAGTTCTACCAATGCGCACTCGGCGTTTGCGGCAATCCACAGCCGGGCGGCGGCACGGGGTCGCGTCCATCCCATCGCGACGAAGTCGGGCGTGAGGAACTCGACGTTGCTCTGGTTGCGTCGGATGATCTCCTCCTGAATCGGTAGCAGGGCGCGCGCCTCGAGAATGAGCGCTCGCACGCCGCGGTGGCGTAGGCATCCGTCCAAATAGGTTCGTGACACCTCGGCCAGGCGATCGCGTCCGGGTGGGACTGCGGTGACGGCGCGCTGAACTCTGTCGAAGAGTTCGTCGTGGAAGTTGCGGTGCAGCGCTACCAAATAGCTGGTGCGATCGCCGAAGTGGTGGAAGAAAGTCCCCTTCGAGACGCCCGCGGCGTCGACCAGCACGTTGATGCTCAGGCCGTCCAAGCCGGTCGTCTCGGCCAGCGTATAGCCGGCATCGAGCAGCGAGGCTCGCGTGCGGGCCTTGGCGGCCTGGCGTGTATTGCCGACCGGCGATGGCGAGACGGACACGTCGCCCCTTTCTGATCTGGATTGATCGACCCGATGGCCGAGCGGCGGCGTAGTCACCGGCGACCTCCATCCTCTCTCGTAAGACGGCCTTGCGGAAAACCGAACGACCTCCTATCTTCAGCATGACCGACCGGTCGGTCAGTGAAAGGAATGATATGCCAACAATCAGCCTCTCCAGGGGACCGGTGTCCTACAGCGACGACGGCACCGGGCCGGTCGTCGTGCTGCTACACGCCACGTTGCACGACCGCACCGACTACGACGCCGTCGTCGCCGCGCTGACCCCGACCAACCGGGTGATCGCGCTGGACTGGCCGGGTCACGGCGAGTCCCCGTCACCGATCGCGCCCTTGCGTGAAGGGGCGGTGCTCTACGGCGAAGTCCTGGCCGAGTTCGTTCTAGCCCTCGGACTGCATCACGTGGTGGTCGTCGGTAACTCCGTCGGTGGTTACGCCGCCTGCAATCTGGCCCTGACGCACCCCGAACTCGTCGCCGGTCTGGTCATCGCGCAGGGCTCGGGATTCGTACCCACCACGCCATTCGTCAAGGCTTTCTGTAGTCTGCAGGGCCGACCCTGGGCGGTGCGAACAGCTTTCCGGCACAGCGTTCCTCGCTACATGCAGCCGCGCAGCGCGCACGACGAACTGATCGTCGAGCAGGTGATCGCCCGCTCGCAGACCCGCGAGGGCGCGCGCACCGCCGCGAATCTGTGGGCCAGCTTCAACGACCCCCGCCAGGATCTCCGCCGACGAGGCGCCGCCATCACCGCCCCCACCCTGATCACCTGGGGCATGCTCGACAAGAGCCTCAAAGTCGAGTGGGGCAAGGCCATTCACTCCGCGATACCGCATTCGGCCTGGGTCGAGATGGACACCGGCCACGTCCCCTTCACCTCCGATCCATCGACCTGGCTCTCGATCGTGGGCCCTTTCATCGCCGAGGCCCACGCCTCACCGACCGGACATCGCCACGCACGGCTCGACCTCGGCGACGGTGGCGAGCAATGAGAAGCGCGGTCATCACCGAGATCGGCCGGTCACCGGTACCCGCCGACAGCCCACATCCCGGTACACCCGGACCCGGCGAAGTCCTCGTCCGACTCGGTGCCGCCGCCCTCAACCCGTTCGACATCGACGTCGCCTCCGGCGCACACCCACACGGAACACCGCTCACTCCCTACATCCCAGGCGTCGAGGGCGTCGGCGTCGTCGTGGACGGCCCCGCCGACCTGCTCGGCAGTCGCGTCCGTGTACACGGTGCGGGAGGGTTCGGTCCGGGCACTCTCGCGGAGTTCATTCGGGTGCCGTGGCAAGCCTGCGCCCCGGTGTCCGAGGGCCTCGACGACATCACCGCCGCCGCCCTGGGAATGGTCTCCATCACCGCGCTGGAGGTCTTGCGGCGGACAGACCTGCGAGCGGGCGACACCGTCCTGGTGCTCGGCGCGACAGGAGCCGTCGGGCGCGCCACGATCCAGATCGCGCGCGCGTTCGACGCGGGAAGGATCATCGCCGCGGGCCGTGACTCGGCCGCATTGAGCACGGTCGGCGCCGACGCCACCGTCGATCTCGGTCGCGACGGCTGGCACACCACCGTCGGAGGACCGGTCGACGTGGTCATCGATTCGCTGTGGGGAGCCTACGCGGCGCCGGCCATGGCCCATCTCGCCACCGGCGGCCGCTACATGAGCGTCGGGTCCGCCGCGGGCGCCACCACGCCCATCGACGCAGGTGTCCTGCGGCGGCGCCGAGGATCGTTGCTCGGCTTCAGCATGACCCAACTCGGACTCGACGACGTACGCGACAGCTACCGAGAGGCCACCGCACTGGCGGTCACCGGCCGACTCCGACTGCCTGTCGAGGTCCACACCCTCGCCTCGGTCGAGCATGCCTGGCAAGCCCAACGCAACCCCCGAGGCAGCAAAACGGTCCTGACGCTGACGCAGTCGGACCAATACTGAAGGGACAACTCGCCATGCGCATCCTCCGCTACAGCGACTCCAGCGGACACATCGCACTCGGACGACTCACCGACGACCGAACCATCCAGCCCCTCGATATCGGCGACAGTCCTATCGGCGCCGCCGCCGCCCTCCACGCGGTGCCGGCAACCGGCTCGACTCCGATCCCGCTCGGTGAGGTCTGGCTCTTGGCGCCGATCCCGCGACCGGGAAAGTTCCTGGCGCTGGCCTTGAACTTTCGAGGTCACAACAAGGAGGTCGGCGCAGCCGACCCAGAGCATCCGATCTTCTTCAACAAGCAGACCACCTGCGTCTGCGGCCCCGGCGACGACGTGGTCGTCCCGGCCGTATCCCAGATGGTCGACTACGAAGGCGAACTCGGGGTCGTGATAGGGCGGGTCGCCCGACACGTGACTGCCCGGGAAGCCATGGCCTGCGTCGCCGGCTACCTCATCGTCAACGACGTCTCGGTGCGGGACTGGCAGATGCCCTCACCAACCACGACGTTCGGAAAATCGTTCGACACCCACGGCCCGCTGGGACCGTGGCTGAGCACCGCCGACGAGGTCGACGACCCGATGGCGCTGACTATCAAGACCTGGGTCAACGACGAACTGCGACAGAACGGCACGACCAGCGACATGCTGTTCTCGATCGCGGAGCAGATCGCCTACGCATCGGTAGCCTGCACACTCGAGCCCGGTGACGTGATCGCCACCGGCACTCCCGAAGGCGTGGGCCTGTCCCTCACACCTCCACGCTGGCTCCGACCCGGTGACCGCGTCCGTATCGCGATCGAGGGCCTGGGCGAGCTCGAGAATCCGGTGGTCGGGTCCGATGCCGCGCATTGACGCCTCACTCACGCTGCTCTATCCGGACCGCGCGACCGACGACGCGATGCGTGCCGCCGCCGCGGACGGCTTCACCGCCTACGAAACGTGGTGGCCACATCCCAGGCCCGACCCCACCGACCGACGACTGCAAGACTTCATCGATCACTCGCGCCGGAACGGACTCCACCTGGTCTGCCTCACCGGGTACAGTGGCGCCGCCGACGAACGTGGCCTCGGAACCAGCGTGCTGCCCGAGTCGGTGATCGAACGACACTTCGAAGCACTCGCCGCCACGGTCACCGCGCTGCGAAGCCCGGTCGTCACCATGCTCTACGGCAACCTCCGCCACAGTGATCGTGCCGGACGAGTCGCGGCGGAGAACCGCTTCGCCCACCTGGCTCGCTCCGGCCACGACCCCGCCAGCGCAGTGCGCGCCGCAGGAGGGCGCCTCGCCCATCTTCAAATCGCCGACCACCCCGGCCGTCACGAACCGGGCACGGGCGCACTGGACTTCGGCGCGCTCGGTCTCGCCCTGCGCGCCACCGACTATCGCGGCTACATCGGCCTCGAATACCATCCGACCGGACTGGCACGCGGACCCCACCTCCCCTCCGCGCTGACCCGGGCATGGGACGGTGCGCGCCGATGAGGGTCGCATTGCTCGGACTGGGCGCAATGGGCAGTGCCATCGCGCCTCACATTCATCACGCGGGACTGTTGGCGGCGGCGTGGAATCGCTCACCCGGTCCCGCAGAGGCGTTGTGGCGCAGAGGCATTCCCATTGTGGGCACCATCGAAGCCGCTGTCGAAGGCGCCGACGTCGTCCTCACCTCGCTGGCCGACGACACCGCCGTATGCCAGGTCACCGACCAGATTCTCGCCGCCGCCCGCCCTGGCGCCATCTGGCTCGACACCAGCACCATCAGCGCCGAACTGGCGATTCGGCTGGCCGCGACCGTACGCACGCACGCGGTGGAGTACCTCGACACCCCGGTCAGCGGTGGCGTCGCCGGCGCCGAAGCGGGACGGCTGACAACGATGGTCGGCGGATCCCGCGACGCGCTGGCAAAGGCTCTGCCAGTCCTACAGACATTCAGCGCGACCATCACCCACGTTGGCCCGTCCGGAGCAGGCCAAACCGTCAAGGCCGCCAATCAAATCGTCGTCGCGGCAACACTGGCAGGCCTCGCGGACGCGGTCGCCCTCGTACAGGCCGGCGGTATCGACCCCTCGGTAACTCTCGAAGTGCTCAGCACCGGCTTGGCCGGCAGCCGACTGCTCGACGCCAAGACGGCCAACCTTCTCGAACGCGACTTCCCGCCGACCTTTCGGCTCGACCTGCACGCCAAGGACCTCGCGCTCGCCTCCCGACGAGCCGGTGAAGTCGGCAGCTGGTCACCCACCACCGACCATCTCCTCAATCTCTTCCGTGCCGCTCAACGAGACGGCCTCGGCGAACTCGACCACTCCGCGATTGCCGCGCTGATCGCAGCCGGGCCCACACCGACCACCTGCGATCGACCCGACGACAGCACCCGCAACCCGAAATTCCCCGCCAGACAGTAGAGCAGAGAGGCCGTCATGGACACCCCCGCCCTCATCGCAGGCAAGCAGAAGCACTACACCGACCTCGCGGCGACTGTCGACGCCGTGCCCAAACCGACGGGATCACCGGCCGAACGTGTCGCCCGCGCATGCCGCGTACTCGCACGCCACGGTCACGGCGCCGGGTTGGCCGGGCAGATCACCGCGCGCCACGACAGCGCACCCGACACGTTCTGGACGCAGTCGCTGGGTCTGACCCTCGACGAGGCCGCCGCCGACGATCAGAACCGCGTTACCTTCCAACTCGAGCTCATCGAAGGCCGCGGACCGGTCAATCTCGCCAACCGCTTCCATGGCTGGATCTATGCCCACCGCCCCGACGTCGCCGCCATCGTGCACACCCATGCCAAGCACTCCGCCGCCCTGTCCATGCTGGGAAAGCCGCTCACCATCCAGCAGATGGACGTGATGCCCCTCTACGACGATGTCGGTTGGCTGCCATCCTGGCCCGGCGTGCCCTACGGCGACGAAGAAGGCCGCATCATCCTCGAAGCGCTCGGTGACAAGCGAGCGATCCTGCTGGCCCATCACGGGCTGTTGACGACCGGGCGGAGCGTGGAGGAAGCCGCCTACCTGGCGACCGTGTTCGAGCATGCCGCGCGGCTTCAACTGCTGGCGATGTCTGCCGGAACCGTATGTGAAGTGCCCGCAGATCTCGGACAGGACGCCCGCGCGCACGCAGCTTCGGAACACTACGCCCTGGCGCACTACGACGCCCTGGCGCGCGCACTCGCCCGGGATATCTTGCGATAGGCACATGAGTGGACGCGAGATGTCGTGGGCACTGGCGGAACACGTATCGGGTTCATCCACGCCATCGGCATCGACGGCTACCGCAGCTGCCCGACCCCGGTGGCATACCTGGCCGCTGCGGGATCCCGACAGCCGGCAGCGCTGGAGCGCGATGGTTTGGGCGCAGTCGTACAAGCGGTCTTGTCGGCCGTGGATTGCCCGGACTGGAATGTCGATGCTGGAGCTGAACTGGGCACGCGCGATAGGTTCACCGATGTGACCGAGCTGCACGGAATGCCGCACCGAGTCGGCCGCAGAACACTGGGCTCGCACCCACCCGAACGACCCCGGAGAACATTTCCCGAGAATCCCCTCACCGGGACCGGTCGAAACGGAATCCGCTTCGACCCAAGTTTTGGAACGGAATGACAGATGGACGTACTGACCCTCGGTCCGGCGCTGTCCACACGCGTCGTTGTGTTCGTCGCTGGAGCCGGTGGCGATCCGCGCCGCCACCTGCCGCTACTGGAGGCGCTGGCGGACAACGGATGTCGCGTCATCGCGCCATGTTTCCGACGGTTCGACACCCCACAACCGTCCACCGTCGAGCTGGTCTCGCGCCTGCGTGATCTCATCGATGCCCTCGAGCGTGAAGCGTCCCCCGAGGCCGAGGTCACGGCGATCGGTCACTCGATCGGAGGATGGGCCGCGTTGTGTCTGGCAGGGGCGACACCCTACGGGCGAGACGGTGAGCCCATGAAGGTGCCACGCGAACCCCGCGTCGGCCGTCTGGTGCTCTATGCCCCCGCGGCCGGGTGGTTCGCCGTGCCCGGCGCCCTGGACGCGGTGACCGCTCCGATGCTCGTCTACGCCGGGGCACTCGACACCGTCACGCCGGTCGCGCAGGCCACCCACCTGAAGACCGCACCGGCCCCGGTCGATCTGCGCGTGGTACCCGACGCTGGGCATTTCAGTTTCATGCATACACCCCCTCCGGGCACTCACGAGGACCCCGCCTTCGACCACCACGGATTTCTCACCGAACTGACCGAAGCGACCATCACCTTTGCGACAGCACCCTGATAGTCGGACGCGGTCCCGTCACAGCGGGAGGTATGGGTGCAGAAACCCGTTGCCGAGGACGATCGCCCTCTATCCGAATACCCGCTGCAGGAACAACCTCCGGAAGTCTCGACCATCCCTACCGAGCCCGACACAGGCACCAGCAGGTGCCTACCACGCGGCGGGACGGCCGGCCGAGAGACCTAGCGACTGTGTGACTCGCAGCCGTAGATGGCGCTGTTCTTGCAGCGCTTAAGTGGCACGGGCACCGGCCGGTAGCGCGTATACGCTGCGCGCATGTTGCACGCTTTGCTGTCCTTCGCCGTCGTAGCCGGTTTGCTTACCCTCGTTCCCGGCTTGGACACTGCGCTCGTGCTGCGGGCTGCGGTGAGTAATAGCCGCCGTTACGCATTCGCCACCGCTGTCGGGATCGGAAGCGGCACCCTGATCTGGGGCGTGGCCGCTGCGGCGGGTGTCTCAGTGCTGTTGACCGCGTCGGAACTCGCCTACGCGGTATTGCGGATCGCGGGCGCGATCTATCTGGTGTGGATGGGTATCGGGATGGTCCGTGACGGACTCCGGCGTCGGGGGGTGATTCCCGGAGGCGTGGTAGACAATTCATCGCGAGGCTTGTTCGGGGCCTGGGCGCGTGGGCTGGGCACCAACCTACTCAATCCAAAAGTCGGTGTGTTCTATGTGGCTATGCTGCCGCAGTTCCTACCCGATGGTGTGCCGCCCCTGCTGATGGGTTGCGCGCTGGCGGTCGTGCACAACGTCGAGGGCATGGTGTGGTTCACCGCGATCATCACCGCCGCGGGTCTGGCGCGGACGTGGTTGAGCCGCGATACCGTGCGGCGCGCGATGGACACCGTGACAGGAACGGTTCTGGTCGGGTTCGGCCTGAAACTGGCCACCAGTCACCGATAACGCCTTGCACCCGAACACTGGCATATAGGGATAGACGGCCGCCGGACCCGGTCCAGCGTCTGTGCTCGCATCAGATCGCCCGTTGTCCGCTAACGATTTCTCGACGCAGCGCGAGCAGTCACCCGCTGGACCGATCTTCCATATGGTCGGCGGAGTGCTCAACTCGGTCTGACGCTGAGTTGAGAACCGAGTTCCTGGAAGCCCAGGGCGATCGCGACTCGTCTGGATTGGGGAGCGCGGGCCCGCCACTGCGGAAGCAGTCCTGCCTCCAGGGCATGTGCCACCGCCGCGGAACCGGTCAGTCGCGCTAATCCCTGACCACGGTTCTCGGGTGCTGTCAGCACACTCATGTGCGCGGTCCGGCTCGGCCAGGTGCGGTATCCGGCGGCAGCGACCACACCGTCACGGCCCTGGACGGTGAAGGCAGGAGACGTGAGCTCGCCGAGCCCGCTTTCCGTCGATTCCTGCTCGCCCGCAACATTTTCGAGCCGACGTAGATCGGGATGGTCAGCGGGTAGTCGATCGACTGACACCGAACCCGACACGGCCGCCCGGAAATCGAACTCGTCGACGTAGGCCAGTGTTGCCGGACCCAGCACTCCCGCCAGGGGCAGCACTGTGCCGAGCACCTCGGGGTCGACGAGATCCTCGACCGACAACTCTGTGACCGCACCGCGGAGCGCCGCTGCCGTCTCCGAGTCGGGCGCGGTCATGATCGCCCGCCCCTGCAACACGACGATGCCGACCCAACCTTGCGGACAGATCATCGCTGCGGGCGAGATCGCCACATCCACGGGTTCGGGCGAGGAGAACGAAACCGGCACTGCGGCCAGCCCTTCCCACAGAGCGTGGACTCTTGCCAGCACCGGATTCGTTCCCATGGCCGCATTCTGCTCATCCGGGCCTCTCCTTGCCACCACACCCCAGCAAGGAAAGGCGTATAGGTGATGATCTCGCTGCAGTTGCGAGTTCTGGCCTCCGATAAGGGCAGGAAATCGGCGGCCAGGTCTGTGGTCCGTGTGGGTGTTCGAGCGTGGGCGTGCCGGTGGCTGTTCGGGTGATCGATCGCGCTGAACAGGCGTGTCGGCCGCACCTCAGATAGATTTTCCCGGCTGGTGACCAGGGAAAGTCGGGCATCTCACCTTCATATGCGTGGAGGGGGGCTGCTCTCTACCGTCGGATGCCATGACTGAGACGACGATTCCCGGGCTGATGGCCCGCTCGATCGAGCCGGTGGCCGACTTCTACACCGCGTTGGGTTTCGAGATCACGTTCCGCCAGACCTCGCCGTACCAGTTCTTGACCGTGAAGCGTGGGGGTATCGAGCTGAATTTTTACGGCGACAGGGAGTTCGATCCGATGTCTTCTGCGCATGGTTGTGTGGTGAACACCGATGACGTGGACTACCTGTACGCGGTCTTCACCGCCGGGCTGCGGGAGTCCTTCGGGTCGGTGCCCACCCAGGGGATTCCGCGGGTGGGTGCGTTGAAGGACATGAGTTACGGGGTCCGACAGTTCCTGGTCACCGATCCGGGGGGCAACACGCTCCAGATCGCCCAGCCGATCAGCGAGGATCAGCGACACCGGCCGTTGCCGCGGGGGATATTCGACCGGGCGATCCACATGGGGTCGCTGTTCGCCGATTCCAAGCAGGACCTGGAACTGGCGGTGAAGGTCCTGGACCGGGCACTGCACCGGACCGATGAGCAACCGACCCCGGTCCAACTCGTGAAGCTGCTGGTGCTGCGGGCCGATGTGGCGGTCCGTCGAGGTGAGTCCGACCTGGCCCGGGAACTACTCGACCGCGCCGAGGCAGTGCGGGTCAGCGGGCCGGATCTGGCAGATGACCTGCGGCGGGCCGCGGAACTCAAAGCAGGGCTGGGACTTCGTTCGCAGGCGAATTGAGCTCAGTGAAGCCGGTACGGCTGCTGGTCTTGGGCGCACTGCGCAGGCGTGGACGCGCGCATGGCTATCAGATCCGATGTAGTTGCGTCGTCGGTTCGGGGCTGGAGCAGTACGGCCCCGGCCCCAGTTCCGATGGCGAGCACGGCGACTGCGATGGCTGCACTGATCAGCCGTCGATGCCGATTCGGCTGTCGCGTAGCCGGAGGCGTTTGGTGATTGCACCGGTTCGTACGCCTGATCCGTAGGGGCAGCCGGTGCTAGGACTTCGGCAGGTTTTGTGCGAGGTGACGGATTGAAGTGTGCCGCTACTGGTGTCGTGGCCGCAGGATAGAGAGTGTGGAGGGCAGCATCGGCGAGGGCAACGCAGGTGGGGTAACGGTCGTTGGGGTCTTTGGCCAGGCTGTGACGATGACGGTGTCGATCCCGGCGGGCAGTTCCGGCCGGATACCGCGGAGGGTGGGGGCGGCGACTCATTGGTCAGTCTGGGAGGGGGATTTCGTCGGCCATGGTGAAGTCACCGTTTTCCAGTCGGCGGATCAGTCGCTGAGTCCATTGGGCTCCGGTGTCGGCGGTGGACAACCACAGTGAGATGAGCTCGCCGATTGGTCCCCAGCTGTCCAGGTCGGTGTCGGGGGGTAGGTGTTCGGTGATGCCGGCGTGCCATCGGCGCATAGCGCGGGCACGCACATGCAGCATCTGCAGAGCGTCCTGGCGGGACAGATCCTCGATCAGGCCGAGGGCGGCACCCAACACCTCGAGGCTCGGGTCACGGTCGCTCAGTGCCCGGCGCAGCAGGGCGGTGTATTCCTGCTCGCCATTGTCTGTCAGCTCGTACTCGATCCGGGGCGGCCGCGCGGGCTCGGCGGGGTTGGTTTCGTAGGCTGTCAGCATTTCCTGGTCGGCCATGCTCTTGAGCGCGTGATAGATCGAACCCGATGTGGCGGTGGACCATTCATGTGCACCCCAGGACTCCAGATCCGCACCCCGAGTAACGTTTACGGAACGCTTTCGGCCACCGACCGGTCCAGGATGGCCGTGAAGTCCGGCGCGAGCGTGGGTTGGTCGATGTAGTGCGCGCGGGTCACCGCGTTGCCGGCGTGACCGAGCTGGGCCGCGGCCAGGTCGGGTCCGTGCTCGTGCGCGATCATGGTTGCCACCGTTTTGCGGTCGACCGGAGTCAGGGTGGGCCCTAATGCCGTCTTGACAGGGTTTCGAAATGGACATCGACCCACGGCGCGAAAAGCGTGGGCGGAAGCGTGCGGAGTTCCGTACTCATCAAGACGCTCGAGAGCCAGGCGCACAGCCTTCTCACGAAACTCGGCCAGCTTCGGCAGGGCCGTTACCTAGGGCTTTTGGTGCGGAGCGGTTTTCGAAACCCCTCACAGCACCGTGACGTCGCTCCGCTGTCGAGTCAGACCGCGAGCGGTGACCAGATGGCGGACACAGCACGAGCAAGTCAACCATTGAGGGCGACAGGCGGTCACGAGTCAGTTTCGCCCGGTCTCCTGCGGCACGATACGGGGCCAGCTGACCGATGATGAACCGCTACCGCCGGATAAGTCGACGGTTCAAGGTCGCGGATCGGCCGACAGCGCGCACCATTGACGCCGGACTCGGACTTGGTGGTGGGCATGTCGTTCGGCAATGTCGATGGTGTTCAAGGGAACTCGGCTCGTGAGGGATGGCCATGGCAGGTGGTGCGCATGCATGCACTCCATGCGCTATTCGAGGCCGACACTGTTGTCATCCCTCCTCGGGGGCATCCCGATCCCCTACCGAGGCTGGATGCTCTCCGGCTGTGCGCGGTCCTAGCGTCGTGTGCATGATTCTGCGGCGCTTGGGCCTCGATTTCGCATACACGTTCTTGGGCCTGCCCCTCGCAGTGGTCGGTTTCAGCTTTGTCGTGCATCTCGTCGCGGTGAGCATCGGCACGGCGATGATCTTCATCGGGATTCCGCTGCTCACACTGACGTTGCTGCTCGCTCGCGGCTTTGCCGATATCGAGCGCGTACGCCTTCAGCAGTTGACGGGCAAGGCGACACCACGACCTCGGTACGCCCAGGCATCCGAGGGGATGGGAGGGTGGCGGCGGGTCACCGCACCGATCCGGCAGGGGCAGAGCTGGCTGGATCTGCTGTACGTCATTGTCAACCTGCCGATTGCGATCATCACGTTCGTGCTGCCGATCGTCTGGTGGGCAATGACGTTGGGTGGCTTGACGTACTGGTTCTGGGGCGGGTTCCTTCCCCAAGGCGAGAACCGCGACCTCTTCATCGAGACGATCATGGGCGCGGATACCGCCCACAACCGGACGGTCGTCTACACGATCGTCGGTGTCGTAGCGCTGCTCACGGTGTATATCGTCCAGCGCGGCAGCGCCGCCTTGCAGGCCACCGTCGCGCAGGCCCTGCTCACCCGGCTCGTCGCCACGCAGCAGCACATGCGGGATCTGAGCACCAGCGGGGCGGCGGCCGTCTCGATGGAGGCATCCGCGCTGCGTTCGTGTGGATCGTGCTCAGGCCGCGATATCGAATAGGGTCGGCCCGCGAAGAGAGCAGCCAGCCGTGGCAGCGGCGGCAGTGCGCGACCGTGCGGTTGGATGACTTACCTGCGCGGCCGCCGCGCGGCCCGCGAACATGGATGACTGAGGAGTGGTCGATGCCGATCGCCACGTTGCGAGGCGTGACTCTGGACTGTGCCGATCCCCGGGCTCTGGCTCGGTTCTATCAAGAGCTGACAGGCTTGCGGCTCGGCTATGAGGCTGATGAGTTCGTTGCCCTGACCGATGGTTCGGGTTGTGACCTGGGCTTCCAACAGGTCGACCGATACCGGGCGCCGCGGTGGCCCGGTCAGGACGTGCCGCAGCAGTTGCACCTGGACCTCAGGGTCGAGGACCTCGACGCGGCGGAGAAGTTGGCGTTGGGGTTCGGCGCGGTCAGGCCGGACCACCAGCCGGGCGGCGACCGGTGGCGGGTGCTGCTGGATCCGGCCGGTCATCCGTTCTGCCTGGTCGTCGACTGATAGCGGGAGGATCTTGCCACCGCAACCAGTTCGGTGGTGTCGAAATTCGCGGATATCAACACCTTCCGCACTGGGAGCGGTGACGAGATTCACCGATCAACCGGATCGTGATACGCGGATAGAGCCATAGCGGGCAACACCCCGCGGCCCTCCCGTTCCGCCGCCGACCGGTACAGCAGGCCCGCGGTGCACGCTGAGCGGTCGAGGTGACGGCAGATAGTTTGCGTGACACACCGAAGGCCTCGGCGATCTGGACGACGGTGTAGCGGCGTTTGCCGTGTTCGTCTGTCTCGTCGTACATCTGACGCGCCTCGAGCGCCTGCAATGTGGACAAGGCCGCTGGCTGCCCGCCGACCCGGCCACGGGCGGATTCGAGCCCTTCCAGGGTGCCGTCACTGATCAGGTCGGTGGTCATCTCGTCCATCGCGGCGATCACATGGAACAGGAACCGCCCCGCCACGCGAGTAAGCCGTCGCCTACCGAATAGGTTTCGCTTGTGGCGTAACCGATCCCAGTGTCGGGCCGCAGCTCTTACCGTGGCCGCATGCACTCACCGATCACCGGCACGGCCGCTGGTGTGCCGTTCACCGCGCTACCGCCGTCGGGCGGCGGCGCCGCTCCGCTGATTGTCACCTGGCACATGCTGGATGCGCCGAGGTCGGATGCCGCGTTCGCCGCCGCGTTGCCGATGAACGACCTGCCCGCGTGGCGGGTGCACCTCGGCATGCCGATGTGCGGGGCACGCATGGTCGAGGGCAGGACCGACGCCATCGTGGAGCTGGCCGGCAAGGACCCCCTGATGTTGTATCTGTACCCGTTCGTCCGACAGGCGACCGAGGAGTTCCCCGCCGCGCTGGAATCGATCCGTGCACAGTTGCCGGTCGACGACGGCCCGATCGGCGTGCTCGGCGGCTCACTGGGCGGGGCCGTCGCGCTGCGAGTCCTTACCGATACCCAGATTCCGGTCTTCGCCGGCGCCGTCGTGAACGCCGCCATCCGGATGCGATCCGTCGTCGACCTGTTCCCTGGCGAGTACCCGTATGACGCCGAGACCGAGAAGATCGTCGATAGCCTGGACTGCATACCCAAGGCGGATGTCATCGCCGCGCGTGCGTCGTTACTGGTCGTCAGCGGCGAGCTGGATCATCCGGCGCTGCGTGCCGACGCGTTGCGCCTTGTGGACGCTGTGGGGGAAGGGGCCGAACTACTGTCGATCCCCGGGTTGGCGCACCCGCTCGCCGACGAGCCCGGCATCGAGCCTGCGTCGCAGTTGCCGATGGCTCGCGAGGTGGACGCGGGCCTGACCGTGTGGTTCCGACGCCACCTCGCGGATGCACCCTAGGGGATATCCTCAAAGTGGTTGTGGTTGGTGTGCTTTGATCAGCATTATCGCTGCGACGGCGAGGTGACGACACCCGCGACGCCGCACACGACACGGAATCCGTCGACGAATCCGGTGGCAAAGCCGCTGGCGTCGGGATCGGGGCCCACGTGGTGGGCGATGATGAGGCCGAGCACCGCAATTCCCATGGTGGTGCCGCTCTGGCGCGTGGTGAGAATGCGGCCGGAGGCCAAGCCAGACCGTTTGCGGGGCAGGGACATGATGCCGGCGATCTGGGTGGGCGCGATCGAGCCGCCCATGCCGAGTCCGAGGACGATGGTCGGCGCGATGAAGACGATTGCGGCGGCCAGGGGCAACAGGATCACGCCTGTGGCAAGCGCCGAAATCCTTGTGCGTCCCGGAGGTAGAGCGCGAGCAGGACAAAGACCGCGCTGGTACCGAATCCGAGTGCGAACGAGGCGATGTTGAGCGCATAGGTGAGTCCACCGAGGGGGATCAAGCCCAGCAATTGGCCCGCGTCGTCGAGGGCGGCGTGGTCGGGGCTCTCGGGGACGGTACGGATCACCAGCCACAGTGCGCCGACTCTCACGATAATGTTCGCGTCGGCAGGACGGAACGACGCCGTGCGCGGAGCAGGCCGACCCGGCCGATGAGCCTGTTCGGGAGCGCGGGAACCGGATGACCTCGAATCCCGTCTCTCGCAGCAGCGCGGGGATCTCGTCTGTGGGCTCGGCGTCATGGTGCGGACGAAAACGCATGACCTTACCGATCGCGCCGTGGTCACCTCCCATGATGTCGGCGATGTGGAAGCTGCCCCCGGGTGCGAGTACCCGGTAGACCTCCGCGATGGTCGCGGCTCGATCCTCGGGCTCGAGGTGGTGCAGCATCATGGATGACAGCACGTGGTCGAAGCGACCGTCCGCGTAGGGCAGGTTCTGCGCGTAGGCGAGTTCGAACCTGATGTTGTTCTCACCCCGTATTTTTCGTTCCGCACGGGTCAGTGCGAGAGGATCGGGATCGGATCCGACGAAATCGACGTGCGGATCGGCTCGATGGCCTCGGATCGCGAGGTTGCCGGTGCCGCAGCCGATTTCCAATCGGCCGCTCCTCGAAGGGACACGGTTTCTCCTTCGGCTCCATCGCCGGTTGACGTTGCGCGAGTCCATGATGCCGCCGATGCGGTTGGTGACGATCAAGCGTTCCGGGTCGTCGGACGACACCCTGATCGCTAGGGCATCGAGTTCTGTACGGCCGAGCCGGGGCGGCCGTAGGCCGCGACGCGCCATCCGACCTTGTGGTCTCCGGTGACCGCAACGGTCAGGAATCGAGAAGCGCTGGTCGCCAGGTCGTCACTAGCGTCATCGACACCGAGGCTCATCCGGTGTCCCACCGCGCACGGGCCGCACAAAACACACAGAGGAGATCTCGATGACCTGGAGCAAGCCGACCCGGCAGATCCACCGCTGGATCGCTGTCGTCTTCGTGGCGAGTATCGCCGTCACCGTCGTCGCGTTGGCGGCGGGAGGGCCGGAGTGGTTCTCCTACCTACCGCTGGCCCCGCTGGCCTTGCTTCTGTTCTCCGGGATCGCCCTGCTCGCGATCACCTATTCGACCGTGCGCCGCCGAAAGAGCGAGGGCGCCGAAGACCAACCCGTTTCGCTTCTCGGACAGGTGCACCGCTGGTCGGGGATCGTCTTCGTTCTCACGATCCTGGCCACCTTCATTGCCCTCGCCCCCGCCGACCCCATCGTCTGGGTCTCCTACCTGCCACTGATTCCCCTGGCTGTGCTCCTGATCACCGGCGTGTCCATGTTCGTGCAGCTGTACCGCGCGAGGCGACACGGCCTCGCACCTCGGTAAGACTGATCCAGGCGGAGCACACCAGCCGGACGCGGGGCACGAGCAAATCGGCGCCCGCGATCTCGCGGTCGTGTCCCAACCCTGTCCCGGCGAGCGGCCGTCTACGCGGTCGGCGTGAACGCCTCCACAGTCGGTCCGACCGCGTGCGGCGTCATCGCGCTCTCGGCGATCGGAACGGGCCACCACCCCGGCCGAACTCACACAGCCGAACCGGCGGCGTCGGGCGTGGATCGGCGAAGTGTGTCAGGTAGTGGTGGGCTCGGGGCCATGGGTCGTGGGCGAACTCGGCGCGGGTTCTGTGCCAGTGGCGGGCGCAGAGCTCGTCGAGATCCATGTGCAGCGGCCGCGGCCGATAGTCGGCGTGGGGCTCGGCTGCCCGCGACACCTCGATCAGTTCGGCTTCGAGTGTCCAACCGCAAGAATCGAACGCCCAGGTGCCGTCGGTCACGTACACGTGAGACGGGTCGGGCCGGTCCTCGGGCCACAGACCTACTGCGGTCCACCCCTCGGGATGGGCCTCGAGAAACGCGTACGCCAGGATGTGGCAGGCGCCGGCCGCGAAGAACCACTGATCGGCCCGATCCCACGCGAGCTGCTGATCGGCGCGTTCCAGTGGAGTCCGCCGGAAGACCGAGCATGGAACGTACACCCCGCCAGCGTATTACGTGGTACTGCTACGTTCCGCGCGAAAGCCCCCTGACGGCGAACCACTGCGGACTTCGCCGTGCTGAACGCATCGGCGGGCTATCGCCGTACATCGACGGTTGGATAAGCGGACGAGTCGGTGGTTGACCTTCGAGATTCACTGATGAAATCGCGTGGGAATCTATACATCGACCTATGAATGGATTCGTCGATGTCTATCCGGGTTTCCCGGAACAGTGCGGGAAATCCGCCACGATATCGACGAGCAGATCGCTGTCGTTGTCAGAGCCGTCGAACGTCGAGAGCCGTCTCCATCGCGGTGCGGTCATGGGCCTCGACGAAATATGCCCCGGCATCTGCGTTTTCGGCGACCGCTTCGATGAAGTCGGTTCCGCGATACAGCAATCCGGCGCCGTCATCGGTAGCGTACGCCGCTGGTATCACGCCAGCGCCGACGAGTTCGTGCAGCAAGGGGCGGCGCTGGGCTTCGGAGTCGTAATGCACGCCGTTGGCGTACGGCACGAAAGCCAGTCCGTTGGTGACCGGTTCCAGTCGAGGACCGAACGAATCGGTGGTTCCGCCCGCGTGCCAACAGATCGACCCGGCGGAGATTCCCGTCAACACCACACCGGCCTGCCACACCGTCCGCAGCGCGCGGTCGACCCCGTGCAAACGCCACATCGCCAGCAGGCCCGCGACGCTGCCACCGAACACCCACACCACGTCTTGTTCCAACAGGTGAGCGGTGATGTCTTCGACCGAGGGCATCGGGAACAACGACACGTGCGACGCCACGAATCCACGGCTCTGCGCCGCCTCGGTCAGGTAATGCAGCACAGCCTTGTCGTCACCCATCGCCGTTGCGAGCAGACATATCCGCGGCGCCCGACCCGAAACTCCCGACAGTTCCACGGCGAAGTCCGTCAAAGGGGTGAACGTGAATCGGGTGCGTTGTCCGGCACCAATTCCTCCGCTGGTGGCCAGAATGGTCGGTGCGTCGGCAGACATACATGCGAACGTAATACGCCCGTCTTGCCCGGGACAACCGAATACATCGGCGGTCAGCGGCGAAAGTCCTGGTCAGCGCCGAAGCGGCAGAGCTCGACGACATCATCGATCTCGCCGGCTTTGGGCCGGCTGACGCGACGGGGGGTTGGCTTGCGAATTGCCTCGAGATCTCGGTGCAGTTAGGACGTCAACTGTCCTATCTCCTCCGCATACTCGAATCATGAGCCAAACGGAATCGACTGCGGGACAGCTGGATCAGGCCGACATCACCGACTACAACGATCCGGACGCGCCGTGGAACCAGGCGTGGGACCAAGACGGCGGCATCGCCGATTGGAATGATGATGTGATCAAGGAGTTCCGGGAGAACTCGGGCAAGGTGGGTGGCGCTTACGCGGGCGGGGACCTCATCCTGCTCACCACCATCGGAGCCAAGAGCGGCAAGCGGCACACGACTCCGCTGGGCCCCCTGTACCGGGACGACACCATGTACGTGAGCTCGTTCATCGAGGACAAGTACCCCGCCTGGTGGTACAACATCAAGGCGAATCCGCAGGTCACCATCGAACTCCGCGACAAGACCTACCGGGCGACCGGTACGGTGCTCGAAGCCGAGGACTACCACGAGTTCGCGGCGTGGGTGCTGGCCGACAACCCGCTGCTGGCGGATTTCCAGTCCAAGGTCGACCGGCCGATTCCACTGGTCGTGCTGACCCTCGACAGCGAGGGCTGAACGCTACCGGGAACCTCCGGACACGGCCTGTCGACACCGACCACGCATCTGTTGTCGAATCCGACCGATGAAGAGGTCGAACTGATCGTGGAGCAGGAACTGCCTAAATCTGCCGTCGGCATCGGTGGCCACTACTCCGGCTTGGTTAGGCGCAGGTCACCTGTTCCGTCCGACCGGAAATTCCTCGCGACGCGATTGCGACATCACCAACCACCCTGTTGTCGCCAGCTTTCCGGGGATTTGGCCAGCGGATCTGGCGCCGACGGATAGGCCGGGGCGGGTTGCGGCACGCCGGACGGCGGGCCATAGACGGGAGCGGCCTGGCCGCTGTAGGGCTGCTGCGGATAGCCGGGCTGCGGCGTACCGAACTGCGGCGTACCGAAATGCGGGTTGTACGGTGGCGCGAATCCGGGCTGGGGTCGACCGGGCGGCGGATAGCCGGGGCGCGCAGACGACGGTCGGTAGGCCAACCATTTGGACGTCGCGGGCACCAGGGCCAGAACCATCGTCGCGATCGGGAAGATCACCGACACCAGTGCGCCTTCTCCGCCGAGTACGGGGCCGACCTCTTCGGGGCCGATAATGCGCACTATTCCGATCACGCCGACGATCCTCCACAGGATCGTCCCCGCGCAGCCCGCGACGACCAGCGCGCGGCCCGACGCCTTGCGATTGAACAACATGATCGCGCCGACGGCGAGAACGATCGCGGTGATGATGTGGCCGACCCCGACAGCCACGGCGACCACGGAGGGGAAGGTGTAGTAGCCGCGATAGCGGAGTAGGTCGAGCAGATCGATTCCCGCGAATTCCACACCGCCACGGGCGACGCCGATCACGAGAAGAACCACCGCGCCGCCGAGATTGCCCAGCACACCGAGACACGCCGACACGCCCGCGATGATCGCGGTGGCACCGCTGGGCGCCGGGGCCGAATTGCCACCGGGATACGGACCGTAGGTCCCCGGATACTGCTGATACGCCACTGTTCTCCCCCTCCGGCACCGCCCGTCCCGGCGCGCGTTCGGCTCAGAATAGAGCAGCCCACCGTCATCGGGCGGACCTGCCGGAGTGGAACCGCACCTCACAGAACCTGCCGTAGCCCGGGTCAGCACGGGTAGCCGCAGGTCGTTTGGATCGGCTCGAGGTCTGCTCGAGGTCCGCGCCTAGGTAAGCGGCCCAGAGTCGAGATATGTCGTCGCCCCTCGCTCCGATCTCCACTCCTCAGGGTGCCGCGCGAACGCGGCGCATGCTGGCGATGTTCCCCGGCCAGGGGGCGCAACGACCTGGTATGGCCGCGTGGCTGATCGAGCGCTACCCGGAGGCCGCGCGACTGTTCGCCTTGGCCGACGAAGTGCTGGACATGCCGCTGACCGAATTGTGCACCTTCGCGGATGCCGAGCAGCTCACTCCGACCGAGATCGCGCAACCCGCCGTGGCGGCGACTTCCCTCGCGGCCTACGAGGTTCTGCGCGCGGCCGGAGTCGAGCCGCAACTCGTGGCAGGACACAGTCTCGGTGAATTCCCGGCCCTGGTCGCGGCGGGGGTACTCCACCGTGTCGACGCGTTGCGGCTGGTCGGGGTGCGCGGCCGATTGATGGCCGACGTGGCCCGCCGGACGCCGGGGGCGATGGTTGCCGTATCCGGACTCGCAGTGCACCTGCTCGAAGACATCTGTGCCGACGTGAGTGGCGTCGTCGAGATCGCCAACCACAACGAGCCGCGCCAATCGGTGCTGTCGGGCGAACGGCGCGCGGTGCTCGACGCGGCGCGAGCGGCCAGGTTCGCGGGCGCCGACCGAACGGTCGAGTTGCGTGTCGGCGCGCCGTTCCATTGCTCGCTCATGGGCGAGATCGAAGACGAATTCGCCGCGGCTACAGCCGATGTGGTCTTCGCCGATCCGGTCCTGCCGCTGATCAGTTCCGTCACCGCGACCGTGGTCGAGGGTGGAGAACAGGCGCGCGAACTACTGCGTCGGCAACCGACCGGTCGGGTGCGCTGGGTGGATGTGCTCACCACCGCCGACGGGATGGGCGTCACCGACTACCTGGAGGTCGGCCCCGGCCGGGTGCTGAGCGGGCTCGTCGGCCGCACGGTGAGCGCCGCGACCGTTCGCAGCACCAATGACAGCCGTCGCATGACCGCCGTGACAAGGGCCTACCGCTGAAATCCGAATTCCGACAACCGATAAGGAGAGGTCACATGACCGGTACAGCCGAAGAGCTCACAGCTGTGGTCATCACGTCCATCGCTGACGCGATCGGACTGGAAGAAGACGAGATCCACAGAGAGTCCACTTTGATCGATGAGCTCGGCGCGGAATCGATCGACATGCTCGACGTCATGTTCCGCATCCACCGGGACACCGAGGTGGCGATCTCGGTCACCGATGTCGCCGATCTGCTCCAAGGCGGCATACCCGACGACGAGTTCGGGGACGAGAACGAGATCGTGACAGATGTGGGGCTGGCCCATCTCGAAAAGGTGCTGCCGCAGTTCGACCGCGATTCGCTGACCGGTCCGCTGCGCGGTGACCAGGTACTCGGCCTCGTGACCGTCGGCAATCTGATCGATCTGGTGCATCTGCTCGCGGCCCGGCAGCGCGAGGCCGAAAATGCGGCAGCGGGAGCACCCCGTTGAGTCGCGCCGGACGCATCGGGGGCGGCGTATGAGACGGGTTGTCATCACCGGTATGGGCGCGGTGACGCCACTGGGCGTCGACGCCCCGACCACCTGGGCGAATATGATCGCCGGCCGCAGTGGTATCAGTCGGTTGAGGACCTTCGACTGCACCACCTTCCCGGTACAGATCGCCGGTCAGGTACCCGACCACTTCGATCCGGCCGTCGCGGTGTCCCCGCGTGCCGACCGGCGGTGGGTCAATCGTCCGGGCCTTTTCGGGCTGGCGGCGGTGACCGAGGCATTGCGTGACGCCGGATTGGACGGCGAGATCCCCTACGAATCGGACCGGCGCGGGGTCGCGATGGGTGCCAGCGCGGGCCGACCGAGCGTCGACCTGCTGCTGCGTATCGCGGGTGCCCGGACTCGATCGGGAACCGGAGACGCCTTCGTCACCCAGGCGCCGAGCCAGGTGATGACCGGTAACCAGAACGTCCCACTCAACGCGATGGCGCGTCTGCTCGGGGCCCACGGTCCGATGGTCGGAATCCACACCGCGTGTGCGGGTTCCGGACACGCGATCGGCGAGGCGTTTCGGCTGGTGCAGGAGGGGGACGCCGATCTGATGGTGGCGGGCGGCTACGACTCGCTGACCGCATGGGCGGACATCATCGGTTTCGGGGTGCTCGGTGCGCTGACCGACAGGTACAACGACAGGCCGCAGGCAGGTTCGCGTCCGTTCGACGCACACCGGTCGGGATTCGTACTCGGTGAGGGGGCGGGGGCCTTCGTGCTGGAGGACCTGGAATCGGCGCGCGCTCGCGGCGCGCGCCCGCACGGGGAGATCCTGGGATTCTCCTCCACCCTGAACGCCTGGCGGATCACCGATTCGCCACCCGACGGTGCGGGCGCCACCGAGGCGATGGAGGCGGCCATCGCCGAATCCGGTCTGGGCACAACGGATATCGACTACATCGTGGCCCACGGGACCGGGACGCCCGGCAACGACCTCTCCGAAACCCGGGCCATCAAGAAGGTTTTCGGCGATCATGCCTACCGGCTGGTGGTCAGTTCGCCCAAGTCCATGGCGGGCCATCTCACCGCGGCCTCGGCGGCGTTGAACGTGATCGCCGGACTCGGTGCGATTCGCGAGTCGATCGTGCCGCCGACGACCAATCTCGACACTCCGGACCGTGCGCTGGATCTGGATTATGTCCCCCACATCGCCCGTGCGATGCCGGTGCGGGCGGTCGTGGTCAACGCCCTGGCCTTCGGTGGTTCGAACACAAGTCTCGTCATCGGAAGGGCCGCTTCATGAGGCGTGTGATGATCACCGGAATAGGGTTCGTGACGGCCTTCGGCGAAAGTGTCACCGCGACCTGGGACGCGCTGACAGCCGGTCGGAGCGCCGTCGGCCCGTTGCGCGCATACGACACCGGGCCGTTGCGTACCCGGATCGGTGCGGAAGCAACCGATTTCGACCCGGCGCGATTCATGTCGGCACGCACGATGCGGATGTCGACTCGCGGTGACCGATTCGGAATCGCCGCGGCACGGCTCGCCCTCGGCGACGCGGGGCTGGACAAGGACGCACTCGGCATCCGGACCGGACTGTATCTGGGCGGCAACAAAGACGTCTGCGATCTCGATCCGCTGATCGCAGGCATCGTCGGGATCCGGGATGTGGACGGGGAATCGAGTATCCGGATGATAGGGGAGCTCGCGCCGTCGGTGATCCCGCCGCTGATCTATGTGGAGGGGTTGCAGAGCGCCGTGTGCTTCCACGTGTCGTTGATGTTCGGCATACGAGGTCTCAACGCCTATTACGCGGGGGCCGCCGACGCGGGAGCCACTGCGATAGGCCGGGCCATGCGCACGGTGCGCCGCGGCGAGGCCGATATCGCGGTGGCAGGCGGCTGCGACGATGCCACCACGTGGTGGGCCATGTCGAAGATGGACGGCCTCGGACTGCTGACGACACAGAACGAACTCGTGCAGCGGGCATGTCGTCCCTTCGACCACGGTCACAGCGGCGCGGTGCTCGGCGACGGCGGTGTCGTCCTCGTGCTGGAAGAACGCGAGCACGCCCTCGCACGTGGCGCCCGTTGCTACGCCGAGGTGACCGGTTTCGGCATGGGCAACGAATCGGTACGGGCACCGGGCAGTACCGCCGACGGCCGCGGCCTGGTCCGGGCGATCGATCGAGCGCGCACCGACGCGCAGGCGGTCGATGGCATCGGGATCGTCGATCAGGTTGTCGCGCACGGATCGGGGACGCCGCTCGGCGACATCTCCGAAATGCGCGCACTGCGAACCGCTCTCGGAGCCGATGTCGACCGCGCGCAGATCACGAGTCCGAAACCGCAGACCGGTCATCTCCTCGGCGCCGCGGGCGCGTTGAACGTCGCCGTGGCCGCGCTGTCGCTCTACAGCGGCGTCATCGCACCGACGTCGAACTTCGAGAAACCCGCTGTCGATTGCGATCTCGATGTCGTGGCGGGCGAGGCCAGGGAGTCCGCGCCCGGCAACGCTCTGGCGTTGGCGCGCGGGCTGGAGGGTCAGGCCGTCGCGATCGGATTGACCACAGCGAGTTGAAAGGACAGACATCAATGCCGACCATCTCATCCGATATCCGTCATGTCTCGGTGCTGGCCACCGGGGCGTACCTGCCGGGGGATCCGATCGACAACGCCGCGCTGACCACGCTGTGCGGTGCGCTACCGCCCGATGTCCTCGACGAGATTCAGGTACGGACCAGACACTGGATCATCGACCCGGCGACCGGTGAACATCGGACCGGCACCGCGGATATGGCGGTCGCGGCGGCCCGGCAGGCGCTGGGACGTGCCCGTGTCGACCCGGCCGAAGTCGATCTGCTCGTCATGTCGACCGCCAGTCCCGAGTTCCCACTACCCGCGGCAGTGACCTATGTGCAGGAGAAACTCGGGCTGGAACAGTGCGCTGCCATCGAATTCCGCGCGGGCTGTGTCGGGGCGGTGCAGGGGCTGGACTACGCGCGGCGGCTACTGGCCGACGGCAGCTACCGGACCGCCGTCGTGATCGGCGCCGAATCCATCTCCCCGCTTTTCGCTCCGATGTTCCTCGGCCAGGATCCGGCGAAACTGCGGATGCGTGACCTGCTCACGATCTATACCTTCGGCGACGGCGCCGGCGCCCAGGTGCTGCGTGCGGGAGAGCCGGGAAGTGCGGGCGCCGCAGAGGAATTCACGTTCGCAACCCGGTGTATGGGCGGTGCTCGCAAACCTGGTATGCAGATCATCGGCGGCGGCACGGACGCACCGGCCGCGGTCCAGGTGCGCCGCAAGCGGCTCGTCGAGATGAAACTCGATGTGTCGGGCACCCAGAAGTTCGGGCCGCGTGTCTTCGCGGAGGCCATGGCGGACATGTTCGCCCGCTCGGGTTCGGCCGTGGCCGATTTCGACGCCTACGTGGTGCCCGAGGGCAACGCGGAGTACTTCGCCAAGGAGTTCGCCGCCGCCGGAGTCTCGGACGCCGACCGCGCGACCCTGGGCAAACGGATGGTCGAAAACCTGGCCGATGTCGGCGCGACCGGGTCCGCGGCGGTTCCGCTGGCCCTGGACGCGGGCTGGGTCAGCGGGCGCGTGCAACCGGGTGACACCGTCATGCTGCTCGCGATCGAGGCCAGCCGATATCTGTACGCGGGTCTCACCATGACCTGGGAAGCCCCGACGCCCGATGGAGCAACCGGTGTCGCCTGAGCACAACCTCGAGATCGTGCGGTCGGTCTACGACGGTTTCGTCAACAGGGGCGACACCACGGTCTGCGATGTGCATTATCGAACCGACGTGGTGGATCACCAGGGCCTGCCGGGTGCGCCGGGGGGCATCGACGGAGTCAAGTACACCATCGCCGGACTGCGCGCCGCCTTCCCCGATCTACACGTGAGCATCGACGCGTCCAGCGCCGACGGCGACTATGTCGTCATCCACTGCACGTGGCGCGGAACATTTCTGGGCACCCTGCTCGGTGTGGCACCGACCGGCGCTCCGGTCGAATTCCGCGGGGTGGTGGTGTGGCGGCTCGAGGCAGGACAAATGGCCGAGCGCTGGGCGATCGGGGTCGACAACGGGATGATGGAAGCACTCGGCCTCGGCTTTTTCGGCAAGCGGCGGAGACAGCGATCATGAGTGGACGGCCGACCGTACTCATCGCCGGGGGTGGAATCGGCGGGCTGGCCGCCGCACTCGCCTTGCAGCGAGTGGGGATCGCCACCAGGATCTTCGAGCGCGCCGAAGCCCTGCGCGACGGTGGGGCGGGACTGCACATCTGGACCAACGGAACCCTGGCGCTGGATTACCTCGGCGTGCTCGGACCGGTGCTCGATATCGCCCCCGTGCAGCGAGTCTGCCACTTCGGCACCTGGCGCGGTGAGCTGTTCGGCCGGTGGCCGGTGGCCGATTTCATCGACCGTTACGGGACGCCGACGGTAGCGATCCAGAGATCGGCTCTGCACGCGATCCTTATGAGCGCGTTGGCACAGCGGGAACCGGCGCCGCGGGTCAGGACGGGCGCGGAGGTCGTCGCGGTACAGAGCGACCACACCGGCGTGACAGTCGAGTTGTCGGACGGGAGTGTGGAACGCGGCGATCTGCTGATCGGTGCGGACGGCGTACACAGTACGGTGCGCTCGGCACTGTTCGGCCCGTCGCCCGCGCGCTACAACGGGCATATCGCATGGCGCGGTGTCGCCGAACTGCGGCACGATCTCATCCCGCCGGGCAGCTTCTACGGGTTGTTCGGGCCAGGAACGCGTTTCGCCTTCTACGACGTCGCGCCGGGCAAGGTGCACTGGATGAGCGTGGCCAACGGTCCCTCGGGCGGACGTGACGACGCCGGGGTGCGACGGTTGCTGGCCGAGCGCCACCGGGGCTGGATGCCACCAGTCGAGGACATCCTGGCAGCCACCCCGGAGAGCGCGATCATCCGCAACGATGTCTTCGACCGGAAACCGACCGGGCGCTGGGGCCGCGGACGGGTGACCCTGCTCGGCGACGCGGCCCACCCGATCACCTTCGACATCGGACAGGGAGCGTGCCAGGCGTTGGAGGACGCGCTCGTGCTCGCCGGTCATCTCGGCGACGCGGACGATCCGGTCGCGGCGCTGCGGTCGTACGAATCCGAACGCCGTAGGCGTACCTCGCCGATGCAGCGAACGGCATATCTGATCGGGCAGGCGGGTGCCTTCGAACATCCGCTGCTGGTCCGCACCCGTGAAGCGGTACAACGAGTGGTCTGGCCGATGATCGCGTTCCGGATCGCCGAACGAAACCATATTTCCTACGGTCGACGCTGGCGTGTGCCGGGGGCGGCCGCCGACAGCGAGGCGAGACCATGACGGGCAACAGCACCGACGAATACTTCTTCGCCCAGTTCGCCGACACCTGGTGGTCCCAGGATTCGCAGATGAGCGGACTGGCTTCCTTCCAGCGACCGCGCTTCGCCTATTTCGATACCCATATCGCCGAATGGGCGGGCAAACGGGTGCTCGATGTCGGGTGCGGCGGCGGATTCACCACCGAATTCCTCTCCGCCCGTGGCGCATCGGTAACCGGGGTCGATCCGTCGACGAGTCTGATCGACGTGGCTCGACGTCATGCCGAGCAGACCGGGAAGCATATCGAATACAGCGTGGGGACCGCGGAGGCCCTGCCGTTCCCCGACGCGGCCTTCGACATCGTCACCTGCGTAGACGTGCTCGAGCATGTGGCTGACCCGGCCCGGTCCATCAGCGAGATCGCGCGGGTTCTCACGCCGGGCGGGGTGTTCTGCTTCGACACGATCAACCGGACCGTGCGTTCACGCATCGTGATGATCTGGATTCCGGAGTACCTCCTCGCGGTAGGTACCAAGGGTGTACATCTGTGGAAAGACTTCATCACGCCCAGCGAACTGCGCGGTTATCTCGCGGACGCAGGTCTGGTCGGCGACGGTCGCCTACGCGGTCTGACCATTCTCGGAAAGCGTCGCGGCAAACTCGTGATCAAGGAAACCGGTGATCTGTCGTGCACGTATATCGGAGTCGCCCGGAAACCGCACCGCCGAAAAGAAGACAGGACACATGGTTGAATCATTGATTTCTATTTCCGAGGTATCCGATACCGCGATCTGGATGGCTGCCTATCGTGCCGAGGAATCGTTGCGGCCGGATGCTCTCTTCACCGATCCCATCGCCGAGAAATTGGCCGGAGAGTTACGTGCGGCGGTTTTGTCCTCCAAAGTGGCTGTGCCGGGCAGTCGCGATGGATGGCCGCCCGTGGTGCGGACCGCGTTGATCGACAGCCTGATCACGAGATCCCTGACCGAGGGCTGTGACCGTGTGCTGAACCTCGCGGCCGGCTGGGATACCCGGCCCTATCGACTCGATCTGCCGCCCGCTCTGTCCTGGTTCGAGGTCGATCTGCCGAAGATCATCGATGCCAAGAACCGGGTGCTCGCCGACGAGGTGCCACGCTGTCGCGTGACGAGGGGGTCGGTCGACCTGACCGACCCCGCGGCGTCCGCTGCTGTCGTCACGGCCATGGCCGATGGTGCGCGACAACCGCTGGTCATCACCGAGGGTTTGCTCCAATACCTCGAGCCCGCCGAGGTCCGGGCCCTGTCGGAAATTCTGCTCGCGGCCGGGATCCGCTGGTGGATCACCGACCTGTGGACCCCGTCGATGCTGCGATTGGTGAACCGAACCATGGGAAGACATCTCGGACAGGCCCGGTGGGCGTTCGGACCCGCGCGAGGGGTGGACTTCTTCCAGGGCTGGACTCGGGTCGACGGCGAGTCGATCTTCTCGGCCGCGGCACGGTGGCGTCGCTCGCCGGTATGGCTGCGGTCGGCCGCCGTGCTGCCCGGCGCACTGCTGCGTTCCGGTGTCGTGCGGCTGCGTGTAGCGGAATGACGACGACCGGGAGCGTAATTCGGGTTACGGGTATGTGAAGCCTCGCATATAAGGTATTTGCCGCCGGTATTGGCGCGTGCTACGCTCCCCGAACTATATGAACAGTGGTGTTCACTGGTCGATTTATATTATCGGTAGGGGACATGGTCGAATTCAGACTCTTGGGGTTCGTGGAGCTGGTTGTCGACGGCCGGACCATAGATCTGGGGCCTTCCAAACAACGCGGAATTATGGCAGTCCTCCTCGCCGAACCCGACCGTCCGATTTCCACCGATATTCTGGTCGATCGCGTGTGGGACGATCCCCCGGAAACCGTCCGGCATTCGGTATACACATACGTGGCTCGGTTGCGCCGGATTCTGCGCGCGGCCACCGGGCATACCGAGACGCCGGTACAGATTCGGCGAACCTTCGGCGGATACCGGCTGGAGGTGAGCCCGGACCGCATCGATCTGACCGAATTCCGCCGCCTCCTGGCTTCGGCACGAGCCATGGACGCCGACCATCCCGATCGACCCGCGACCCTGGCGCGAGCCCTCGATCTGTGGCGCGGTGAGCCATGTGCCGGACTCGACAGCGACTGGGCCAGGAATTTCCGGGAAAGCCTGCGGCAACTACGGCACGAGGTGGTGATCGAACGGGCCGACACCGGGCTGCGATCGGGTGAACTGAAAGCGGTTTCGGCCGATCTACGTAAAGCGCTGATGGACAGTCCTTTTGCCGAGGATCTGCACGAACGCCTGCTGACGGCCTACTATCTCGACAACCGAAGTGCGGAAGCGCTCTCGCACTACGACAGGATGCGCCGAGCGTTCGTCGCCGAACTCGGTGTGGATCCCGGTCCTCGGTTACGCGAGCTACATCTGCGGCTGCTCGGCCGACAGAAGCCCGGCATCCCCCGTCTCGTCTCGATCTCGACTTCGGTGGCCGCCGAGGTCGCTCGGCTACCCGATGCGATGACCTTCCGTGGTCGCGACGGCGAAATCGCCTCTATCAGGCAAGCATTCACCGAGGACACCGGTCACGGAGTCCGTCCCGTGCTGGTCACCGGCGGACCCGGAATCGGCAAATCCGCCCTGGCAGCACATGTAGCGACCCTGCTCCGCGATCGTTTCCCCGATGGCCTGCTGCGCGTGGATCTCGGCGGTCGGACCTCCGAACCCGCCGGCCCCACAGCGATACTCGCGCGCCTACTCCGCGGAATCGGCCTTTCCGATGCTGAGATCCCGGCCGATCCCCACGCCCGAGCCGCTCGATATCGGGCGTTGCTGGCCGAGCGTCGCATATTGGTGCTGCTCGACGACGCCGCCGGTGCCGAGCAGATCGCACCGTTGCTCACGGTCGGGCCCCGCAGTTCGGCGCTGATCACCAGTCGCGTGTCCCTCGGCCTCAATCGGATTCACACCGTGGTGCTGCGCGAACTCACGATGGCGGAGAGCATCGAAATATTGGAAGCCGATGTCGGGGCCGAGCGGATACGCGCCGAGGAATGGGCAGCGAGTGCCCTCGCCCGCTGTTGTTCTGGCATTCCGCTCGCGTTGCGGGCGGTCGGCGCGAGATTGGCCGCCCGCCCCCACTGGACCGTCGCGGGTCAACTCGGCAGGATGTCGGACGAGCAGCAGCGACTGAACGAATTCAGTTACGGCACTTTCGATATCCGCCGCAGCATGGCCCCCACGGTCGATCGACTGGGTCCGCGCGCCGCCGCCGTGTTCCGATACCTCGGCACCACCCTCGGCCCTCGCGAACTCTTCACGACCGCCACCCTGCCGGGCAATTCCGGCCCGTCGGGGATGGACGCCCTCGATGAACTGGTCGACGCTCACCTGCTGTCGGTCGTAGAGCAGACCGACGGCACCCGCGCCCAGTACCGCATGCTCGAGATCCACCGGCTGTACGCGAAGCAACTCGCGCGTGCCGCTGCCGCCGAACCCCTTCTTGCCTGACCTGTGCGTCTCGGCTTCGACAGCACTTGAACGCCGCGTCCGGGTTTCCCCTGTTCCGGAGACCATGTGGTCGTGTCTGCTAACGTCGATACATAGTAGATCTAGGTATCGGAGTCCGGTGCATATCGACAAAGATTTGGTAGCGGCATCGGCGACGCCGCTGGTGCTCGGGATACTCGCCGACGGCGATTCCTACGGGTACGCCATTCTCAAACGCGTCAACGAGTTGTCCGGCGGGCGTATGCAATGGACCGACGGAATGCTCTATCCACTGCTGCACCGGCTGGAACGGCTGGGCTATGTGACGTCCAGTTGGCAGTCCGCCGACAGTGGGCGGCGGCGCAAACACTATGCGATCACCGATTCGGGCCGGGCCGCGTTCGCCGAGCGCCGCACGCAATGGGCGGTCGTGGCAGACGCGCTCGGCCAGGTCTGGCGCAGTGTCGAGCGGCCCTCGGCAGTGGCGAAGGGGTGGGCGTGATGAGTACCGATGCCGAGCTGGAAGCGCAGATCGGGCAGTGGCGCGGATATGTCCAGCGGCATCGTGCGATATCGGCCGCCGACATCGAGGAGATGGAAGACCATCTGCGCGAGCGGATTTCCGACCTGACCGGCGTGGGACTGGCATCCGACGAGGCGTTCCTGGTCGCGGTCAAACGGATGGGCAGCGTGGACTCGATCTCGCGCGAGTTCGCGCGCGAACATTCCGATCGGCTGTGGAAACAGCTGGTACTGCTGCCGACCGAACCCGAAGGTGAGGCCGACCGTCCCAAGCGTGAGTTGATCATCGTGCTCGCCCTGGCCGTCATCGCGGCGCTGACGTTGAAGGTCGGCCTCGCGGTACTCGATGGCGCCGCGGTAGCGCGCAATGTCAGCCTGTTCATATTACCTTTCCTCGCTGGATGTTTCGCGTGGAAGCGGCAGGTGTCGCCGCGTGTCGCCGCTGGGTTGCTGGTGCCGTTCGCGCTCGCGGCCGTCGTACTGAACGTCTTTCCCTTCGCCCCGGATGGCTCGACCGAGGTCATCGCCGCGATCCACGCGCCGATCGCGTTGTGGTTCGTGGTCGGTCTCGCCTACGTCGGCGGGCAGTGGCGATCCGACCGTCGCCGAATGGATTTCGTCCGATTCACCGGCGAATGGATCGTCTACCTCACCCTGCTGGCCTTCGGCGGCGGCGTCCTGACGGGGCTGACGGTGGGCGCGTTCGACACGCTCGACGTGGACATCGAATGGGTCATCGAAGACTGGGTGATGCCCTTCGGCGTCGCGGGTGCGGTGATCGTCGCGGCGTGGCTGGTCGAGGCCAAGCAGAACGTGGTGGAGAACATCGCCCCGGTACTCACGCGGGTGTTCACTCCGCTCACCATCGTGATGTTGTCGGCGCTGCTGGTGGCGTTCGCGACCAACCGCAGCGTGATCGACATCGACCGCAATCTGCTGATCCTGATGGATCTGATCCTCGTGGTGGTGCTCGGATTGCTGTTGTACGCGATCTCCGCGCGCGATCCGCTGGCCTCACCCGACACCTTCGACCGGCTGCAACTGGTCCTGATCCTCAGCGCCCTCGCCGTCGACATGGTGATGCTGGCCGCGATGCTCTCGCGTATCGCGGAATTCGGCTTCACCCCGAACAAGACGGTGGCACTCGGCATGAACCTGGTGCTGCTGGTGAATCTGGTGTGGTCGGCGCGGCTTGGCTTCGGGTTCGTCCGTGGTCGGCGTGGGTTCGCCGACGTCGAACGGTGGCAGACCCGGTACGTGCCGGTCTACGGTGCGTGGGCCGTCGCCGTGATCGTCGTGCTGCCACCGATTTTCGACTTCGCTTGAACACGAAACCGCTGCCGTTCCGCCGAAACGGCCCATCATCACCGGGTTGCCGTGCGGTCCGGTCGGCCAACAGCCCCCGCGTCACCGCCGCGCCGCGGATATGGAACCAGCTCACGGTGCGCGTTCCAGCCGACTCACACGCGGGCCGAGCAAGTCGGCGGGGAATGCTCTCCGATCGGTTCAGGGTGATTCGGCCGTCGCCGTGCTCCGCCGGGAACTGATCTCTATCAGGTCGATGACGAGGTCGTTCGCGGTATCGGATCCGTCGTGAATACCTCGAGTCGGTTGGCGGGTCCCCCTTCGGGATATCCCGAGTCCGGTCGTATTGCCGACGAGTACGTCGTACACCGCGTACCGCTCGGGCTTCTCGCTCACGCACGCTCCGGCGGGTTCATCACGATCGCGGCCTTGCTGAAATCCCGCCGGCCTAACCAGGTTTCGGGTCTGCGGCCGTCTCGGCGCGAATACCGTCGAAAGCATCGGCGCAACGAGTCAGTAGGTCCTGAAGGGTGGCACGCTCCTCGTCGGTGAAGGCCGCACCCACGGCACGCTCCACGCGGATCGCACGCACATCCGCGTCCCGCATGACCTCCGCGCCGCGTTCGGTGAGGCGGGTCTCGAGTACATTGCGGTGCCACTCGTGCTGGCTGCGTTCGATGAGACCCCGCTCTTGCAGATTGTTCAGGATCGTGTTCATGGTCGGCGGGGTGACACCGCACAGCCGGGCCAACGCGGCGGCCGAGATACCCGGATTCCCGGTGAGAAACAGTAGGGCCGAATACTGCGGCACGGTGACGCCCGCCGGCTTCAACGCCGCGTTCTTGGCCACCGTGAGTGCCTGTTCAGCGCGTTTGATGTAGGACCCGAGGCGCTCCGAGGGTGGCATGGACGTCATGAACGCATCGTATCTGCCCGCCCTGTCATTCGACTCTTGACGTGTATTAGAGCTCTAATATAACTTAGAGCTCTATTTTAGAGATGACCTCATATGTACTCGAGCCAACCGAGGCAGGACCATGTTCCACACGCGCTTCCGTCATCGCTTCGCCCTCACCGCCGCAACGACTCTCACGGTCCTGGCCGCCGCCTGCGGCTCGGACGCTGCCCACGAGCCGATCGAAACCGCCTACGAGCTACCCGGCGATCGCGTGTATCCCGAGGGCATCGCCGCCGATCCCCGGACCGGGGACACCTACGTCGGTTCCTACAGCACCGGCGCGATCTACCGTGCGACCTCTGCGGCAACCACGGCCGAAGTCTTCTTGCCCGAAGGCACCGACGGCCGTCACACCGCCAACGGGCTGGAGGTCGATCGCGCCGGTCGGCTGTGGGTGACGGACTCGACCGCGGGCGTCACCGTCTACGACATCACCAGCCACGCCCTGCTCGCCCGCTTCGACGTTCCGGGATCGGCCCCACGTTTCGTGAACGATCTCGCCATCGCTACCGATGGCACCGCCTATCTGACCGACTCGGTCCGCGGTGTCGTCTACCGGGTCACCCCGCGACAACTGGACGAGACCATCACACACGGCACCCGAACCGATCTGCCGGTGGGATTCGACCTGAGTGGAATGCTGACGCCCCGTGATCCCGGCGCGTTCAACCTCAACGGGATCGTGGTCGACCCCGCCGGGGACTACCTACTCGTCGTCGACATGATCCCCGGTGAGCTGTACCGCATCACCCTGACGCCCGACGCCGTCACTCCGATCCACAAAGTCGTGCTGCGTGGCGGCGACCTCACCCACGGCGACGGCCTGGAACTACAAGACAACACGCTATGGGCGGCCCAGAACACGCTCAACACGATCAGCCGATGGTCGATCACGGACAACGGCGCAACCGCGACCCGCACCGACGCGCTCACCGACCCCGCTTTGAACATCCCGACCACCCTTGTCCGGCTCGCCGACCGAACACTGGTCGTCGCCTCCCAATTCGACCGCGGCGGGCCTATGGGGTCGGGCACGCCCACGAGCTTCCGAATCGTCGCCGTCGACGGCATCTGAGCAACGTCCGCGCACGCGCCCCGACGGCTGTCAGAGCCGTCGCATGCCGCGGAGAAGTTGCACGAGGGGGAGTGAAGAACTGAGGCCGACACGGAGTTCGGGGTGGACCGGGCTGAGATTCAGAATGACGGCATATCGAACACCGTGGTCGCGCCATTCACTCAACTGATCGAGGATCTCCGACGGAGTTCCGGCCAGGCAGGTGTCGCGGACAAGCGACGGCGGCACCCTGTCGATGTGGTCGAGGGCGTGGGTCTACGTCCTCTCCACCGGATTCCAACGCGACAAGGGCATCATCCTGCGCCGCGTCCGCGAGGACCGGATCACCGAACCCGATGCCTATATCGGTTGGGGTTCACGTGATGGACAATGGAATTGGGGAAATCCGCCCACACCGGTCCTCGAACACGAGCCGTCTGCCGAGAAGTTCGGCGAGATGTGCGTGCGCCCGTTGCGAGGTTCGGCATGGGGCGAGGAAGGTGACGGGAAGGTCGCGCAACTGTACGGGCCGAGCATCGTTCCGGGATCCACGCTCGATGACGGACTGCAATTGCTGGTGTCCCAGTGGAAGACCGACGAGGGGTGGCCCTATCGGGCCATGCAGTTCGAGGTTCCTGTCGGATAGGGACCGGACGGCGTACCGAACGGGGCGAACAGCGTCATACCGACGCTGTTCGCCTCCGCGCCGCGCTCCGGTTCGAATGAGACTGTCGCCAACGAGGTTTCAACCACGGCAGATCGGCTGAGCCTGATCGCGGTCGAAGCGGGAGTATCGTTGGTGCTGTCGACAGTGCTTCGGCGCTTCGTCGTTCAGTGCTGGTTGTCCGAAGGGATGCGCGGGTGGTGGGCGATGGTGGGAAGCGTGACAGGGCGGGCAATCGGGCAGGTCGGGGCCTGTTCCGGACGATGCTGGTCGTCGATCGTGTCGAGGTGGGCAGTTCGCAAGGATGCGTAACCGTCCGGGTCGGTGATGTCGAGGGTGATCCGGTCGGCATCGTCGTTCCGGGCGAATCGGTGCCCGGGCTGCTCGATACCGTCGACCGAGCGATCCTCGAGGCCGAGGACCAGTACTGGGATGTGGTGGTGCCCTATGTGCGGAGCGTGGGTGCGGCCGATCAGGAAGAGGTGGCGCGCGCGTTGTCGGCGTGGCATCGGGAGCAGCGGTGGGAACAGGCTGCGATGGACGCGCCCGCTGAGGACGTCATGTTCCTGTTGAGCAATGCCGGTCACGTCGCGGTCGGAGCCAACCCTCCGGCCAGCCCGATCCCGGTACTGGCCATCTTCGACCCGCTCCAGCTACGTCGGATCAGCCCGGCGATACGAGCGGCTTCCCGGCAAGCCGTGCTCGAGACGGCGACGCGCCCCGCGCTACTGCGGGTCCGGGCCGCGCACGAGGTTCTCGGTGCCCGGCCCTGGCGTGAATCCGACAGCCGTGAGGCGTCATCGCAGGCCGAGGCCTCCGCCGACATCAAAGCCCGGTATACCGCGCACGTGCGCCGCTCACCCCGTGGCGGTCCGGCCTGAACGGCCCACGAGCGAACCGATCCGCCCGACAGATCGAACTCGGGAATCCAGCTGGGCTCGTCCAGGGTCGCCGCGCCGACGACTAGCCTTGTCCGGTGACCATTACCGAGTTGCCGTTCGGATCCTGGCCGACTCCCGTCACGTCCGAATCCGTCGTCTCCGTCGCGGTGCGGTTGTCGGAGGTGCGGGTGGACGGGACCGACGTCTACTGGTCGGAGGGGCGTCCCACCGAGGGCGGCCGTACCCAGATCGTGCGCCGCGGTGCCGACGGCACCGGTACCGATCTGCTTCCGGAGGGAATGGACGCGCGGACCGCGGTCCACGAATACGGCGGTGCGGCCTGGTGGGTCGCCGACGGCGTGGTCTGGTTCACCAACTGGGACGACCAGCGGGTGTACCGGCTCGAGCCAGGGGGAGTGCCCGTTGCCTGGACTCCGATTCCCGCCGTGCCGCGCGGTGACCGGTACGCGGACGGGGTATTCGCCCGCGACGGCGTCGTGGCGGTCCGCGAACGCCACCCTGCCGACGGTCGCGGGGCTGTCGATGTCCGCAACGAGATCGTGCGTCTGCGCGCCGACCCCTCCTCGGAGCCGGAGGTCCTGGTGAGCGGCTCGGATTTCGTCGCCGCGCCTCGACTGAGCCCGGACGGTGCTTCGCTGGCGCTCGTGTCGTGGGATCACCCCTCCATGCCGTGGGACGACACCGTCCTGCGGGTGCGTGATCTCGCGACCTCGACCGACACTGTCGTCGCGGGTGGCCCGGGGGAGTCGGTGCTGGAACCGCGCTGGCAGTCCGACGGCTCGCTGCTGTTCCTGTCCGATCGCAGCGGGTGGTGGAATCTCTACCGCTGGACTCGCGGCGGCGCGGTCGCTCCGGTGAGCGAACTGGACGCCGAGATCGGCGTTCCCGCTTGGCAACTGGGCTCGGCCCGTTACGCGGTACTCGATGACGGCAGCATCGTGTTCGCGCGGTGGCGCGACGGCTACGACGGCCTCGGGATGCGCCGCGCGGACGGGTCGGTGATCGATCTCGACCTCCCCTTCTCCGTGATCACGGCGGTCGAGCGTGCCGGTTCGGATTCCGTAGTCGTGGTGGCGGGTACGCCCACCGCCGAATTCGGCGTCTACCGCATCGAATTCGGTGTCTCCGCACCACGAGTCGAAACGCTGCGTGCGCCGCGTGAGATCGCTCTCGGCGTCGCGGAGATCTCCGTCCCGGAGCCGATCGCCTTCCCCTCGGAGGACGGTTCCGGTGTGCGGCGGACCGCGCACGCGCTGTTCTACCCACCCGTGCGCAGTGGTTACGGCGGGCCGAGTGGAGAGTTGCCGCCGCTGCTTGTCATGATTCACGGCGGCCCGACCTCCCACGCGCTGCCCGTTCTGTCGCCGAGCATCCAGTACTGGACCAGCCGGGGATTCGCGGTAGTGGATGTCAACTACGGCGGATCAACCGGATACGGCCGGGCCTACCGTGATCTGCTCAAAGGCGCGTGGGGCGTCGTGGATGTCGCCGACTGCATCGCCGCGGCCCGCTGGCTGGGCGAACACGGTCGCGTGGACCCGCACCGGCTGGCGATCCGCGGCGGTTCGGCCGGAGGCTTCACGACCTTGGCAGCCCTGACCAGGACCGATAGTCCCTTCACCGCGGGTGCCGACCATTTCGGCGTCGCGGATCTCGAGGCGCTCGCGGCCGAGACACACAAGTTCGAGAGCCGCTACCTCGACGGTCTGATCGGCGAATATCCGGCCGAACGCGACGTCTATCGTGACCGATCGCCGATCCACCACGTCGACCGCTTCCGCAGTCCCCTGATCGTCCTGCAAGGCAGCGAAGATCCGGTGGTGCCGCCGAACCAGTCGCAGATGATCGTCGACGCGCTTCGTGCCCGGCGGATCCCGGTGGCCTACGTGGTCTTCGACGGCGAACAACACGGCTTCCGTCGAGCAGAGAATATCCGCCGCGCCCTCGATGCCGAATTGAGTTTCTACAGCCAGGTTTTCGGTTTCGCCCTGCCGCCGGAGGAGGGCATCGAGCCGGTCGACGTCGAAAACCTCACCCGGTGAGCGGAATGGTCGCTCGACCAAGGACTCACCACCGGTTCGATGCTGTGCGCTCGGCCGGAATGACATCGGCGGCATCACATGGCCGCCACCACGAACACGTCCACGCCACGCTCCGAGACCGATCGGTTGATCATGATCGGCGCGAATATCGGCGCGCAATGGATAAGCCGTTCGGCAGCCGAAGGCGGCAGCCGAACGCGTGCGAGAACGTCGGCCGCACCGCGTCCTCCGGTAGAAAACAGCACTACCGTCCGGCGCGGGAACTTCCGACCTACCCGGACCGTCTCACAGGACGGCCGTGGTCACCGGCGGCCCGCGGTTACCCGATCCCGAACTCAGCAGAAGTCCGCCGGGCGCGGCCGGATTGCGTGCTGACACGGCAAAACGTACGGGCTCGGGGAGGGTTCCGATGTCGTGGGCGAGCAGCACCAGCCACCGGCGCACCGACAACTGCGCCGCCCGTGCCAAGTGTTCGGCGACGCCCAAGGTGATACCGACGGTGACGGCGAACACGAGGTGGCTGAACAACATCGCCGGTGTCAACGCGATCGGGTGGGTGTGCTGTGAGGTCATAGCCAACACGAGATGACCGAGCATTTGGCCCGCACCGAGTTGGGCGACCAGTACCGGCATCCGACGTCCCGCCGGCCGGGCCCCCATGACACCGACCGCCGTGCATCCTGCCACCAGCAGTACCAGGGCGCTGTCGGTCGGGACCATCCCGCCGCCGATGCCGTGCGCGGCGAGGGCCGCCCCGCCCGACACCGCGCCCGTCATCGCGCCGCGCAGACGCGCAGCCTGGACGGACGCAGCGGACATGTCGGGAACGATACCGCCCTTGCCGCTACCTCGCCCTGGATAGATGCGGGCCGAACGAAACCCGCGGTGCCGATCGGAGTGTCGACGGCGGCACCACGGAACTCGGGCGGCGATCTCGTGGCACGCCCCCGCCAGGTGACGATCAACGGGCCTGGGCTGTCGAGACGGTCGGCGAATCGGTCGGGACCAGTGCGATCGCCGAAGTCGGTGCGCTGGAAATGATCTGTGCCGTACTGTGTTTGCCGATACCACGTGCAGATCAACTCTCGAACGAGGTCGTGTTTTGGCTCTGATCGCCCGATTTTCGTCACCGCCGTCGACCCTCTCGGGGGTAGATGTGGGGGTGGCACACGAACTACCGTGGTGGGCGGAGCCGGGCGGGTGGATGCCTTCGGTCGTCGATCCGGTTCGGGGACACGGTCATTCGAATCTGACACGTCTGGAACTGTTGTCGTCCAACAGATCCGCATCGGCAGAGGTTGGTGGCCGTGCTGCCGGTATCGCGGCGTAGCGACGCGGGGCCCACGGGGACCGCGCAGTCGCGGGTGTCGCTGTTCTCGGAGCGGTTCGCCTCCGCGCCGCATGAGGGCTATCGATACATGCGGGAGACGTACGGTTCTATCGCGCCGGTATGGCTTGCCCCGGGTGTGGCGGCCACCTTGGTGGTCGAATGGCAGGCCGCGGTGCGAATTCTCAACGACCCCGAACATTTCCCCGCCGATCCGACCAGGTGGGAAAAGACCGCTCGTACGGACAGCCCGGTTTTCGAGGTCTTGCGGGGGCGCCGCAACGCGTTGCGATGCGCCGGAGTGGAGCACAGCCGCTATCGCGCGACGATCAAGGCGGCTCTCGCCGAGGCGGATCGGTTCAAGGTGGAGCAAGCCGTCGAGCGGGCCGCGGAAAGTCTCATCGGCGAGTTTCACGCGGCGGGTAGCGCGGATCTGCGTGCGCAGTACGCGCTGCCGCTCACCGTTCGGGTGATGTGCGAACTACTCGGCCTCACCACCCGCCAAGCCCATCAGGTATGGGCCGAGATGGCCGCCATGATGGACGGTGTCCCCGAAGCGGGCGAACGGTTCGGGGCGGCCCTGTACGAAGCCGTCACGAGCAAACGCGCCCATCCCGCCCAGGACATGATGTCGAGGCTGATCCAGCACGAGCACGGCCTCGACGATATCGAGGTCGTCGAGCAGACGGCGTTGCTGCTGGGGCCGGGTACCGAGACCACCTGCAATCTCATCACCAACGCGGTACTCATCGCGCTGACCGACGAACGATTCGCCGGCGGGCTGCACGGTGGTTCCCTGGTGACCAGGGACGCGATCGACGAGGTTCTGTTCACCGACACCCCGCTGCCGAATTTCTGCATCACCTACCCGCGTCAACCCCAACTGATCGATGATGTCTGGCTTCCGGCCGACGAGCCGGTGGTGATCAGCATGGCCGCCTGCAACTCCGATCCCGCCCTCGAACCCACCAGGGGGTTCGACGTGATCGACCGGTGGGGCAACCGCTCCCACCTGTCGTGGGGTGCGGGACCGCACGCGTGCCCGGCGCAGGATATCGCCGGAATCATCGTCCAGCGCGCCATCGACCAGCTTTTCGACGTCCTGCCCGATCTTCGGCTGCCGCCCGACGAAGTGCCCCGATGGAGGTCGGGGCCCTTCCACCGCGCCGTGGTCACGTTGCCCGTCGTCTTCCCACCCGCTCCCGCCGTGTTCCCGGCGTCGCCGTGATCGGCTCACAGGAGGTTTCATGATCGTGCGTGCCCACGACCCGTTCGTCCTCACCGGCTCCGCGTGGACCGAGGAACTGGCGTGCCTGCGCGCCCGAGGCCCGATCGCTCGTGTCCGGCTACCGGGCGATGTGGAGGCATGGGCGGTCAACGACGCGGCCACGCTCAAGAAACTGCTGACCGATCCGCGAGTCTCCAAAGACGCCCAACAGCATTGGCCCGCACTGGTCAACGGTGACATCGCCCCCGATTGGGTGATGTATCCGTGGGTGGCGGTACGCAGCATGCTGACCACCTACGGCGCCGACCACAAGCGTCTGCGCGCGATCGTGACGCCGGTGTTCACCCGCCGTCGCCTCGAGACGCTGGGCCCGAGCATCGAAGCGATCACGACCGACCTGCTCGACCGGCTCGCCGTGCCGCAGGTCGACGAAATCGTCGATCTGCGTGCGGGTTTCGCCGACGAAGTGCCGATCCGGGTGATCTGCGAACTGATGGGCGTAGCGCCGGGACCCGCCGCGGAATTGTGCGCCTGCACCACGGCCATCCTCGACACCACGCTCACCCCCGAACAGGCGGGAGCCAACTTCGTCACGCTGTATCGGGTACTCGACGAACTCATCGCCGACAAACGAGCGAATCCGGGCGACGATGTCACCAGCGCACTGCTGGCCGCGTACGAGAAGGACGAGACAGCGCTCAGTGCGCGCGAACTCGGCGACACCTTGATGCTGATCATCACCGCCGGCTACGAAACCACCACCCACCTGCTGGATCAGGCGATCGTCGCCGTGCTCGGCGACCGTCGACTGCGTGCGGACCTGACGGGCGCGCGGGTGCCGTGGACGAACCTGGTGGAGGAGATCCTCAGGGTCCAGCCGCCGATCGTGCACATGCCGTTTCGTTTCGCCGTCACCGATATCGACCTCGGCGACGGCGTCCGCATCGCTCAGGGCGAAGTCATTCTCGCCTCGCTCGCGGGGGCAGGACGTGACCCGGGAGTCCACACCGATCCGGATGCGATCGATCTCGATCGTCCACACAGTGACCACCTCGCATTCGGCTACGGCTCGCACCACTGCCTCGGCGCACCGTTGGCCCGCCTGGAAGCCGCGATCGCCCTACCGGCGCTGTTCGCGCGATTCCCCGACATCGAACTCGCCACCGATCCCGGCGATCTCGAACACATCCCGAGCATCGTCGTCAACGGCCACCGCACCATCCCGGTCCGCCTGAACCAGCGTTGACATTCGCGGTCGATGACCATTGACCCCGCCGTCGCGGGGGGCCTGCGCCGATCGGCCGGGGAGAGTTCTCGATGGGCCGGTGGTCACGTCGGCCACGGTTCACACGGGCGGCGAGGATCGTCGCGGTGCAGTGTGGCGATCCATCCGTCGTGTGCGCTTCCTGGTTGGACGAGGAGTTTGCGGACCGTGCCCTCGAGGCGGAAACCCAACTTCCACACTGTCTTGCGACTGGCCCAATTGCCCACGACGGCCTGCCAGTGCATTACCTCGATGTCGTCGTGCGTGAAGGCGTACTCCAGGACCAGGCTCACCGCTCGGCCCATGAGGCCCGCACCCCGTGCGGCCGGATGCAGTCCGAATCCGATCGTGGCGGTGCCCACCCCGGTCGGTCGGTAGTCGACGGTGCCGCGGAATCGCGGTTGTTCCGCCGCTACGGACGTGGTGATCGCCCATCCGCGGCGCGAGGTCGGCGTACCTTTTTCCCACTCGCTGGCAGAGCGCTGTAAGAAGTCGTGCGCGTCATCGCGACCGTACGGCCGCGGAACCGTCGTGTAACGCACCATCTCGACGTCGCGGGCCTGCTCGACGATCGCGTCGAGATCCTGTTGTCGATGCGCGCGCAGTGTGACCTCGCCCGAGGCGAGGACCGGAACATCGTCCGGGTATCGGAAGGCCATGTTCATAGGACAGCAGGAACTGTCGGCTACAGCAATCGAATTCGACAGCGATGGGATCTCGCGCCGGGTGCGCCCCCTTACCCTGGGATGATCTCTAGGACAGGAGCTTCTCGATGGCAGAGCGACGTTATCTGCATTTGAACCTGGTAGCCAACGATCTCAACTTGCATCAGGGCGCCCACAAATACGAGCGGGCCCAGGGGATTGCCGAGCGTGGCACGTTCGAGCGCCTGCTCGAGTACGGCAGGTTCGGCGACGAGGGCCTGTTCACCGCGTTGTTCGTCGGTGACATCCCTGGCATGCAGGGTTCCCCGGCGTTCGACGGCGGACCGGCGGAGCCGATCACCGCGCTGACCGCGATCTCACAGCACACCAAGCATGTCGGCCTGATCGCGACGGCGTCGACGACGTTCTACGACCCCTACAACCTGGCGCGGTTGCTGGCCTCGCTGGACCAGGCGTCCGACGGCCGCGCCGGATACAACGCGGTCACCTCGGTGATCGACCGGTTCGCGTTGAACTACAGCTTGGAAAATCATTTGGACCGCGAGGCGCGCTATCACCGCGCCGACGAGTTCCTACAGGTGCTCCGTGGGTTGTGGGACAACAGATCGGTGCGCCGTGATCCCGACGGCCGCACCCGTTTCTACGCCGAACCGATCGATCACCGGGGCACCCTGTTTCAGGTCAGCGGACCGCTCAACATCGCGCCCAGTCGGCAGGGCAGGCCGCTGATCGCACAGGCCGGTGGGTCGGGATCGGGTATCCGGGTCGCCGCCAAACACGCCGATATGGTGTTCACGAACTCCTCCACCCGCGCGAGCGCCGCGATCTACCGTGAGACGTTGGACAAGGCGCTGGTCGAAGAGGGGCGAGCGCCCGGCTCCGTTCCGCCGATTCCCGGTCTCATTCCCTATCTCGGCCGGACGACGAAGGAGGCGGAGGAGAAGTTGCGGGAACTGGACAGCTACGTCGATTGGGAACCCCTCGCGCCTTTCGCGTTGGGACAGTTCGGTATCGAAGTTCCGCTCGGCGACCTCGCCGAACCGTTCCCCACGCATCTGCTGCCGCGCCCCGAGGATGTCGAGGCGACGATCAAGAGCACGTTCGGCAACTACGTGGGACTCTACAACTGGATCGAGGAGCGTCCGGGCGTGACCGTGCGCGAGGTCGTGGCACAGGCGGTCGGGCGCGGCGGTGCGACGCACCGCAAGTTCGTCGGCACCTACGACGGCCTCGTCGACGACTTCGCGGCCTGGCACGAGGACGGCAACGTCGGGGGCTTCAACCTGATGTTCTCGGCGGGCTCGGCGGCCATTCGGGAATTCATCGACGAGGTCGTGCCCCGCCTCATCGACCGCGGCATCTATCGCGGCGCTCCCGCCGACCGTCCACTGCGAGAACGTTTCTGAACCACCACATTTCGTGAGGTAGGCGATCAGTGCGAGGAAGGGCAGGTGAGATCACCTGCCCACTCCTCGACGGTTCGGATCAGGGCGTGGCTCGAGCGGTGATCTCGCGAGGACCGAGGACGTGACTGTCCGCCCCGGAGACCGCGACGGCGATCATGGCGCGACCGATTTCACGATTGTTGTTGATCATGTTCGGTGCCACCCGCCTGAGCAGCGGGACGAATGGTCCGGTGATCGCGTACCCGACGCGGTACAGTCGCGTTCTGGAGACCGCGCCGTCGGTCGGGTAGACGAATCCGGGACGGAACATGTACGCGCGGAGGGGAAGTGCGAGCAGATCATTTTCGGTCTTCCCCTTGACGCGCGCCCACATCGAGCGGCCCTTCTCGGTGCTGTCGGTGCCGTGCCCGGAGACGTAGATGAAGGTCAGTTCCGGGTTCGCAGCTGCCAGCGTGCGACCGATTCTCATGGTCAGGTCGTAGGTGATCCGGCGGTAGTCCTCTTCTTTCATGCCGACGGCCGAGACGCCGAGGCAGAAGAAGCAGGCATCGAACTCCGGCAGGTCGTCGGCGATCGCCGAGAGATCGGCGGGATCGGGCTGGACCAGTTCGCGCAGTTTTTCGTGCTCGATGCCCAGCGTGCTGCGCCCGACGGCGAGGACCTGCCCTACTCGCTCGTCCGCGAGGCACTCGTTGAGGACCCCTCGGCCGATCATGCCGGTCGCGCCGAAGAGGATCACTTTCCGGTCAGACATCGTGCCTCCATGGTGTGGGGATCTGCCCAGGTTGTGCGGCGAGGTTCGGGCCGCGTGTCATGTCAGGCATCGGCAGGCGCGATCAGAGTGGCGACCGCGTTCAGCACGACGGTGCGGCGTTGATGTTCGGGCACCAATCGCACGACATCTTCGGCCGGTTGGTGCCACATGTTCGCGACCGTCAGCACCAGGGCGAGGATATGCGCGGCAGGTTGGGCGGTGGTCACCGTCCCGCGTCGCTGAGCCGCTTCGATCGCCTCGACCTTCGCGCGCATCGACTCGGCCACCGCCGCGCGTTGAGCGGACTCGCCACGCAGCAGGTGATACCACATCAGGAACCGTACGACCTCGGGATGAGCCAGCCCGGCGTCGTAGAGCTGACCGGCGTACTCCGGCAGTCGGTCCGCGTCCAGCGGCACGGTCGCCATCGTCATCTCCACGATCATGTCGAAGACCGCGTCGAAGAGTTCGTCTTTGCCCTTGTGGAACGAATACACCAGTCCCGCACTGAATCCCGCGCGCTTGGCCAGCCGATCGATACGTGCTCCGGCCAAACCGAATTCGGCGAACTCGGCCAGCGCGGCGTCGAACAGCAGTTGCCGTTTCGCTTCGGGGTTCCTGGTGCGCACACCGTCAGCTTAGTTAATGAACGTTCATTTGAGAAAGCCGATGAGCCGGCGCAGGCTGTTGATGAACATTCATTCAACAACGGAGGCGTGGCCCGCATGGCGCATTGGACACCCGGTGAGTTCATCGGTCCGGCCGGACGTGACCAGACCTCCGGCACCCCCAAGCCCGCGAAACTCCCGAAAGGCGCGGACGATGCCGGGCTGGGCGCGCGACTGTGGGCCGACAGTGCACGACTCACTGCGGTCACCTTCGAGCCCTGACATTGCCCGGGAACGGGCGCGAAAAACGTCGCTGGTTCACCAGCAGGCACCCTCCCGGCAATTCCGGGAAGTGCTCGAACCCGGGTCTCCTTGACGATCGGTCAGCTCTGCCTTCATAGTGGTGAGGCATTCCCTGACCGATCGGTCAGGACGGTGGATCGAGAGGGTGGTTCGGCATGTCCACGATGCGCGCGGTAATGGTCTTCACCTCGGGTGGTCCCGAGGTGTTGCGGGTGGAGGAGATCGACCGACCGACTCCGGGAACCGGCGAGGTATTGGTCAGGGTGCACGCCGCCGGGGTGAATCCCGCGGATCTGCGCGGGCGCAGCGGGTTCGCGGATCTGCCCGCGCAGTACCGGCCCTCGATCGCGCGGCCCTCGGTGCCCGGCGCGGACGTCGCGGGCGAGGTCGTCGCCGTGGGCGCGGAGGTTACCGATATGGCGGTGGGTGATCAGGTCTACGGTCTGGTGCGGTTCCCGCCGTTCGACGGTCGGGGCTACGGCCGCACACATGCCGAGTACGTGAACGTTCCGGTCGCCGATCTCGCGTCGAAACCGAAGCGGCTCAACCATATCGAGGCGGCGGCGGTGCCGATGGCCGCGCTGACGGCGTGGCAGCAGATCCACCGATACGGTGCGGTCGCGTCGGGAGAGCGGGTGCTGGTCGTCGGTGCGGCCGGTGGGGTGGGACATTTCGCCGTGCAACTGGCTCGGCTGCGAGGCGCAGAGGTCGTCGCGGTCGCTTCGGGTCGGCACAAGGAGTTCCTGCGGGAGTTGGGCGTCGAGACTTTCGTGGACTACACCGTCGGGGACCCGATCGGCGCCGTGGGCACCGTAGATGTGGTGTTCGATTGTGTCGGCGGGGTCGATGCCGGACGTTGGCTGTCGGTCATTGCCGACGGCGGCCGTTTGGTGCCCATCACGCTGGGGTTCTATCCGCCCGAAGAGCTTTCGCGGCGCGGTATCGAGCGAGTCGGCGCGCAGGTGCGGTCCAGCGGCGCCGATCTGCGTGAGCTGAACGAACTGTTCGACGACGGCAGGCTCGTCGTCGCCATCGACAGCGTCTTTCCGTTCGAGGATGCACGTGGCGCGCACGAACGCGGGGAACGCGGGCATGTCCGAGGCAAGATCGTTCTGGAGATGGTGGCGGGCGGGCGGTGACCGCTCGACGCCGTGACGAGATCCTGACCGCCGCCCGGGAATTGTTCCTCCGCAGGGGCTATGCCGCGACCTCGATCGCCGATATCGCCGCGGCGGTCGGGGCCAGCAAGGCGGCGGTGTTCTACCACTTCAAGACCAAGGACAGTATCGCCGCCGAACTTCTGGAATCGCCGTCGCACGCCGTGACCCGGCTGATCGAGCGCGCCCGGGAACAGCGATTTGGTCCGGCGCAGATCCTCACCGACTACATCGAGGGCGCGGCCGAAACAGGCGCTCTCTTCATCGCTTTCGCGACCGACCCGTCGGTGGCGGACCTCATTCCGCAACACGACGCCGACGCCGCGTGTCGCCAGATCATCGAACTGCTCGCTGGCCCCGCACCGACTCCCGCCGATCGTGTGCGCGCCCGAGCGGCCTTCGCCGTCGCCCAAACCGTGGTGTCCGCGCTCCAGGAGAACGAGGGCCTGCTCGACGTCGAGGTCCGCGACGAGATCCGTGCGGCCGCGCTGCGCGCCCTCGGTGCCTGATGACCGGATCATCGGCCACGGGACCGGACCGGGATCGGTTGCACCGCAGGGCGGCTCAGCAGGGGGTGTGCGGTCTCCAGAATGCCGGGGTCACCGGCGACTCGAAGCATCGTGCGAGGCGGTTGCCGTGGCCCACGGTAACCTGTCGGCCGACTCGGCGTCGGTCGACTTCTTTCGGTGTGCCGTGACGCGGTGTTCCAGCCGTCGAGCATCTACGGCGATCTTCTCGCCGAGCCGACCGGTGCGGGTCAGAGTTGTCGGCTGAGGAGGCGACGACCGTCGTCGTGGAAACCGCGCGCGAGGTAGTAGCTGAACAGATGCCCGACATCGCGGCCGTCGGGCGCTACGACCAACTCCAGCGACGCGCACCCTCGCTGGGCCGCCCATCCGGCGCTGTCCTCGATGAGCCGACCCGCCAGCCCACGCCTGCGTGCCGTCGGTGTCACGAACAGATCGTCGAGCACGGCGATGTGCCCGTTCTCCAGGCCGAAGCCGGTAGTGGTGACCGCATAGCCGAGCAACCCGGTCCCCGAATCCACCACGGCGACACGCGCCGAGGGCCAGGCGAGCAACGTCGCCACGTTGTCACCCAACTCCTGTTCGTCGATGGCGACACCGTCCCCGGTATAGAACGCGTCGGCCAGAGCCGTCACCGCTACCAGATCGAGCGAGGTGGCAGCTCGCACCGTCGCAGATGAATTCGTCATACCCGCAGTACATTCGCTCGGCCCGGATCCGACAACCGATTTCACCCGAACTCGAGGCCGAGGCCGCCGATACTGTCGGCGCGTACTCCCGCAGCGATGGCTGTCGTGCTCGTCGCGGAACCCGTCGGTGCTCAACGCGCCGACTTCAGTGACTTGCAGGCCTGGATCTCGTTCGCGAGCGCGTCCTTGTCGCTGGTGTACACATTCACCGTGCACTGATGGAACCTGTCGCCATCGGCAACCATCGCGGTCACCAACACATTCGACGACGACTGCGTCGCCACGTAGAAACCCTTTCCGCCCGCGATATCGACATCCTCGAGTACGACGATGTCGGGCGCGCCGGTACCGCCACGCGCGAATTCGCGACGACTCGACACGAATTCCGGTGACGTCGGGAACATCTCGGTGCGCACCACGAGGTCCTGGGCCGCTTTCGGTTCGCCCCCGCGCGCGAAGACGACCTTGCTGTCGGATTCGGTGGCGGTCGTGCCCGCAGGCGGCGAGAAGCAGAACCCGCTCGCGGCCCGATACGGGCAATCCTTACCCGAGGATGCCGCGGTCGTGGTGGCGGTGGGTCTGTCCGCCGCATGACTGTCGGTTCCGCACGCGGCGGCGGCCAGGCACGCGACCAGCAGGAGCAGGCTTTTGATCTTCACGCTGTCTTCCTCACCGAGCCGGTCGCTGTCGACCGACCCTTCGGCTCTCGTTCGCACACGCGAACTCATTCGGGACGGGGTGTGGTCCGCAAACAAGACCGCGCGACAGTGTCGGCGAAGTGCTGCGGCGGTCACGGCGAGAAGTGTTGTTCGCGAGTGCTCGCCGTGTCATGGCCGATTCCGGCCATTATCACGATCGGCATGGGCTGATTCATCCGAACCGCGCCACGCGACCGAACCTGGAGTCGGACTCCGGTCGGGTGAATTGCCCTGGCGGACGTCACCTCCCGTCAGCTATTCCGCTATACCGGCGGACAGGCTGACGATGCGATCGCCACAGTGCCGGTACCAGCCAGTCGCCGGACGTCGACATTCCAGGTCGGCCGGCAAGGCGCATGTGGCCGCGTCGCGCGGATCCACGCGCAGCATGATTCACCTCGGGGCGCATCGACATCGATCCGCGCCGCACCCGGATCCATCTCGCCGACGCCGAAGATCACGGGGATCGAACGCGCGGCTTCCACCGGTGCACGAGAGGCCGGTGTAAGAAGATCAAGAACAATTTCCGTTGACGTGGGAAGGAATACCGGTGAATACCGAGATCAGAAACGCAGTGGTGACCGGTGGTGGTCGCGGAATCGGCCGCGCCATCGCCACGGTGCTCGCCGCGCGCGGCGCCGCGGTCGCGGTGTGGGACCGGACCGTCGCCGACGCGGAAGAGACCGTCGCGTCGATTCGCGAAGCAGGCGGTACGGCGGTGGCCGTTATCGGTGACGTCGCGGATTCGGCCGAGGTAGCCGATTCCGTGAAACGCACGCGTTCCGAACTCGGCCCGATCTCGATTCTCGTCAACAATGCCGCTGTCAGCGAATACGTGCCTTTCGTGGATATCACCGACGACGCCTGGGACAGAATGATCCGAGTGAACCTCAAGGGTCCGTTCCTGGTCACCAAGGCGGTGGTGCCCGATATGCTCGCCGCCGGTTGGGGTCGGATCATCAATATCTCGTCCTCGTCCGCGCAGAGTGGGGGACCGCTGATCGCGCACTATGCCGCGTCGAAGGGCGGTCTCATCGGACTGACCAAAGCGCTGGCGATCGAATACGCGGAGACCGGCATCACCGTGAATCACGTCCCGCCCAGCTCGATCGACACCCCACTGCTACGCGACGGCCTCGACCCGGACGAAGTCGCCGCGCTCGTCCCGATGAAGCGAACCGGTCAGCCCGACGATATCGCCTACGCGGTAGCGTATTTGGCGTCCGAACAGGCCGGATTCGTCACCGGACAGACGCTCAGCGTCAACGGCGGACGGTACCTCGCATGATGGACTCGCACCGTCGACGCAGCGCGCGTAATACCTGAGCGGTAGCCGCCTGGTTGTGGTTGGTGGGACCCGCACGCTTCTCGCGGGCAGACCGGAGGCCGTCAGCGGTCGATTCACCGTCCTGATGCCGACCGGCGTCTCGAGGGCCCGTAGTGCCGTGCGAGAGGTGTTCGCCGAAAAGGGTTTCACTCTGGCAACTCTCGACGACATCGCATATGCGGTCGGCTACACCAAAGGCGCTGTCCAGCGGTTGAATTCGGCGCGAGCGCGGACCGTTGTGAAGTACCCCAGCCGAGACATGTTGGGATTCCGTGCAAGTCTGTGATGAGGCGATATTTCCATCGAGGGCAGGCGAGGCATTATTCGATCTGTTGTTGCCCGGCACGATATGCACTGGGGGCCACCCCCGCACGGAAATTCCGGTCGAGTTGCCGGGCTGGACTACGCTGTGTAGTAAACGCGCAAGCAGGGGAGACCGAGTTGGACGACGTCGACGTGATCGCTCGATTCTGTGCCGCAACCGAGGCGGGCGATATCGACGCCGTGATCGCGACTCTCGCGGTGGATGCGGAGTTGGTCTCACCTCTGGTCGGACGTGCGGTCTTTCGCGGTCACGACGATCTGCGCGTCTTGTTCGCCGCCTTGTTGCCCACCCTGTCCGGCCTGACCTGGCGTCACCGGGTCGGCGGCGCGGGCACGGCAGTCGCCGTGGCCGAGGCTCGCGTGATAGGTGTGCGTATCGGGGACGCGATGTTGATCGAGTTGGACGTCGACGGACGTATTCGGCGACTGACCCCACACATCCGGCCTTGGCTGGGTTCGACCTTGTTGGCAGCGGTTTTGGGACCAAAACTGGCCCGCCACCCCGGGGTGGTTCGACGCTCGCTCCGACGAAACTGAACACCCGTTTCCGCTGGAATTCGGTGGAACCGCAATGGTCAGTCGGCATGGAGGACGAAGAACAGGAAACAGAGGAATCTCGTGCCGGTGCTTTCGTCGAATATGCCGGGGAACAGATCGCGGGCGGCGGGCAGGGCCGGTGGTTCGCTGATGACATCGATGCGGAACCCGGCGGTGGCGAAGGCCTCGGTCATCGCGTGCAACGGCCGGTCCCAGAAGCTCAGTCGGGCGGTCTGCCCGCCCATGGTCCACTCCTCCGTCCGGTTTCGGGTCTGGAAATAGTTGGTCTGGTTCCCGGCCAGGTGCTGCCCGAGGAAGTTGGCGAAGGGATGCTCGACCGAGGCGAGCAGTCGGCCGCCGGGGACCAGCACGCGCCGCAACTCGGTCAGTGTCGGTCCCCAGTCCCGCAAGTAGTGCAGAACCAAGGATGCGACGACGTCATCGAACGCGTTGTCGGGGAAAGGCAGCGGGTCGGCCAGATCGGCGACGCGCAGGTCCGCGTCTGCGCCGAGGCGTAGGCGTGCCTGCTCCAGCATTCCGGCACTCGCGTCGATCCCGGTGACGACGGCGCCCCGATCGCGGAGCGTGGCGAACAGCGGACCCGAGCCGCATCCGGCGTCCAGGATCCGGCGTCCGGTCACGTCCCCGGCGAGCTCGAGCATCGCGGGCCGCTCGTAGTAGGCGTTGAAGAGGCTGGTCTCGTTCTCGGCCGAGTAGCCCTGCGCGAAACTGTCGTAGCCGCCGGCTCGGGCCGAATCAGCGGGGCGTGCACGCTCTTCTGGATCCGGAGTCATGCGGCCCATCGTGACACGGCGAACCTGCTGATGTCCCCGCTATCGTTCGGTGGTCGGGTGGTGTCGCCGCATCCTCGGCGAGCGAGGTGAACTCGACCTCGATGCGTGAAATCCCCTGGTAAAAGGCGCTTCCGGAAGGCACCTGCGTGAACCGGCGTGGTGGTGATCGGTTCGGCAGTGTCGGGGGTGCTCCTCGCCGCCCGAATCCGACTTGCCCGTGTGGCCGTCGGGCGTCGAACAACCGTCGGAATATCCGTTCGGGGATGCCGTCATGGCGCGCGACCAACGGGCGTAGGGCCCTGTTTTCGATTCGATAGCCCGCTGATGAAGGGTGGTGCGCAGCTACCGAAGCTCGGACGGTCAGCACATGCTGGCCATGGTCGGATTGGAACCCCAGGTCGGGAATAGCGTGGCTCCGTTGACGGCAGTGGGTACGTTCTCGCGGAATTCGTAGTGATTCGAATCATGCTGGGCCACTCGTGCTATGGAAAATCCGGAAGAGGTGTACATCCAGCCGACCCGACTTCCACGGCGGAATCGCTCGGGTGGTGAATCCGCTGTACCTCGACCTGAATCTGTTGGCGCGGCTGCCCTATCTGCGCAGATCGACCGAAGGAGTCGTGAATGCCGCGGGCGTGGACGGGTCGAATTCGACGGACCGGCTGGAGTCGACGCGGAACGGGCAAGGTCGCGATGCTCGGCGGAAAATGTTTGCGGTGGAGTCGTATTCGGATGGCAGCGTGGGATGGAGGGGACACGAGATCGGTTGATACGACGACGGCCGGATCGGTCGATTCAGGTCAGATAGGTCGGAACCTGCGGATACACCACACGCAGATCACAGTGCGCGGTCCGTGCCAGTTCTACGATCCGGTCGATGTGATCGGCCCTGACGAACCCGAGGCCGTAGCCGTCCGATCCGGTGTCGAGGATGATCAGTGCGGTGGCGAGGTCGCGGCACCGTGCGGCGAGCGGCCACAGAAAGCTCTCGATCTCCTCGGGATTCCAGTCGTCCTCATCGAAATCATCCACCCAGTCCCAGTTCAACGACGCGGGGCATCCGGGCAGTTCGATCAGGTAGCTGCGGATTTCGGCCGGATCGGAGCGCCAATCGCAGTAGACGATGCCCGCTTCGTTGAGGTCGCCGCCATCGGGGTAGAGGGCATCCAGCAACGCCCCGGTCGGAGCCCGGTCCGCGAGTTCGACCGCGGCGATCGCGTCGGCCATTCGTCGCAGAATCGGCTCAGAGTCGGGTGCTATGAGTGCGACGATTTCGGCCAGGGCCTGTGGGATCTGCTGTGTGTCGGGCATACGGGAAATCTATTGGTTCGCACCGACAGCTAGCACCCGACCGACCGCCAATGGCTGGACGGGGCCCCGCTTTCGGACAGCGTGATATTCCAGAAGGGTGGATCGTCGGCATCCACCTCGAGAATCGGACCGCGTCACGAGTGACTATGTCCGCTGTGACGAAAGGAGGTCGCCTGAATGGTCGGGCGCCCGCTGTCGGATGACGAATGCGACCGACTCTGGCAAGCATGGAGTCCCGCCGAAGCCGCCGAGCGGCTCTCGGACGCGCCGCCGTGCTGGTATGTGGCAGCCGGGTGGACGCTGGATCTGTTCGTGGGAGGCCTCGGACGTGAGCACTCCGATCTCGAAATAGGTGTTCCGCGTGCACGATTCGCCGAGATCGTGGAGGCGTTGCCGGGCTACGAGTGGGGTGTCGTCGGTGACGGGCACGTCTGGCCGTTTCCCGAGCAAGCCGACAACCAGCATCAGACATGGCTGCGTGAACCGGCGACCGGGCTCTATCGCCTCGACGTGTTCCGGGAGCCGCACCGGGGCGATCGGTGGGTGTGCCGCCGCGACGCTTCGATCACCGTGCCCTACGACGAGCTGATTCTGCGCACCGCAGAGGGCATCCCGTACGTCATCCCCGAGGTCGTGCTGTTGTTCAAGGCCAAATCTCGGCGCGCCAAGGACGAGTCGGACTTTCTCCGGGCGCTCCCCGTACTGGACGGAGCACGCCGGTCCCGACTATCCGGGTGGCTGTCGCGAGTGCACCCGGGCCATCCCTGGCTGGAAGAACTCTCGAACCACGGGCACTGACAACTCTTTCCAGCACCGATCGCAATCCACGGTCGCGCTACTCGGGTGACGTGCGAGTGCACGCGGCCGCAGGAGAGAACGCGAGGACTCGAGGCGGCGAGCTGGTAGGCCCGTACTCTCATGGGTTGTGCCGTCACCGTTGCAAGACACGCTGTTTCTGCTCCTGATGGAGCCCGAGCGTCCGGCACCGCTGCGCGATGCCGCCGCCGCACTACCGCGCAGCCTCGCGGAGTTCTTCTCGATCGTGGGCGAGATCCCGCTCGGCCAGGACGGTTTCCCGCGCACCGTGTGGAACGAAGGCGGCGGAAGTCCCGCGGTCGGCGAGGTGACCGATGATTATTGGATCGTCGGCCTGCCCGATCTCCTCGCCGACTACTGGGCCGCCGACGTCACCTCGCTCGCCACGTTTCTCGAACCGGGCGTGTGTACCGACCCCGCTGCCACCGATGATGTCGATACAGAATCGATCACAGAGCTTCCTCCGGGCCCTATGCGTGGCCCGTTGCGTCTGCTGTTCACCAACGAGACCCGCGACGGTCGCGCTTTCGTCGAGCTCGACGGCAGCGACGACCCTCCGGTCCACGAACATTTCGCCTCGACCGGGTGGGACACGCCGCGCCCGTTCTCCGCCTGGTTGTTCACCCTGTTCGCCGACGGGTACGTCTTCCACGACTGGGCCCCGAGCTCGTTCTGGGGCCCGAATGCCGACCTCGCACGCTCCGAGGTGAAGGCGCCGCTCCAGCTGTTCAAATCCGGCCTGTGGCTGCGTGCCCACGGCCCGCTCACCGACGACGCTCGCGCGGCCCTCGTCGCCGAGTTCTCCGAACACGACGTCCGGCCGTACGACGACTCGGCCCTCGAACAATTCATCGACGACGATGCCGCGATCTGGATCGTCGGCGCCACCTACTGGTGGCTGTGGGCCGACAACACCGCCGCGCTCGCCCGAATCGCGACGGTCGCCCGCACCCATGGCGAACTCGGCGCCTTCATCGCCGACACCCGTGATGCCCGCACCGTGCTCGCCGACCTCGGATGACCTCCGGATCTTTCCGCCGCGCGCAGTAGGTGAAAGGTCGAGTCGCCTTTCCGATACCGCGAGGGGGAACGGCGTGGTGCCCGGTCAATCGTGTAATGCTCGCTCGCGCAACGTATCGAGGGTTCTGGACAGGATCCGTGAGACCTGCATCTGTGAGACGCCGAGTTGTGCGGCGATCTGACGCTGGGTTCGGAATTCGAAGAACCGCAGCACCAGGGCACGTCGGTCTTGTTCGGGCAGGGCCGCGATCAGCGGCCGCACCGAGAGGTAGTCCTCCACGACACCGTATTCGGGCTCGTCGGCGCCGAGCACCGCGAGTAGCGCCTCGGGCACACCGGGGTTTTCGTCGTCGGTGATCGGCTCGATCGGCGCTGTCCGATACGCGTTGTGGGCGATCATGGCTTGGGTGACCTCGGTCGTGTCGACGCCGAGTTCCTCGGCGATCTCGCGTGCTTTCGGTGGTCGACCGAACCGGTGGGTCAGGGCCTCGGTGGTCGGCCCGAGTTGCTGGTGGATCTCCTTGACGCGCCGTGGAACTCGCACCGCCCAGGTGTGATCGCGGAAATGGCGTCTGACTTCGCCCATGATCGTCGGTATGGCGAAGGCCAGGAACGGCGCGCCGTGCGTGTGGTCGAAGCGGTCGACCGCGTGGACGAGTCCGAGACGCGCGACTTGTCGCAGGTCGTCGAGGCTCTCGCCGCGGCCGGTGAATCGGCGGGCGATATTGTCCGCCAGCGGCAGGCATCGTCGGATCGCTGTGTTCCGCAAGTTGTTTCGACGTCGATCGGACGGTGCGAGGCCTGCCAGTTCTGTGAGGAGCGGTTCGATGTGGTCGTAGCTGTCGCGGCCGCGGTGCCCGTGCGCTCCGTTCGTGACGACGGGCGTGGAGGTACGCGTTCGTGGCGGGCGAAGGTCGAGGGCCGAACTCATCGGAGCACCGCCCCGGCACCGCCGCCGATCAGCCCGCTGGCTGATTCGTGTGTGCTTTCGAGGAAGCGTGGGCTGGATCGAGATCGTCTGGACCGGTTCACCGCTGGCGATTTCCGCATTGTGGACTCCCTGTGAATCGGGTTCGCGCGGGCGAACCAACCTTGTTCGGCGAAGACGCGGGACGTGACGCGTCGGGGTGAGGGGTGAGAACTTCGGGTTCGGAGGCGGCGATCTCGACCGCGTTGCCGCGGCCGGACGAAGGCGGCGCCAGGAGCCGGTGTCACGTCGCGGACGTCGGCTGTTCGGCCGACGCCCGCGACGGTTAATCCGGGCTGTGCCTGTCGAATTCGACTACCGCGAGGAACCTGTGGTCTGTGCGGCGTCGAGAATCGAACTCGTCACCGCGTCGGGCCGGGAGACGCTCAGGGCGTGGGACGCGCCGGGAATCTCGACGGTTCCTTTGGCACTCGCGCGATCGGCCATGAAGCGGTGCAGTGCGACGGGGATGTTGAGGTCGGCCGCACCGAAGACGAACCACGACGGGATCGACTGCCAGGCAGGGGTTTCGGTCGACAGTCCCGCGGTGAGCGCGATCTCGGTGACCGGGCGCTGGGTCGCGCACATCACGGCGGCTCGCGTCTCGGGCACGTCGGCGGCGAACTGGTGATGGAAAGCGTCGGGCCGGATGGCGAATTCGGTGCCTCCCTCGGTGAGGGGGTAGGCGGACAACGCTGCGCCGAGGGTGCCGCCGGGGAACTTGTTCGACAACTCGAGTGCGGACTCCCCGTGTTCGGGGGCGAACGCGCAGACGTAGACGAGGGCGGCCACCTTGTCACTGCCCGCGGCCGCTTCGGTGATCACCATGCCGCCGTAGGAGTGCCCGACGAGGATGACGGGTGCCTCGATTCCGGCGAGGATGTCACGCAGGTAGGCGGCGTCGCCGGGCAGGCTGCGCAGCGGGTTGGCGACCGCGACGACGTCGATGGAACGTTCGCGCAGTCCTTCGATGACGCCGGACCAGCTCGCGGATTCCGCGAAGGCGCCGTGGACGAGGACGACGGTGGGTTTCTGCTCGGTCATGTGCTTCTCTTCTCGTCATTCGGTGTGATATGTCAGTGGAGTGCGGCGCGCAGGACGCGGACGGCGTGTTCGATCGCGGCGGTCGACGCGGCCGTCGGGCGCAGGGGGTCGAGCATCATGAAGTCGTGGATGGTGCCGTTGTAGCGGGCGCTCGTGGTGCGCACGCCCGCCGCGATGAGGTTGCGGCCGTAGGCTTCTCCCTCGTCGCGCAGGACGTCGTTCTCGGCCACGATCAGGAAGGTTTCGGGCACCCCGGCCAAGTCTCGAGCGGTCGCTCGCAGCGGTGAGGCGGTGATCTCGCTCCGCCTGTCCTCGTCGGGCAGGTAGGCATCCCAGAACCACGCCATGGCTTTGGCGGTGAGGTGCGGTCCGTCGGCGAATTCGCGATAGCTTCCGGTGTCCTGGCCCGCGTCGGTGACCGGGTAGTACAGCGACTGGTGCACGAACCGCACGTCACCGCGCTGGGTGGCGAGGAGTGTCAGGGCCGCGGCGAGATTGCCGCCCGCCGAGTCTCCGACCACCGCGAGCCGGTCGGCATCGAGGTCTTCGCCCGCACCGTGTTCGGTGATCCAGCGCGCGGTGGCGTAGGCCTGCTCGAGCGCCACCGGGTAGCGGGCTTCGGGTGAGCGGTCGTACTCGACGAAGACGACCGCCGCGTCCGCGCCGACGGCCAGTTCACGAACGAGCCGATCGTGGGTGCCCGCGTCGCCGAGGATCCAGCCGCCGCCGTGGAGGTAGAGGACGGTCGGCAGCTGGGCCCGGGCGTCGACGGGGCGGACGATGCGAACCCGGACATCGCCGACCTCGGCGGGGACGGTGATCCACTGGTCTCGAACGGGAAGTTCATCGATGGGCGCGGCCTGGATGTCGTCGAGCACCTTGCGGGCCGCTTCGGGGCCGAGTTCGTAGAGCAACGGAGGATTGGCGGCGGCTTCGGCGAATGTCTGCGCCTGCGGTTCGAGGATGGGCTTTTTCATCTGGCTGCCTTTCTGTGCGGTCACAACACCAAGGACCGAGCGGCTCGCGGATTTCGTGACGGAAGGGCGCGAATACCGGTGCCCGGGCTGCTTTCTCGCTGTCGACCGCGGGTGGAATGGGCTGTGACGTCCTCGGCGAGCAGCCCTTCGAGCCGCGCGACGGGTCCGTTGCGAGTGGCGTCGACGAAAGCTCTCAGTAACCTGTCACGGGCCGCGCGTTGGACCGGTTCGTCGCGTGGCGCGGCGAGGTGGGTGCGGGCGCGCCGTGCGAGTTGGCGTGCGTTGGCTTCACTGATCCCGAGCCTGTCGGCGATATCGCGAAACGGATAGTCGAACGCCTCGCGGAGTACGAAGACGGCCCGTTCGGTGGGAGTCAACCGTTGCAGCAGTAGCGCGACCGCGTGTTCGAGGTCGACCGACCGCTCGAGCGCCGACGACGGGTCCTCGGTGGTGGCCACCTGCCCGGGTAGCCAGCTGTCCACCGGAACCTCGCGGCGCGCGCTGGCCGAGCCCGCGGCATTGAGCGTGACCCGGGTCGTGATCGTCACGAGGTAGGCGATGTTGTCGCGGACCATCGCTCGGTCCGTGCCCTGCCAGCGGAGCCAGACGTCCTGGACGACGTCCTCGGCGTCGGTCGCCCGGCCGAGCATCCGATACGCGATCCCGAACAGGCGCGGACGGACATCCTGGAATTCCGCCACGTAGGCGGCCGTTTCCCGCCCTACCGGACCGGGTGCGGAGCCCGGCTCGGAGATGACATCGGTGGTGGTCGTCGAGTGCATGGAGGCCGTCCTTTATCCGTGGTGGCCTCGACCGCCGAAACTGGATCGGTGATCGATTGACGGCCCCGGCGAGCCGCACAATCACCGTCGCGCGACACGGTTGTCGGTCGCGCCCTTGGCAATCCCGGGTGGACCCGACCAGGGACACGTGTCCACTGCGCCCGTCACCCCGGGGACCCCCGTGTGGACGCACACCGATCGGCTCGGCCGCGGTGAGGTTCGGTGGGAGGTCCGCTGTGGTGGACGCCACCGGGGTAGCTGTCCGGACCACGCTCGAGCGAGTGACATCATGAGCTGGCCCTACCGCCTGAGGTGGGACGTTGTGGATTCGGCGGTGGTGTGGTTGATGTCGAGCAGCGATTCGCTGCGTGGCAGGCGTAGTGAGTGTGAGCCACTGGATCGGCTACTGGCGGACGTCAGCTCCGGGCGGAGTCAGGTACTGGTGCTGCGTGGCGAGGCGGGGATCGGCAAATCCGCGTTGCTCGAGCACCTGGTACGCGGCGCGGCGGGTTATCGGATCGCGCGGGCCGGTGGTGTCGAGTCCCAGATGGAATTGGCCTTCGCCGGGTTGCACCAGTTGTGCGCGCCGATGACCGAATATCTCGATCGTCTTCCCGGCCCGCAGCGTGATGCGTTGGCCGTCGCTTTCGGTCTGAGCACCGGCAGTGTGCCGGACCGTTTTCTGGTGGGGTTGGCGGTGCTCAGCCTGCTGGCCGAGGTAGCCGAAGAACAGCCGGTGGTCTGTGTGATCGATGACGCCCAGTGGCTCGACCAGGTGTCCGCGCAGACGCTGGCCTTCGTGGCTCGCAGACTGCTCGCGGAGCGGGTGGCGCTGGTATTCGCGGTGCGGACCCCCACCCCCGAGGGTGAGGACCCGTTGGCCGGGTTGCCCGAACTCGCGGTTCACGGGTTGCGCGACGGCGACGCGCGGGCGCTCCTGGAATCGGCGATCCACGGGCGGCTCGACGAGCGCGTCGTGGATCGGATCGTTTCCGAGGCCCGCGGTAATCCGCTCGCGCTGCTCGAGTTGCCGCGCGGGTTGACGGCGGCGGAGCTGGCGGGAGGGTTCGGGCGTCCGGACGCCCGGCCGGTGGCAAGCCAGATCGAGCAGAGTTTCCTGCGGCGTATCGAAGCGCTTCCGCGCGCGACACAGCGGCTGTTGCTCGCGGCGGCAGCCGAACCGGTGGGGGATTTGTCGTTGTTGCGGAAGGTCGCCGAGAAACTCGATATCGGCGCGGACGCCATGGCGGTGGCCGAGGGGGCGGGGCTGATCGAGTTCGGCGCACGGGTCCGATTCCGTCATCCGCTGGTGCGGTCGGCGGCCTATCGCGCGGCAGACCCCGGTGAGCGCAGGAATGCGCATCGTGCGCTGGCCGAGGTGACCGATCCCGTATCCGACCCCGATCGCCGAGCCTGGCATCGCGCCAACGCGGCGGTCGCGCCGGACGAGACGGTGGCGGCCGAGTTGGAACTGTCGGCCGAGCGGGCGCAGGCCCGAGGCGGAATGGCGGCGGCGGCCGCGTTCTTGAGACGGGCGACCGGACTGACACCTGATCCGCGCCGCCGCGGAGCCAGAGCGGTGTCGGCGGCGCGGGCCGCGTTCGAGGCGGGCGCCCCCGATACGGCGCTCGAACTTCTCGCCGCGGCGGAGATGGGTCCGCTGGACGACCTCCAGCGGGGACGGCTGGCCCGGCTGCGTGCCCAGATCGCCTTCGCGCGCAGGCGCGGTGGTGAGGCGCTGCCCGCGATGCTCGACGCGGCCCGCCGACTGGAACTTCACGATGCGGAACAGGCGCGGGAGGCGTATCTGGAGGCACTCGGGTCAGCGATATTCGCAGGCCGACTCAACGGGCGCGGCGGAGTGCGGATGGTCGCCGAGGCAGCGCGTGCCGCACCGCCGGGGCCGCGCCGACCGCGGCTGGCCGACGTGCTGCTCGACGGCCTGGTGGCGAGGTTCGTCGAGGGTGGGGCCGAGGGCGGTGCGGTGTTGAAGCAGGCTCTCCTGGCGTTTCGAGAGGACGCGGGCGGAAACGCGGACGACATCATGCGCTGGCTTTGGCTGGCGTGGCCCGCTTCCGCCGATATGTGGGACGGCCAGACCTGGCACGACCTGGCCACGGGCGTGGTCCGGACGACACGCGAGACCGGGGCGCTCAACTTCCTACCGCTGGCTCTCGCCTATCGCGCCGTGGTGCACCTGCACGCCGGAGAATTCGATCTGGCCGCGGCGCTGGTCGAGGAGTCGGACGCGATCACGGCGGCGACCGGCAACGCGCCCATCGGATATGCCTCGTTGCACCTGCTCGCCTGGCGTGGCGAGGATGCCGAGGCCGCGGAGGTGATCGAGGGCGGCGTCAGATGGGCGACCACCTGGGGTGACGGCCGCTCGATCGGTGGCGGCCACTGGGCGGTCGCGGTGCTCTACAACGGGCTCGGCCGGTACCGGGCCGCCCTGAGCAGCGCTCAACGGGCGTGTGAGCACGATGATCTGGGTGTGATCGGTCCTGCCCTGCTCGAATTGGTGGAGGCGGGAGCCCGAGCCGACGCCCGCGAGGCCGCCGAGGCCGCCCTGCGGCAGTTGGAGATACGCACCGAAGCCAGCGGCACGGACTGGGCCCTCGGCGTACTGGCACGATCCAGAGCCCTGCTCAGCACAGGCCAGGAGGCCGAACCGCTGTACCGCGAGGCCATCGAGCGACTCGGACGCACCCGGATCGCGGTGCACCTCGCGCGTGCCCACCTGGTATACGGCGAGTGGTTGCGTCGCGAGAACCGGCGCGTGGACGCGCGCGCGCAATTGCGCACCGCCTACGACATGCTGCACGGTTTCGGCGCCGTGGCTTTCGCCGAGCGCGCCAGGCGCGAACTGCTGGCCACCGGCGAATCGGTGCGTCGACGCGCGGACGAGGACCGTGAGATCCTCACCGCGCAGGAAGCCCAGATCGCCCGTCTGGCCGCCGCGGGATCGACCAATACCGAGATCGGCGCCGAGCTTTTCATCAGTCCCCGCACGGTCGAATGGCATCTGCGCAAAGTCTTCGCCAAACTCGACGTCACCTCGCGCAAAGAGCTGCGCGGCGCGCTGGACACCTGAGCCGCTACCAGTTCTGCCCGCCCGCTCGCAGCACTATCTCGTTGACGGCGACGCGCCGTTCACGGGTCACGATGTAGGCGATCGTGTCCGCGATGTCCTCCGGCCGCAGCGCTTCCGGACGACCGGGCTGCCGGTGCGCGGACTCGTCCGCCACCCCGGGCGCGACCATACTGACCCGCACGCGTTCGGGCAGCAATTCCTGGCGAAGCGATTCGGTGAACCCGGCGCGGCCGAACTCGGTCAGGCTGTAGACGCTTCCGGCCCGCCGGGCGATCCGCCCGGCGGGTGAGCCCACGTTCACCAGATCGGCCACCCCACGGGGTGAGGTCGCGGCCGCGTCGATCAGGTACGGAACGGCGGCGTGGGTGACATGCAGCATGGCCGACACATTGAGCGAGATCATCCGGTCCCATTCCTCGATCGGAGTGTGCAGTGCGGTGTCGAGCACCATGACACTGTCGCTGTTGACCAGCACGTCCAAGCGCCCCAGCCGTTCATGGGTGTCCTCGACCGCCTGGTAGGCGAGCGCGGGGTCGGTGATATCGGCCGCCACCGCGACGGCGTGACCGCCCAGGGCGCGGAGATCGGCCGCGATTTCGTCCAACCGATCGCCGCCGCGCGCGACCAACGCCACCGCCGCGCCCGCGCGGACCAGGCGCCGCGCGGTCGCCCGGCCGATACCACCGGTGGCACCGGTGACGAGCGCGACGGCCCCCTGCAACGGCTGCTCTGACATATCTGCCTCGATTCCCTGGGTCGCTGACGCGTTCGGCACGTCGGACCGACGCGTTCAGCCTCGCGCGTTCGGCCCTCCGGTCGCCCCCGGGAAAGTCCCTGGTCCATGCAGACCAGGGATCCGACCCGACCTCACCTGTCGTGCGACACAGCGCCTCGGAGTTGACGACGGGAAGAGATCGACAACTTCGTGAAGATCTTGCGCAGATGCCATTCGACCGTGCGCGGACTGAGGAACAGTCGCGCGCCCACCTCCGGATTGGACAGGCCTTCTCCGACGAGCACGGCGATCTGCCGTTCCTGCGGCGTCAACTCGTCACCCGACACTTCGACGGCGCGCCTGTCGACCTTTTCGCCACAGGCGAGCAGTTCCCGGCGCGCGCGTTCGCCGAAGGCCGTCATACCGATCGAGACGAACATGTCGTAGGCGGTGCGCAGTTGATGCCGCGCGTCCACGCGTCGGGATTGCCGCCGCAGCCATTCGCCGTAGAGCAGATGGGCGCGCGCCAGTTCCGGCCGCAACAGTGTCCGACCCAACCGCTCGACAGCGTCGCGATACAGCGTGTCCGCGGTCTGCTCGTCGGCCAACAGCGCCCGGCAACGAGCCAGAATCCCCTGCGCCCAGTCCGTATCGGCGGCTTCGGCTTCGGCGACCAGACGTTCGAGCGCACCGCGGGCGACGTCGTCGTCTCCGGTCCGCACCGCCGCTTCGATGAGTTCGGGCAGCACCCACACCGAGACGATCAGCTGGGCGATCCGGGTACTGGCCTCGGCCGCGGTCAGCGCTTCCTCGTAGCGGGCCAGGCCGTTGTAGAGGACCGCCGCCGCCCAGTGCGCGGTGGTGACACCGGTCAGCTGGCCGTCCGCACCGGTCTGTTCGATGGTGGCGGCGATCAGCACCGACGCCTCGGCTTCCTTGCCCTGCATCGCCGTCAGGATGAGTGTCGTGTACGGGGCGAGAGGGATGCCCGTGGCGGCCGCGATCCCCTCTGATTCGGCGACGATTCCGGCGGCGGCGGTGAAGTCTCCGATCAACGAGGTCGCCGCCCCCAACGAGGCGAGATAGATCGGGAGTTCGGTCAGGATGCCCGCGGTCCGCACCACCTCGGCGGCTCTGGCGTAGGTCTCGAGCATGACCTGTTCGCCCCAGACGGCGGGGCTCAGGCCGCAGGCGGCCCATCCCCATTTCAAGAGGTCGGGCACGGGCAGGTCGACCAGCGCGGCCATCGCGTCGCGCAATGCCGTGATCGCGGTGCCCCTGCCTTCGGTGACGAGCAGGGCGCAACCCGCGAGCACCAGGTCGATGGGACGCGCAATCCCCTCCCTCGGTGCGAGTTCGGTGATCGCCTCGGAAATCGCCGTGAGGCTCGCGTTGTCGGCGGCGCCCCAGGCTGCCGCGCCCCAGGCGAGCAGATAGGTCTCGCGCGCGAGTTCCATGTCGAAGGGTTCCAGCCGCCGTGCCGCCGCGAGCAACATCGGCGGCGCTTCGTGATTGAAGCCCGCCGCGTGCGCGATGCGACCGCGCACCAATTGGGTTCGGGCGCTGAGTAGTTCGCTTCGCGCGTCGAGTTCGGCGAGGTCGACGTATCGGCGTGCGGCGTCGAGGTCGCCCGCCCGGACGCTGGCGTCCGCCGCTGCGACGGCGCGCTCGGCCCGCAGCGGGATATCGATGGTCAGTGCGACGGATCGCTGTAGGAAGGCTGCGGCGGCGGCCAGGCCTCCGCGGGCCTGCGCGCGGTCGGCAGATCGTGCGAGTTCCGCGGCGACCGACTCGTCGGGGTCGGCGGTCGCGGATGCCAGATGCCAGGCACGGCGGTCCGGGTCGGCCAGTGGGTCGGTGACCTCGGCCAGCGCCAGATGCACCGCGCGACGGTCGTGGTCCGCGGCGGACCGGTACACCGCCGACCGCACGAGCGGATGCCGGAAGGTGACCCGCACGTCGAAGGACAACAGCCCGTCGGTCGCGTCGTCGAGGGCCGTCGCCGGTGTGACGCCGAGTTTCTCGGCGGCACACCAGACGAGGGCGGGATCGCCGACCGGTTCGGCGGCCGCGATGAGCAGGAGCAGCCTACTGTGTTCGGGTAGCCCTTCGATCCGGGCCAGGAAGCTCTGTTCGAGCCGGTTGGGCAGCGTATCGGTGTGCAACAGGCCGAATCCGCCGGCCAACTGGGTGACACTGCGTTCCCGGGGCAGTTCCAGAAGTGCCAGCGGGTTACCCCCGGCCTCGGCCACGATCCGATCGCGGATGTGGTGATCGAGCCTGCTCGGAGTGGCCGAATCGAGCAGCGTGTACGCATCGGACTTGTCGAGACCGGCGACCTCCAGCTCCGGTAGACCGAGCAGATCGCGACTCCGCCCTCGGGCGGCGAACACGAGCGCCACCGACTCCGCGAGCAGACGACGCGCCACGAAGGCCAGCACCTGCGCCGAGGCCTGGTCCATCCACTGCGCGTCGTCGACGACGCACAGCAGGGGCCCACCCTCGGAGGCGTCCGAGAGCAGACTCAGTACCGCCAGTCCGACGAGGAAGCGCTCCGGCGGGGTACCCGCCCGCATCCCGAACACCGTCTCCAGCGCGTCACGCTGGGGCGCGGGGAGCTGTTCGAGCCGATCGAGCAGCGGCAGGCACAACTGGTGCAGGGTGGCGAACGCGAGCTCCATCTCGGATTCGGCCCCGACCGCGTGCAGCCCTCGCACTCCCGTCGCCGAACTCTCCAGGTATCGCAGCAGCGCGGATTTACCGACTCCCGGCGCACCGTGCACCACGAGCACGCGACTCTCACCGGTACGGACGGCCGCGATCATCTGATCGAGGACGGCGCACTCCGACCGGCGCCCCACCAATCGGGGATTCCCTGGAACCGCCACCCTGGCCCGCCTTCACCGTGATCGATCTGTGCTGGTCGATTCCAGCAATCACGGAGATTACCCCGACTTTGAAACATTCCAGTTTCGGTGGGGCTTATCGGTCCAGGTCGCGTCGTTTCCCCGGGTCCGCCGGTCCGGACGACTACTCGACCAGTTTCCCGACGGTCGAGACGTCGCGCATCAGGCGGGCTATCTCGGCGGGTACTTCGGGAATCGCTTCCCGTTCGATTTTCCCCGGCCCCGACCAGACCAGGTTCACGCGCAGTTCGGGATCGAGATCCGGGTAGTCCGAACGGTTGTGGCAGCCGCGTGTTTCGCGCCGTTCCACCGCGGCCTCCAGGGTCGCGCGGGCGGCGAGCACCGATGACTTCAGATCGAAGGCATGCGCCAGATCCTGGAAGCCCGCCGGATCGGGATGCACGCCGACGCCGGTGATCCGTTGCTCCAATTCGTCGAGTTCGGACAGTCCCGCTCGCAGCCCCGTGTCGCTGCGGACCACACCGGCGTGTTCGGTCATCGTATTGCGCAGCGTTCGCTGTAGTGCCCGGACGTTCTCCCTGCCGTCCGCCGCCAGGAGTTCGTCGACCTCGCGGCGGGCATCGGCGAGCGCGCCTTCGGAGCGGCGGTGCGTCAGCAGCGTTTCGGAGTACTGTGCGGCGGCCTCGCCGACGATCCTGCCGTAGACGAACAGTTCGATCAGTGAATTACCGCCGAGCCGGTTCGCGCCGTGCAGTCCGCTGGACGCCTCGCCGATCGCGTAGAGGCCGTCCACGCCCGTCCCGTGATCGTGTGCCCGCACCCAGACACCACCCATCGAATAGTGGGCGGTGGGCGCGATCTCGATCGGGGACCGGGTGATGTCGAGCATCTGCAGTTCCAGCATCGTCTGGTAGACGCGCGGCAACCGCCTCATGATCGTCTCGCGCGGCAGATGCGAAATATCCAGCCATACACCACCGTTCGGTGTGCCACGGCCTTCCTTGATCTCGGTGTAGGCGGCCAGTGCGACCCGGTCGCGGGTCGACAGTTCCATCCGCTCGGGGTCGTAGCGGGTCATGAACCGTTCGCCGTCGGCATTGCGGAGAATTCCGCCTTCCCCGCGCGCGGCCTCCGACACCAGTGTCCCCGCGGCGTTCTCCGGCTCGATCAGCCCGGAGGGATGGAACTGCACCAGTTCCGGGTCCCGGATTCGTCCGCCCGCCTGCACCGCGAGCCGGAACGAGTCACCGGTGTTCTCGTCACGTCGCGACGAGGTGCGACGCCAGATCCGGGTGTGCCCGCCCGTGGCGAGGATTACCGCGTCGGCCCGGAAGGTGTAGCGTCCGCCGTTGTCGAGGTCGAAACCGTAGGCGCCGAATACAGCGTTGTCGCGCACCAGGATTCGAGTCACGTAGCAGGTGTCGATGATTCGGATGCCGAGTTGCGCGGCCCGGTTCACCAACGTCCGCTGGATCTCGAGTCCGGTGTAGTCGCCCGCGAAGGCGGTGCGCCGGTAGGTGTGCGCGCCGAAGAACCGCTGCGAGATCCGTCCATCGGCCTCGCGTGCGAACGGCATCCCCCAGCGCTCCAGGTCATCGATGCCGCGTGCGGCGTTCTCGGTGACGATTCGCACGGTGTCGGGACGGGCGAGCAGGTAACTCTCGGTGATCGTATCCGCGGCGTGCTGTTGCCAGCTGTCCTCGAGGTCCATCGTCGACAGCGCGGCGTTGATGCCACCTGCCGCGAGCGTGGTGTGGGCGTCGGCCTTGGGGCGTTTGCCGAGCACGAGAACGTCGACGCCGCGCTCGGCCAGTTCGATCGCGGCCCGCAGTCCGGCCCCGCCGGTGCCGATCACCAGGACCGATGTGGTGATCCGACGTTCATCCGGGTAGTCGAGCATCGATTCCATTCCTTCGAACGAGGGTGGGATACGTGCGGGCGGCGTCGCGCCGCCCGCACGCCGGGATCACTGCCGCGCCAGCCACTCCGACAGCCGGGTCTGCGCGAGTTGGGCGTCGCGGCCGGGCAGCAGGGTGTCGAGTTCGAGTACCGCCCCGAAGTACCGCGCCCGCGGGTCGGTGACGACCTCGCGCGGATCGGAGCGCGCGACCAGGACCGTGCGGATCCACTGGTCGAGTCCGAACACCTCCGGACCCGCGACCTCGATTGTGCCGTTGAGCGGTGACCCCGCCGCGGTGCGACCGACCGCGGCGGCCACATCGTCGGCGGCCATCGGCTGCACACTCGCACCCGACAACCGCACGTAGTCGCCGTCGGTGGCGGAATCGGCGATGCTGCGGGCGAATTCGAAGAACTGGGTGGCATGCACCAGCGAGTAGGGCAGGCCCGAACCCTTGATCAGTTCCTCCTGGGCGACCTTCGCCCGGAAGTATCCGGACTCCGGCAACCGTTCGGTGCCGACGACCGACAGTGCGACGTAGTGGCCGACACCCGCTCCGCTGGCGGCGTCGAGCAGGGTCGTGGTCGAGGTGCGGAAGAAGTCCATGACGTCGTCGTCGGCGAACGACGGCGAGTTGGAGACGTCGATCACGACGTCGGCGCCCTGGAGGACTTCTTTGACTCCTTCACCGGTGAGCGTGTTCACTCCGGTGTCGGGTGCGGCCGCGACCGCGCGATGGCCGTGCTCACCCAGGCGTGTGACGAGCTTCGAGCCGATCAGCCCGGTGCCGCCGATAACGACGATCTTCATGGTCATGCCTTCCGTTCGAGGGTTGTTTCGGGGGCCGACGCGATTCCCCTGCACCAAGGACAGGGTGGTCGGCGATTTCGTGACGGTGTCACCGGTCGGGCGCGCTCATCGGTCGCGGCGGCGCGCGAGTTCCTCCGCGCCGACCGGTTCCAGAATCGGATATCCCGGCGGGCAGAACATCGTGACCAGGAAAACCGATTCGGCATCGTCGAGGTTGTTGCCGTCCCGGTAGTGAATGACATCGCCGGGTTCCCAGAATGTCTGTCCAGCCTTGACGATCCGCCGCGGTTCGCCCTCGAGTTCGAAGATGATCTCGCCTTTGAGGACATAGCCGTACGCGGGGCCCGGATGTCGGTGCGGGGGAGATCCCGGACTTCCGGGAGGAAGCGTGACCATGACCGTCATGGCCTCCGCTCCGACCGGGATCTGCGGAGCCCCGGACACATTTCCGATTACCACGATCCGCGGGGCGAGCAACTCCGCCTCGGGATCCTCGCGGTAGTGCGCGGGTTCTGTGCTCATAGTGATTCCTTTGCCATCGGCGGACAGGTGTGTGTTCGGTGACGGGTGGGACCAGCCACGCTCTGCTTGGCGCATACTCCGAGAAGCCGCCTGAAACCCGTTGCCCCCGCTCTTATCTCGCGACTCGACCGAACACCTCATCAGGTAGGACAAGACGACGGCCCGGATCGTGACGTCCCGACCGGTGCTCTAGATCCGCTGTTCCGACGGCACGTATTCGAACGTCGGCCCGGCGGTCGTCCGGCCGTCGCCACTCGGCATCCGCATCAAAGCCTGAGCCTGGGATTTGAGGGCATACATCGCCGCGACGGCGTCGCGCATCTGCGACGGACTTCCGTTGAAGGTGTCATCGAGCAGATAGAGGAGCAAACAATAGGTGTTGTTGAATTCCTCTTGCGCCACGCGGATCTCGCTGCCCGGCGGATAGTCGGCCGTGCGTGGATTGGGCCGCATCGGCGCTATCCCGTCCGGATCGATCGGCAACAGCTCGCCCGTCGGCCCGGACTGCGGAGTGTCGCCCTGCTGAAATCGCCTGCCCCGCGCGAGTTCCACGAAACGGTAGTAGTGGGCGACCTCGTCGCGCTCGGGGTGGAAGACATCCTTGTCTCCGTCCCACACCTCGGTCCGACCCGCCCCCTCGCCCTGCTCGACGATCTCCGCCAGCGCGGCCAGCGCCGACTTCAGATCATGAATCGGGATGATCGTGCCGCCGCCGCTGGAGAAGTGGACTTCGTTCAGTTGTCGTCGCGGGTCACCACAGAAGACCGCGTCTTCGCCCATGGAGTCGCACAGGGTCTGGATACCCGCCTCGATGGCGGCATAGAACTGCCCGATCGTCGTATATCGATCCGATTCCGGCGGCGCGTCGGCCGACGCGGGCTTCTCGATGGCCAGGAACTGCTCGAGCGCCTCGGATCCGAACGGCACCAGATCGACCCGCACGGACCGATCACCGTGCGGCAGCGGATACGGGTAGGCCGGAAGCATTTCCGGCGCGTCGATTCTCGGCTCACCGCCCACGGCGTTCAGCAGGTTCGCCGCCAACGCCATGTGCAGCATCTCCTCCACGAACACGCTGGCGATCACCTGGACCGCCTCGGTATTGCGCGCGGGATCCAGGGAGTACAACGCGCACAGGTACGGCGGAATCGTCGCGTGCTCGAGTTCGATCGCCCATTGCAGGTGGCGGCGAAGATCGTCCAATGTATCGATGGCGGGAGCGCCACTGGTATTCACGGTGCAACCTCGTCTCGGCAAGTCGTCAGCTGTCGACAACTAGGACAGGGCGCCGCGGCGATCCGTGACAACATCGCGCCCTGCTCGCCGTTCGATCGACGGTGTCGTCCTGTTACTCGGGGCCGAGCTCGCCGAAATCGACACTGCGCTCGATGATTCGGGCGTCCGCGATCCGGAATCGATAGGTTCGTGTGACGGTGAACCGCAGATGACTGGCTCGCAGTGTCCGACAGGGCAGGCCGTCGTCTCCGTGCAGAACGAGGTCGCTGGTGTGCCGCCCGGTCATGTCGGCGCGAACCGCGACCCTGGATTCGTCGGCCGATAATGCCCGGATCGTCCATTTCAGATCGCTGAAGGTGCGACGCAACCACATCGAGGTCGCGTACACCGCGCCCGGGCCGGTGGCCCGGCACGCCGCAGGTGCGTAGCCACCCGGCCGGTTGACGGCCTGGGGTGCGATGATCGTCGCGAAGTCGTCGATGGTCCCGTGGTCGAGCAGGGAGACCGCCAGCACGCCGAGGATCTTCGCCCGCATCACCGGATCCGTGGCCGGACCGTGCAACACGGTGCGTCGCGACATATCCGGATCTCGATGGTGGACGGTGGTCACGACCCCGCCCCGATCGTGGGCACGACACTCGACGGTGCGAGGAAGACGGGGCGCGGTGCGAGAAGACCTGTGGTGGTGGTCATTTCGCCTCCAACGGGGTCCGAGAACGATTCGCGGCGGTCGCGAGGATCGCGACGCCGAGGAAGTAGGGAATCAGCGTCGCCATGAAGGGGATGCTGAGAGCGAAGGCGATGGCAGCAGGTACCGCGTCGACGCCGTGCGGCAAGGCGATGGCGGCAACGACGGTGATCGCCAGCACTGCGGCCGAGACGTAGGCCGCCCGAGTGACGAACGTTCCGAAACGGCGCGGCACTGCCGATTCGCCGGTCGCCAGCCGGGCGAGAGCGCCCGCCGCGACGTACGCGGAGCCGACGTAGGCGATCTGCACCAGATCCAGCCAGACCAGGATGTAGCCGACGAAATCGACCGGGCCCGACAAGCCCCGCAGGTATTGCGCGGCAGACCAGTGCGTGTCCTCGACCGTGACCTGCTGTTCCGCGCCACCGGTGAGCACCATCGCCGTGCGCGCCAACAGGTTCAGCAGGAAGCCGCCCGTCGCGATTCCCAGGACGAACACCGCGGGCACCGCCACCGTCATCCGGTGGGATCGACGGAATCGCACGAGCAGTCCGACCGCTCCGACCAGGACAGCGAGCGATACGGCGAACAACACCGCGGTGTTGATCAGCATCGACGACGGCTGCCGGGCCGTGGGTTCGCCGGTGAAGCCCGCGATCGCGAAGAGGGCGATGGAGGCCGCCACCCAGTTCACCGCCGCGGTCGGGCCCGAGACGGCGACACATCTGATCACGGCCGCCGCGAGCGCGACGTAGATCCCGGCGAACACCGCGAATACCGGCGTGGTCACCTGCGGAACCTGGGCATTGATCAGTGTGAGGACCAGCCCGGTCGGCCACAGCGTGAGCAAGCCGTACACGGCTTGCCGAGAGGTCAGGTGGCTCATAGCGGGTCTCCATTTTCATAAGACAGGTCGACTTATGAAAGAGTGACTTTAACCGGACGACTTGTCAACTGAAATGTGAAAGGATCGATTTCGCCATGTGCCGACACGATCGGTCCGCCAGCGTGCGAGTCGGACTCGGTATCGCTTTCTCGACGCCGCCGCGGCAGACATTCGACCGACGGTTATCGTCGGTCTTCGGGTGTCGTAGCTTCCGCACGCGGAGATGGGGGTCGGGGTGTCGTTGCACCCACATGGTCGGCGGGTCCAGCGGTCGGCCGCGGTCGACGGGTTCCGCCTGGCATATGACCGAGTCGGGACCGGCGTCCCGGCGGTCCTGCTGCACGGTTGGCCCAGCGACAGGACCGAATACCGCGACGTGATCCCGCTGTTGAGCATGCTGGATGTCGTCGTACCGGACCTCCGCGGCTTCGGCGAATCCGACAAGCACCCCGGGGACGCCTCGACCCATTACAGTGCCGAGGCGCAAGCACGCAGCGTGATCGGACTCATCGAGGAACTGCGCTTGGACCGGCCGGTGCTGGGCGGACACGACATCGGCAGCAGGATCGCGGTCGCGGTGGCGCGCCTGCGTCCCGATCTGATCCGGGAACTGGTGTTGACGCCGCCATTGCCCGGCATCGGTGCACGGATCCTGTCACCCGAAGCCCAACAACAGTTCTGGTACGTGTCGTTCAACAAACTCGGACTCGCCGACGAACTCATCGACGGCAAACCCGACGCCGTGCGCGCCTTCCTTCGACATTTCTGGTCGCACTGGTCCGGCCCCCACTTCACCCTCGCCGATCACCACCTCGACCATCTTGTCGCGATGTACTCCCCGCCGGGCGCGTTCACCGCCTCGCTGGCGTGGTATCGGGTCGGTGCCGGGGGAGTGGCCCGTATCGCCGCCGAACGCCCGCCCACCACGGGCGAGCGACTGGCCGTGCCCACCACCGTGCTCTGGCCGTCCGACGATGTGCTGTTCCCCAGCAGCTGGGCCGATCGACTGACCGACTATTTCGCCGACCTGCGGGTCCACCACCTCGCGAATACCGGGCATTTCGTCCCGTTGGAGAGCCCGGATACGTTCGCCACCAACGTGATCCGCGCCGCACACCGAGACGTCGATCCTCGGCATTCGCGGTGAACGCGCGGGTTGGTGATGGTGCAGCTGGTCGCTGTTCGGGGCTGCCCGGCATCTACGCGTCGATGAGCGTGGTGTCATCCGGTATCGATCCCGCACTGAATGGTTGCCTTCCGCGTCATCGCAGACACGGACGGGCTGTAAACCACAGCTGGCGAGGGACCCTCGAGTCCCCGCGGATTGGACGGTGTCCGCCCCGAACATTCGGGCGGATTCCGCCGGGGGCGAGTTGGCTGACCGTGGTCGCGCCCCACAGTCGATAGAAATCCGGTGACAGCCGAGGTCGTGCGGTGATGATCGTCGATTCGGCGGTCATCGGGTCACGGTAGAACGCTGGGTCGTGAGCCCGCGTCCGACGCGGGTGCGGCGAGGTCTGTTGGCGAAATCCCGCTGTTCAACGGCCCTCGGCCGGGTAACACGTGAGAGTTCCGCTGTCGGTGTCGAGTTCGGCGGCGACCCCCAGAGCAATGGCGTGTGGGTCCGGGCCGTGGCCGATCTCGAGCCCGCCGAGGATCGGTTTGCCCAGTGGGAGCAGCAGATCGCGCAGTAGGTCGATGAGGTTCCAACCGCGGTCGGTGTAGTCCTCGAAACCGTGGAACCGGCCCAGGGCGATCGCCGCGATACCGTCGAAGGCGCCTGCGCGGATCAATTGGGTGAGTTGACGGTCGACTTGTCCGAGCCCGACCAGGCGTTGGGCTTCGATGACCACGATGGCGCCGGACAGGTCGGGGAGCCCGGTGCCGACCATGCCGGCCAGCGCGGCCAGCGAACCTCCCATCGTGAAACCGCGCGCACGGCCGGGTGTTTCGACCTCGGCCGACATCAGCCGCGGGTTGCGTGCGAGCACGTGCGGTCGGGTGGTGGTCAGCAGATGGTGGACGGTGTCGATCGCGTGGGCGCCGACCAGGCAGCCGTGGATACCGGGGACGCGGGTGTGCTGCCAGATCGCCAGATGCAGGTAGGTGATGTCGCTGAATCCGATCACAGGCTTCGGGTCGGCGCGGATCGCCGCGTAGTCGAGTCCGTCCAGGATCCGGTAGGCGCCCGCCCCGCCCCGGGTCGTGATGAGCGCTCGGACAACGGGATCGGCGTAGGCGGCGTTGAGATCGGCCAGCCGGTCCTTGTCCGTACCGGCCATGTATCCGTGCCGGTCGAGCGCGTGCTCACCGACCTGAACCCGAAGACCCCATTCGTGCAGTATTCCGGTCAGCGCCTCGATCGCGCCGGGGTCTTCGGGGAAGCTCGCGGGGGAAACGAGGCGAACGGTGTCACCCGGGCGAAGTGGTGGCCACGGTCGTACCGCGGATTCGCTCGATCGGTTCATCACCGACCGACGGTAGCGTCCGGTCGCATCGGGGGCACCGTCTCGGGGAAGATGGAACGAATATGCTGTGGCGTCGGATATTTGGACGCAATCGTGTGGTGTAGCAGCTCAGGGGGGAGGAGTCGGGCCTGCCGGTGGCAGCGCGTGCCGGGGTCTTCGGATCATCGAGGACGACGCGTTCATCGGCTCGCGGTCGATGGTCGTCGAAAGCGCCCGTGTCCGTACGGGCGCCAAACTCGGTGCCGGAGTGATCCTGACCAGATCGACACGAGTCTTCGACGCCGAGACCGGTGACGAGTTGCCGCGCGGTGAGGCCCCCGCCTGGTCGGTGTGTGTCGGCTCGACCAGGATCAAGAAATTTCCCGGAGGAGAGTTCGGGATGCCCTGCATGCTCGTTCTGAAGCGTCTGCCCGAGGGCGGGAGCCACGACAAACTCGCGCTCGAGGAAATCCTGCGCGACCACGGCCTGGCCGGGTGATCGCACGTAGCCCACGGCGTGGATCGGCCTACCGTGTCGGTGCCCGGGTCTAGGGTCGTGAGCCGAGACCGAAGGGAGTCACAGATGGTTGAGGCGCGGACCTATCCCGCGGGTGTGACGTCGTGGATCGATGTGGACTGCGGCGATGTCGAGGTCGCGAAAGCGTTCTACGGCGGCATATTCGGTTGGACCTTCGCCGACGCGACCCCGCCGACGGCGCCGTGGCGATACGTCATTGCACAGTTGGACGGCAAAGACGTCGCCGGAATAGGGGGTCCGGCTGATCCGGGGGCAGAACAACCTGCCCCGGCGACGTGGAACACCTATGTCGCCGTCGACGACGCGCAGGCGGTTGCCGGGCGCGTGGTGGATGCCGGTGGGAGTATCCGCGTGCCGCCGACTCCGGCGGGTGAGGGTGGAATTTCCGTCGTGTGCGTGGATCCGGTCGGCGTCGAGTTTCGACTGTGGCAGGCCGCACGTCGGCTGGGAGCGCAGATCACCAACACTCCCGGCGCGTGGAATTTCAGCAACCTCCACACGGCCGACACAGTCGCGTCGCGTGCCTTCTACACCGAGGTTTTCGGCTGGTCCATCGATGATCTCGGCTTCTCGACGATGATCCGCCGCCCCGGGTACGGAGATCATCTGGCAGCGACCGTCGATCCGAATATCTACGAACGCCAATCCGGCGACATGGTGCCGCCGGGCTTCGCCGACGCGATCGGCTGGGCGGTGCCGGTCCCGCCCGATCAGACGCCGCATTGGCATGTCGCGTTCACCGTGGCCGACCGCGACGAAACCGCCACCGCTGCGGACCGACTGGGCGGAACCGTGCTCGCTACCAGCGACAGCGAATGGACCAGGGACGCCCTCATCCGTGACCCGCAGGGCGCGACATTCACGGCGAGCCAATTCACGCCGCCGTCCTGAATCCCCTGCCTTCCGGGGGCGCGAGCAAGTCGGGCCCGACCCACCACAAGCCGTGTCACGGGTCCGGAACCCGTGACACGGCTGTAGTCGTACGGTGGGCCCGTTCGATCACGCGGCTTCGAGGGCCGCGGTGATCTTGCGGGTCATCTCGGTCATGGTCGGGCTGGGTTGGGTCTGATGGATTCCGGCGGCTTCGATGGCGACGAGGACGGTGCTGCGGAAGTTGTCGGCTTCGGCGGGAGCCTGTTCGCGGAGCAGGTTCATGGCCGCGGTGAGGGCGGGCAGCACGTGGTCGGCGAGTTCGGCCACGGTCTTGCCGCCGAGTTCGATCCTGCCCGACTTCTCGGCGAGCACGTGCCCGATCGGTCCGGTCGCCGAGGTCAGGGCGACGGTGCCGTTGGTGGCGATCCTGTGCGGTTTCGCACCTGCGGCGGCGAGCAGGGAGACGGCACCGTAGGCGGCGGTACGCAGGGTGGTCTTGTCCTGGTCGGTGAGGGTGATGGACATGGTGGGGTGCTCCTTGTAATCGGTGGTGCTGGAAGATGTTCGGACGGTGGGGAGGTGAGAAGTCAGCGGTGCTGCGCGTCCTGCGGGGCCCCGGCGGTGACGGTTTCGCGGACGGCGTCGGTGATGGCGCGGAAGTCCTTACGCAGCAGTGCGCCGTGGTTGCTGGCGACCTTGGCGCTGACGCGGATGCGGGGGTTGCGGGCGGTGACGGCGTCGAGGCTGGTGCGGATCTTCTCCTGTTCGTCGCCGCGGCTACCGAACGAGGTGCCCGAAGCGACCACGTAGCGGGTCGGGACGGTGATGTTGTCCAGGACGGGGCCGAGTTCGCGTTCGCGGGAGATGACGCCGATCTCGATATTGCTGTCGGCCTGTTGCGCGGCGGTCATGCGCGGGGTCAGGCCGGTGGGGCGCAGTAGCGGCAGGAACCAGCCCATCCTGCGGAACAGTGTGCGGATGCGTTTCTCCATGGCGTCGTCGAGCCAGTCGTAGGGGAACGCGCCGTCGACCAGGACCGCGCCCCGGGTGCGATCGGGATTCCGGCTGGCCCAGTGGGCGGCGAGGTATGCCCCGTAGGACCAGCCGACCAACAGCGGTCGTTCCACTCCCCGGGCGGTGAGGACGGTGTCGATGTCGCGCAGGCAGGTGGCGAAGGAGTAGTCGGCGGATGTGCGTGATTTGCCGCGGGCCCGCTCGTCGAAGGTGATGTGGCGGAAATCGGGGCCGAGGTCGGCGATGACTTTGCGCCAGTATCCCTGGGTGGCGAACTGGCCGTTGAGGTAGACGACGGGGATACCGGGACCGCCGGTGTCGGTGACCGCCAGGGCGGTGTCGTCGACCTGGACCATGCCGGTCCATCCCGAGTCGCTGGAGGACGTGTTGTTCTTCGTCATGGCAACTACTTTCGGCGCCGGCCCTGTCACGACCCTGACAGCGGTCTGACACGGCATCCGAGCCGGTGTGTCACCTGGTCAGCGCCGTGACAGGCCGGTGTCAGGGCGTGCGCCGATGGTGTGTGTCATGAGTAATTCAGCGATCGCGGTGTCCGGACTGCGGAAGAAATACGGGGACAAGGTCGTGCTCGACGGCATCGATCTGGAGGTTCCCGAGGGCACGATCTTCTCCCTGCTGGGCCCGAACGGCGCGGGGAAGACGACCACGGTGAACGTGTTGAGCACCTTGACGAAGGCCGACGGCGGGTCGGTACGCGTCGCGGGCCACGACATCGCCACCGAGGCGAAGGCGGTGCGCGCGGCGATCGGCGTCACCGGTCAGTTCGCGGCCGTGGACGAACTGTTGACGGGGCAGGAGAACCTGCGATTGATGGTTGACCTCCACGGGCTTTCCACCAAGGTGGGCAAGCAGACCATCACCGAGCTGCTGGAACGTTTCGATCTGACAGAGGCGGCGACCAAACCTACGTCGACCTATTCCGGGGGTATGCGCCGCAAACTCGACCTGGCGATGACACTCGTCGGGAACCCGCGGATCGTCTTCCTGGACGAGCCGACGACGGGACTCGACCCGCGCAGCAGGCGCACCATGTGGTCGATCGTCGGTGACCTGGTCGCCGACGGCGTCACCATCTTCCTCACCACCCAATACCTCGAGGAAGCCGATCAGCTCGCCGACCGGATCGCGGTACTCGACCAGGGCCGCCTGGTCGCCGAGGGCACCCCGGCCGAACTCAAACGACAGATCCCGGGAACCCATGTCCGGCTCCGGTTCACCGACACCTCCCGGCTCGACGGTGCCGCGCGACTGTTCCCCGGCGCCACGCGGGACGACGAGGTACTGACCCTGCGGATTCCCAGCGACGGCGGGACCGCATCGCTGCGCGCGCTGCTGGACCGGCTCGACGAATACGGACTCGCCGCCGAAGAGTTCTCCGTGCACACACCCGACCTCGATGACGTTTTCCTCGCCCTGACGGGCAGCAATACCGCGGAGGTAGTCGCGAAATGAACGCCAAATCCCCTTCGATCGTCATGTTGCGCCGCAACTTCACCCATATCGCCAGGAACCCGACGTCGGTGTTCAACGCGGTCCTCATGCCGATCATCATCATGCTGATGTTCGTGTACATGTTCGGTGACGCGTTCGACGTCGGCGTCGACTACATCGACTACGCGACACCGGGATTGATCCTGTTGGCCGTCTGCTACGGGCTCGGAGCCACGGCCACGGCGGTGAACTCCGATATGACGACCGGCATCATCAACCGGTTCAAGGTCATGGACGTCTCGCGCGGCGCGGTGTTGACCGGCCATGTCGTCGCCAGTGTGCTGACCAACATCGTCGCCATCGCCGCCCTCCTCGGGGTGGCCTTCCTGCTCGGATTCGGTCCCTCGGCGAGTGTGCTCGACTGGCTCGGCGTCGTCGGCCTGGTCGTGCTGCTCGGTTTCGCGACCGGATGGCTCACGGTCGCTTTGGGTTTGGCGGCGAAATCGCCGGAGACGGCGGGACTCGCCTCCGTGCCGCTGGTCATGTTGCCGTTCTTCAGCAGCGCGATCGTCCCGGCCGACAAGATGGGGCCCGGCCTGCGGCAGTTCGCGGAATACCAGCCCTTCACACCGATCATCGAAACCCTGCGCGGATTGCTGGACGGCGCGCCCGACACCGGCGACGCGATCACCGCCATCGCCTGGTGCCTGGGTATCGCGATCGTCGGATACTTCTGGGCGCGTTCCACATTCACGAAGCGAGCGTGACCGCGGCCAGGTCGTGCCAGCTCGCCCGTGCTCCTTCGGCAGTCGCCTCGGTGAACCCTGTTTCACCGAGGCGATCTCGCGTCTGCTGTTCGATTCTGGCCAGATCCGGTTGTGAACGATCCGCCAGCCCCCGCACACCCGCGGCGGCCGCGAGCAGTCGTGCGGCCTGCTCGTGGTGCTGCTCGCGCAGCGCCAGATCGGCGATCCCGACCAGTATCTGAGCGATCAGCGGTGCGTGGCCCGCCTCGGACGCCGCCTGGAACGCCGCGACCCGGTGTGCGCGGGCGGCGTCGAGATCCTCGGCGAGGTAGCCGAGCAGATCCCGGGTCACCGCGCGGATGATCGCCCGCTCGGCGTCGTCGCCCAGCATCGCGGTGGCGATATCGAGTTGTCCGCGTGCCTGCTCGGCGTGACCGCTCCAGCGCGCGAGTTCGGCCTTCGCCAGCGCGAGTTCGGCCAGCACGGTCGGCCAGGCGACGCGTTCGGCGTGACGCTGCGCCTCGGCCATCGCCGCCGCGCTCGCCTTCACATCGCCTGTCAGCCAATATAATTGGGCCTGCCGCGACCGGATGACCACCACATCCTCGATGGCCCCGACTTCGGTGACGACCGCGACCGCTTGTTCGTAGTACGCGCACGCACCGGCGAAGTCGCCCCGCACGGCGATCCGATTCGCCAGCTCGGTGAGGGCGAACGAAATACCCCACCTGTCACCTATCGCGCGGAATTCGGCCAACGCCGTCTCGAGACAGGCGTCGGCGTCGCGGCTGCCGTGGCCGAGTTCGATCCGCACCTTGCCCAGTTGCAGCCGCGCGACCGCCCGCACCCAAGGATCCTCGTCGCCCAGCATCGATTCCCACGCGGGCAGGAACGCGTCGGGCCCGTGCAACATGCGTTCGAGTGGGGCGGCGAATCTCGGTGCCGGATGGCGACTCTCGACACGCCGGCTGAGTTCGTGGGCCTTGCGAATCCAGTCCTGCGCCCGGTACTGGTCACTCTCCCGACCGGAGGCCACGAACTGCACGACGAGCCCGTACACCACGGCCCGGATCTCGTCGGCGACATCGCCGGGCAGGTCGACCGCCGCCATGATCAGCTCGTTGCCTTCGGCCTTGTGTCCGCCGAGCCACCAGTACCAGCCCGCGGCGGCGGCGAGCCGCATGGCGCCGTCCGCCTCGCCCGCCGCGAGCGCGCCGCGCATGGCGGCGGCGATATTGTCGTGCTCGGCCTCGAGCGTCGCGAGCCATTCCAGCTGCTCGGCGCGGCGTAGTCGTGGTTCCGCGATCTCGGCGAGTTCGGTGAAATACGCCAGATGCGCGCGGCGCGTCCGGTCCGATTCCGCCGCCTCCGCCAGACGCTGTTCGGCGTACTCCTTGATGGTGCCGAGCATCCGGTAGCGCGGTGCCCGATCACCCTCGGTGAGCACCAGTGACTTCTCGGTCAACGCGGTCAGCAACTCGAGCACGTCGGCGGCGTCGACGCCGTCGTCCGCGCAGACCGACTCGGCGGCTTCCAGACTCCCGCCGCCCGCGAACACCGAAAGTCTGCGCAGTACCGTCCGTTCGGCGTCGGAGAGCAGCTCCCAGCTCCAGTCGACCACCGCGCGCAATGTGCGGTGCCGTGGCAGCGCGGCCCGACTGCCGCCGGTGAGCAGGCGGAACCGGTCGTCGAGCCGGTGGGCGAGCTGGTCGAGGGACATCGTGCGCAACCTGGCCGCGGCGAGTTCGATCGCCAGCGGCATCCCGTCCAGTGCCCGGCAGACCCGCGCCAGCATCGACAGGGTGTCGGCATCGGTCGTGAGGTCCTTGCGCACCGCGCGAGCACGGTCGAGGAGCAGCCGGATGGCCGGAGCGGCTTCGATCTCGGCGAGGTCGGCGCCGTCCGCGGGCAGAACCAACGGTGCGACCGGCCACAGTGCCTCGCCGGTGATGCCGAGCGGTTCCCGGCTCGTCGCGAGGATCCGCAGCCGCCTGCACTCGCCGAGCACCCGATGGGCGAACGTCGCCGCCGATTCGATGACGTGCTCGCAATTGTCCAGGATCAGCACCATCGTCCGCTCGCGCAGCGCGGCGATCACCCGATCGGTCGGCTCCGCGTCCGGCGCCTCGCCGAGCAGCGCGTCGCGCAGTTTGAGCGCGGCCAACGTCGCCTGGGCCACGTCACCGCCTGGACCCAGGGCCGCCAGTTCGACCAGCCAGACCCCGTCGGGCAGGTCACCGACCAGCGTGCGGGCGGTTTCGGTGGACAGTCTGGTCTTTCCCGATCCGCCCGGCCCGATCAGGGTGGTGAGCCGATGTTCGGCGACGAGTTCACGGACCGCGGCGATATCGGCGTCCTTGCCGACGAAACTGGTCAGCTCGGCCCGTAGGTTGGTCTCGCGGTTCTCCTCACGCCGTCCCAGCTCACCTCGCAGTAGCGCGAGGTGCAGTGCGGCGAGCTCCGGCGCCGGGTCGACACCCAGCTCCTCGGACAGGGTTTCGCGCGTGCGCTCGTAGACCAGCAGCGCGTCGGTATCGCGTCCGGTCGCGACGAGAGCGCGCATCAACGCGGCGACCAGCCGTTCCCGCACCGGATTCGCCGCCACCACGTCGGTCAGTTCGGTGACCAGATCCCCGCCGTGACCGAGGCCGATCTCGATGTCGAACCGATCCTCCATCGCCGTCAACCGCAGCCCCTCGAGGCGGGTGACGACCGCGTCGAACGCCGCACTGTCCTGGAGACCGACATCCTGCATGGCCGCCCCGCGCCAGAGCCCGAGCGCTTCGCGCAGCCGTCCCACCCCGTGGGTGCCTTCGGCGGTGCGGGCCTGGGCGACAAGGCGTTCGAACCGCACGGCGTCGACCGCGTCCGGCTCCACCCGCAGTCGATAGCCGTCCGTCCGACCCTCCACCGAACCCTCCGGGAGCACCTTACGCAGCCGGGACACCAGACGGTGCAGGGCGTTCGCCGCCTCGACGGGCGGGCTCTCGCCCCAGATCCAGTCGATCAGCGTCGTTCTCGGGACCGCGTGACCCGGTTCGAGCGCGAGGGCGACCAACAGCCCTCGCAGCCGCGCGCCCGGCACGTCGGCGAGAGCGCCGTCGTCCGTGCGTACCTCGAATGGTCCAAGAATCCCGATCTGCACTCGGCCGATCTTGCCACGGGCGATCAACGGGCCTGCGCCGCTGACCGGGGCGCACACCTCGCGGGCCACCGGACTCGGTCGGTGTCAGCGCGCTGACAGTCCCGTGTCAGCGCCGTCGGCGAGTGTTGCCACAACAACCGCCACGAAAGGAAAATACGATGAGCCGAACGGTTCCCGTCCCGCAGAGCCTGCCCATGGACCGCGACGCGGGCCCCTTCGACCCGCCCAGCGCGATCACCCGACTGCGCGAGGCGCACCCGGTCAGCCTCCTGCTGTTTCCCGACGGTCACCAGGGCTGGCTGGTCACCGGTTACGACGCGGTCCGCGGCGTGATGGCCGACACCCGGTTCAGCTCCCGCCAGGACATCGGCATCGTCCATGTGCCCTACGAGACCCCGGGCATGCCCTTCGCGACCGAACCCTCCCCGCGGATTCCGGGGTTGTTCATCGCCATGGACCCGCCGGACCACACGCGACTGCGGCGCAAGCTCACCGGCGCCTTCACCGTTAAACGCATGAAGGAACTCGAAGAACACATCATCGATATCGCCGAGCGGCAACTCGACGAGATGGCGCGCCTGACCCCGCCGGTCGATCTGGTCGCGGCGTTCGCGCTTCCGGTGCCCTCGCTGGTGATCTGCGAAATGCTCGGTGTCCCCTATGCCGACCGGGCGACCTTCCAGACCAATTCCGCCCAGTTCCTGGTCAAGGACCAGTCGCTGGAGGAGAAGATGGCCGCCTACGGTGCGATGACCGCCTACCTCGCGGGACTCGTCACCCGGAAGCGCGCCGAACCCGGCGACGACATACTGTCCGACCTGGCCCGCGATGACGATCTGGGCATCGAAGAACTGGTCGGCATCGCCTTCCTGCTGCTGCTCGCGGGCCACGAGACCACCGCGAACATGCTGGCACTCGGCACCTTCGCGCTGCTCGAGCACCCCGACCAACTCGAACGACTGCGCGTCGACCGGGATCTGTTCCCCGCCGCGGTCGAGGAACTCCTGCGCTACCTGTCGGTCGCCGACATCTTCTACCGCTATGCCACCGAAGACATCGAACTCGGCGGCGAACTGATCACCGAGGGCTCGACCGTCGTCGTGTCGCTGCTGGCCGCCAACCGCGACCCCCGCCACTTCGACGACCCCGACACCCTCGACCTCGGCCGTGAGGCGCGCGGCCGTCTGGCCTTCGGCCACGGCATCCACACCTGCCTCGGCCAGCAACTGGCGCGGATCGAGATGCGGGCCGGGTTCGAGGCACTGCTGCGCCGCTTCCCGACCCTCGAACTCGCCGTCCCCGCCGACCAGGTCGAGCTCAGGACCGACATGAATATCTACGGCGTCCACGAACTGCCGGTCACCTGGACGAGGAGTTGACACCGATGCGAATCGCCGCGAATCGGGACCGCTGTATCGGTGCGGGCATGTGCGCGCTCATCGCGTCGGAGGTCTTCGATCAGGACGAGGACGACGGCAGGGTGCGTGCGCGCGCCGTGCGCGCGGAACGCGATCACGCGGCGGTGCGTGAGGCCGTGGCGGCTTGCCCGTCCGGGGCGCTGGAAATCGATGAATCCTGAGCTCCGCCGTCACCGGCCGTCGGGATATGTTGCCGCTTGGATCATTTCGGGAGTCTTGCGGTCGGGCAGGGTGGCGCCGTCGGGGGAGGTGTAGTCGGCTTGGACCTTGTAGTACCGGTCGTCGGCACCGTAGGCGGCGTAGAAGTTGAATCTCTGTGCTCCGGCACCCGCATACGGCGCGCCGTCGACGAAGCGTTCGAGTACCGGATGCAGATGGGTCGGGAAGTTCTCGCGGGAACACCGCACGGGGAAGCACACGCGCTGTATCCGCGGCGAATCCCAGGAGAAGGTGCGGTAGATGTTGAAACTCTGGCCCAGCACCCGCAATTCGTCTTCGGTGGCCGAGACGAGATCCAGCTCGGCCAGCGCGGCGCGGATGTCGTCGCCCGTGAGCGTTCCCGGCGCCAGTACCTGTGAGTAGACGTTCATGGTGTGGCTGAGGAAGTCCAGGCCCAGGATCGCGACTCGGTCGCCGTAATGGGTGAGATGTTCGGCGTGCCCGTGTATCGCCTCGGGGATCGCGGGAAATCGCAGCAACTGTCGGATACCGATGGTCTCGGGAAACAGCATCCAGATCTTCTGCACACCGGCGGCGACCCCGATATCGACGCCCCACAGCACGGGCAGCGTGGCGGACACCTCGGCGAGGACCCGCTCGATCGGATGACCGGTGAACGAGAGCAATCCGGCCTCACGCAGAATTCGCGCGGGCTGCGCGGCGAAGGCGAAGTTGTTCAGCCGCACATTGACCGCGCGTTGCGGCACCGGGTGGGTCGTGGTGCGCACGGCAGGCCACGTATCTGCGACACGATCACCGAGCGCGTCCAGGATCGGTTCCAGGACCGACGCGTCGTACCGCACCTCGACCGAGCGGGCGAACTCCTTCAGATCCCGCTGAAACCGGTCCACGCCCACGAACCAGGACTTATCCACGATTACCTCGAAACTCCACCGCCACAACAGGTGTGCACGGCTGCGTCAACGATCGCTTTCCCGCCTGCTGAAAACGATAACCCACCTGCTCGGCGGGTACCTGCGAAACACATGCCGTAGCGAGCGGACACGGCAGCAGGGGATTTGGAACCCGGTGTGCCTGCGGTGCATTCGACGCCGTATCTCCGTCGGATGGATGAGGTCGCGTTCACGACGTCGCTACCCCGCGCCGGGATGGCGTCGCACACTTCGGCGCGCGCGTCGATGTACGAGTTCGGCGATCGGTCGGATGGAACGTGCGTCGGTGCCGGTGACGAGCCTGCGAGGGTTTCGGGGACCGGTCGCAGCGACTACGTCTGGGCCGCATCGGGGATACACGGCGGAGCGGAATGGTCGATCTGCTCGCGCAGGATGTCACTGTGCCCGGCATGACGCGCGAAGTCTTCGATAGCGAGCAGATAGATGAATCGCAAACTGACCTCGCCGATGCGCGGATGTGTCCTGATCTCATCGAGATCGAAGGCGGCCGCCGCCACGCGAGAGCGTTCGCTGGCGCGCTCGAATTCCGCGATCACATCGGTCACCGACTCGTTGTCGTCGACCATGAAACTCGCGTCCCCCGGCGTCGTGGCACCGCCGCACTGGCTCTCGGGCACTCCCGCCAAGACATGCTGGAACCAGATCCGCTCGGCGACCGCGGCGTGTTTGAGCAGACCGAGCGGGGTGGTCACAGAGGCGACCAGGCGCAGGCGGGCGTCCTGTTCGGACAGGCCACGCACCGTATCGACCAACTCGGCACGGTTGCGGTCGAGCATGCTCTCCAGCAATCGGCGTTCGGTACCGACGGTGATTCGTGGCATCGACCATGTCATGGGGGGCTCTCATTTCGTTCGAATATGGTTGTTGTAGCGATGATTTCGGGTTCGAATTCTCCGCACGGAGGAGGAGTGGCACATTGTGTTGCGGCGCGCGATCGGTGTACCGGTGTCGTCACTCGTCCCTTGGGGCAGGTGATCTGCGTGAGGGAGCCCGCGCACGCGCTGAGGTCGATGATTCATGCCGCAGGCCCGGACGACCGCTCGCTGAGTGCGCGGTTGTCGGCTTCCGTCGTGCACGCCGGAACCGGCCGCTGAGCAGCGCGACACCGTACGTGGCTGGTCCGGTGCCCGCCGCTGAGCGGCTCGATCCCGATCATTCGAGGTCGAGATGCTCATCGGGTCGATCCGGGCACCGGCCGCATCCGGGCCGATCCTTCAACGCGCGATGCGACGGGACACGATGGTGACCAGCGGGCATCGGCCTATGTGACGTGGTCGGCTGCGAGCCGGTCCAGCCACTCCCGGAGGAGTTGCTGCTCGGCGCCGGTGAGTGTCGTTTCCTCGGGGAGGGTGGCGCGCAGGGCGCGGGCCGCGCCCGCCGGTCCGGTGTCCCGCACGGCCGGGCGCTCGTTGGTGACGGCCGTGACCATGGCCTCGCGCAGAGCTGTGAGCAGAGCCGGATTCCGCTCGGGCTCCGGCAGGGACAACCACGTGAGGACCGCGCCCCTGCCGGTGGCGTGAATGATCCCGGCCGCGAGTTGCTCGTCCACACGTAACCGGCCACCCGCGGCGAGCCGACGGACCCGTCCGCGCAGGATCTCCAATCCGGCCCGGAACGCGGACGACTCGCGTCCGGCGGGTTCGCTGTACATGAGGGTGTAGAGCGCCGGATTGGACAGTCCGAACTCGACCGCCAGATCCCAACCGGCCCGCAGGTCGTCGATGAGGTCGGTCGGGTCGGGATCGACCTTCTTGCTCGCTACGAACTTCGCGAAACCGTACTGCGCCACCGCTTCCAGCAACCCGTCCTTGTCACCGAAGAGCCGGTAGATCGCCGGTGGTTGCAAGCCCGCCGCCTCCGCCACCGCACGGGTGGTCACCGCGTCACGACCCCCACGTTCCAACAACTCGGCGGCAGCTTCGATGACGCGCTGCCGATGCTGTTCGCGCCCCGAAGCGACGCCGTCGGGTTCGACGGCGGTCGTGGGCTTGCTGGTCGGCGTGGGCGATCTCATGAATCAACGATAACGCTTGACTGTTTCCAGTGAGAGTATCATTGTTAACGAAATGACGTTTCCAATGGAATCAAAGTGAGGAACAGCATGATCATCGTGACCGGAGCCACCGGGCTACTCGGCCGTCGAATCGTCGAGAACCTGCTGACGCGGGTACCGGCCGACCAGGTGGGTGTCAGCGTCCGCGACGTGCGAAAAGCCCAGGACCTGGCCGACCGCGGCGTGCGGGTGCGACAGGGGGACTTCACCGACCCCGACAGCCTGGCCCACGCTTTCGAAGGCGCCACGCAAGTGCTCATCGTCTCGGTCGACAAGCTCGGCGCAGAAGCCATGCGGCAGCACCGGGCCGCTATCGACGGTGCCGTCGCGGCGGGCACACACCGCATCCTCTACACCAGCCATATGGGCGCCGCCCCGGCCTCGCGCTTCGAAGCTTGCCGCGATCACGCCGCCGACGAACACATGCTGCGGACCTGCGGCGTGCCGTTCACCTCACTGCGCAACGGGTTCTACGCCGCCAGCGCGATGCGGTTCTTCGGACAGGCCGCCGAGACCGGACAACTCGTGCTCCCCGCCGACGGAGCGGTGAGCTGGACCGCACACGCAGACCTCGCCGCCGCGGCCGCCGCCATCCTCGCCGACGAAGGCCGATTCGACGGCCCCACACCGCCGCTGACGGCCGCGCGGGCGATCGACTTCGAGGAGATCGCCGCGATCGCCGGTGAGCTCACCGGCCGAACCATCCGACGCGTGACCGTCTCCGACGAGGAGTTCCGTCAGCAGATGGTGAGCTACGGCGTCCCGGCCGAGCAGGCCGACATGATGGTGGACATCTTCGCCGCCGGCCGAGCCGGTGAATTCGCCGCCGTCGACCCGACATTGGCGACGTTGATCGGCCGCGAGCCCATCGGCTTCGACACGGTTCTGCGCGAGGCATTGTCGGCGAACTGAAAGGCCGCACTCGGACGGCTGCTCCGGACTGCGTGTGGACTCGCATCGAACGAACGAACTCCGCGTGACGCTGAACGAATGCGTGCGCGACGACGCCAATATTCCGTCAAGAACGGATCCGTACCGGTCAGGGATGTGTCAGCGACCGTCCCGGCCGGTACCACTCGGCGTATGCCTGATATCGACCCCGCCTGACGAACAGCGGGGACGCCATCAGGAGACACCGTGACGCTGCTCGAAATCTTCCCGTCGCTGCGGTCGGGAATGCCCTCGCGCCTGGACTCGGCGGTGTGGCCGCGTGAGACGCACTACGACGACGCGGGCCGCGTCACCGTGGGCGGGGTCGCGCTGGCCGATATCGCAGACCAGTACGCGACACCGACCTATGTCATCGACGAAGACGAGGTCAGACAACGCTGCCGCGCCTACCGCAGGGTGTTCCCCGACGCCGAGATCATCTACGCGGGTAAGGCCATGATGATCCGCGCCGTCGCGAAATGGGTCGGGCAGGAGGGACTTTCGGTCGACGTGTGCTCGGCGGGCGAGCTGGTCATCGCGCTCGCCGCCGGAATCGAGCCGGGACGGATCGTGCTGCACGGCAACGGAAAATCCTTCGACGAACTCGAGGCCGCGGTACGGGCGGGCGTCGGGCGGATCGTCGTCGACTCGCTCGCCGAGATCACCATGCTCTCGGCCCTGGTCGGCGGTACACAGAAGGTGCTGATCCGCCTGTCGCCCGGAATCGACGTGCGCGGGCATCCCGCGGTGAGAACCGGTGTCACGGATCAGAAATTCGGGTTCCCGATCGCAAGCGACGCCGCCGCCGAGGCCGTCGAGCGGGTGCTGCGCAGGCCCGAACTGGATCTCGTCGGCTTCCACTGCCATCTCGGCTCGCAGATCCACGATCCCGACCACTACGGCGAGGCGGTGCGGCGGATGATCGCCGAGATGGCGATGGTGCGGCGCGAGCACGACGTCATCCTGACCGAACTCGATCTGGGCGGTGGACACGCGGTCGCCTACCGGGGCGGCGACGCGGAGATGAACCTCGCCGAACTCGCCGATGTCATCGAGGACGCGCTCGACGCCGCCTGCGCCCGTCATCGGTTTCCGCGCCCGAGAATCGCACTCGAGCCGGGGCGAGCGATCGTCGCCCGCGCCGGTGTGACCCTGTACCGCGTGGTCTCGGTGAAACACGTCGAGGGCGGCCGGACGTATGTCACCGTGGACGGCGGTATGGGCGACAACGCGCGCGTGGCCCTCGACGGCGCGCGCTACAGCGTGGTCGTCGCGAATCGACACCCGGATTGCGCCCAGATGACCGCGACGGTCGCGGGCCGGTTCTGCGAAGCGGGTGACATCATCGCCGCCGACGTACGCCTTCCCGTCGACCTGCGCCCCGGCGAGGTTCTCGCCGTCCCGTGCACCGGCGCCTACCACCACAGCCTCGCGTCCACCTACAACAGCGTCGGCAGGCCACCGATCATCGCGGTCGGCGACGGTCGATGCCGCGAACTGCTGCGCCGCGAAACCATCGACGACCTGCTGCGCCGCGACGTCGGCCATTGACGACCCGTGCGACGGCGGAGAGCGACGTCCGGAGACTGTGCGGCACGACGTCTGCGGCCCTGAGTCGGGACCGACCCGAACAGAGGGTTCAGGAGATCTTGCGGCGGTAGGTGGCCATGGCGAAGAGGTAGGCGAGGACGAGGATGCCGACACACCAGGCCAACGCGATCCAGATGTCGGTGCCGACGGCTTGCTGGGTGAACAGGTCGCGGATGGCGTTGATGATGGAGGTGACCGGCTGGTTTTCGGCGAAGGCACGCAACGGACCGGGCATGGTGTCGGTCGGGACGAAGGCCGAACTGATGAAAGGCAGGAAGATCAGCGGGTAGGAGAATGCGCTTGCCCCGTCCACGGTCTCGGCGGTCAGTCCCGGGATCACCGCCACCCAGGTCAATGCGAGGGTGAACAGGAGCAGGATGCCCAGAACCGCGAGCCAGGCGAGTATTCCCGCACCGGAGCGGAAGCCCATGACCAGGGCGACCAGCACGACGACCACGAGCGAGATCAGATTGGCGACCAGCGAGGTCAACACGTGTGCCCACAGCACCGAGGACCGCGCGATCGGCATGGACTGGAATCGTTCGAAGATGCCGCTCTTCATGTCGAGGAAGAGCCGGAACGCGGTGTAGGAGATGCCCGAGGCGATGGTGATGAGCAATATGCCGGGCAGCAGGTATTGCACGTACGAGTCCGATCCCGAGTCGATCGCGCCACCGAAGACGTAGACGAACAACAGCATGAACGCGATCGGCAGGATCGTGGTCGTGATGATGGTGTCGACGCTACGGGTGATGTGGCGCAGGGATCGTCCGAGCAGCAGGCCGGTGTCGGCGAAGAAGTAGGTGGTCATTGTTGTTCCTTGCTGGTGGCCGCCGTACCGCGGTCATGGGAGGGGACACCGTCTTCGTCGCCGACGAGGGCGAAGAAGACATCTTCGAGGCTGGGCTGCTTCTCGACGTATTCGATTTTCGCGGGCGGCAGGAGTGCCTTGAGTTCGGTGAGCGTGCCGTTGACGATGATCCGGCCCCGGTGCAGGATCGCGATCCGGTGGGCGAGTTGTTCGGCCTCGTCGAGGTATTGGGTGGTGAGCAGTACCGTGGTGCCGTGTTCGGCGAGTTCCTTGATCGCCTGCCATACTTCGATGCGTGCCTGGGGGTCGAGCCCGGTCGTCGGCTCGTCGAGGAAGATGACCGGTGGGTTGCCGATGAGGCTCATGGCGATGTCGAGGCGACGTCGCATGCCTCCGGAATAGGTCGAAACCTTCCGTGTGGCGGCATCGGTCAACGAGAACCGTTCGAGGAGGTCGTCGGCGATCGTGTCCGCGCCCTTCAAGTGGCGAAGTTTCGCGATCAGCACCAGATTCTCGCGGCCGCTGAGGATTTCGTCGACCGCGGCGAACTGTCCGGTGAGGCTGATGGATTCGCGTACGTTGCCCGGTTGGGTGGCTACGTCGAACTCGTTGACGGTGGCGATTCCCGCGTCGGCCCTGGCCAGGGTGGACAGGATTTTCACGATGGTGGTCTTGCCTGCCCCGTTGGAGCCGAGCAGTGCGAAGATGCTGCCCCGGGCGACGTCGAAATCCACCCCGCGCAGTACATCCAGGTCGTCGAAGGACTTCTTCAGCCCTCGGACGTGAATCGCCGGTGCGTGCTGTGTGGTCATCGAAGGCCCTGCTCTTCTTTTCCGTTGTCACCGACGTGCTCGATGGCACTGACGAGCCGTGCCCGTTCCCGGTTCATCCAGGACTCTTCTCGGTAGTTGCGCGCGAACGTCTCGATGAATTCCACCGGATCCTCGCCGACCACATCGTGTATCGGGGTCGCGTCCGCGGCGCTCTGCTCGAACAGATCGGCGAGGTCTTCGAACATGGCGACCCCACCACCCTGTCCGGCGAACATCAGGTACCGCTCGAACGCGTCGACCGCGGTGCGGTAGGTCTCGGGCAGCTGTTTCGTGCGCGCCCTGTACTGCCGCCACCGCTTCTTCTCGCCGAGTTCACCGATCACTTTCGAGGTGAGCTTCGAGATCTCCATGCTTATTTGTCTCCTTTGTCGCGGAGCTGTTCGAGCCGTTCGGTGAGGAAGCTCCAGGTCCTCCAGAACTCGTCGAGATATTTCTGTCCAGCGGCGTTGAGGGAGAACACCTTTCGTGGAGGTCCCTTCTCCGAGGCGACCTTCGCCACGTCCACCAGGCCCCGTTTCTCGACTCTGATCAGCAGGGCGTAGATGGTGCCCTCGGCGATATCAAAGAAGCCCTGCTCGCGCAGCCATGCGGTGATCTCGTAGCCGTACGCGGGGCGGTCGGACAGGATCGCCAGCACGATCCCTTCCAGCGTTCCCTTGAGCATCTCCGTCTCCTGCTTGCCCATGAACACTCCTTCCATCTACTTAGTATTAATGACTACTGGTACATAGTTACACTGAGTAGTATCTCGCGCAAGCATCTCCGGCGTGGTTGTCGCAACTCGGATCCGAGTCGAATCGGCCTGGTGTGGGGCCCATCTCGCGCCTCGGATCGACGCGGCCATTCCGTGTGGATCGATCGGGGTGCGGCCTAGCTATAAGTAGATGTATACGTATGGTCTGCGTACTAACTATAAGTAGACATATACGTAGATGCAAGTGGGTGGTCGACGTGGCTTCACCGCCAAGGCTCCGATCAGATAGGACGGGGGCAGGCCGATCGAGCGACTACGGGTTCGCACGTGAACTCGCGGAACGCTTTTCGCTAGACGATCACTGCGTCCGGCAAACATGAACCGGCCCCGAACTCTTCCGGAATCGCGGGCCGGTACCGGTCATCGATGGAATAATCGGGGCCGACCGTCACAGGGCGACGGCTGGGGGTACATGGGGACGCGAAGAGCAGTGCTACAGGCGGGGCTGGTCATGCCGCTGGCGGCGGCATGCGCTCCGAATATCCTGCTCGGCAACCCCGGCGCGGTGCGGATCGGAGTGTCCTGGAGCGGGTCGGAGCTGGCCGCGTTCCGGAAAGTTCTCGCGCAGTTGGCATTCGAGCATCCGATCGAGGTGATTCCACTCGGCGACGAAATCGGCTCGGCGTTCACCGCGGGCGGCAAGTCGGCACCCGATATCGTGATGCTTCCCCAGGCCGGACAGGTTCGAGCCCTCGCGGAAGCGGGAAAGATCCGTTCGATCCCCGGGGACCCGTGGACAGGTGCCGACGGGCCGCGGTATCCCGAACTGTGGCGACAACTCCTGAACCACAAGGGAAAGACGTTCGCTCTGCCGTTCAAGGCGGCCGACAAATCCTTGGTCTGGTACGACCGCGAGTCGATCGAGCACTACGATCTCGGTGTCCCGGCCGACTGGACGATCGCGGACTGGCGCGATCGCGCGGAGGTCCTGTCGAATACCCCGATCAGGTTGCTCGCGCTCGGCGCGGCCGACGGTTGGGTATTGACCGATGTCTTCGAGAATGTGCTGCTCGCCGAATCTCCGCGCACCTACGACGATCTGGTCGCCCATCCGAAAGAACGCAGCTGGCAGCGACCGGCTGTGCGTGCGGCCTTCGGGCATCTCGCGACACTGTGGGGACAGCCGCGTGCCTTCCCCGGTGGTGCCGCGGTGGCGTTGACCCGTCAGTTCCCCGACGCGATCCGGGATGTATTCCAGCATCGGCGCGCCGCCATGGTTATCGCCCCCGACTTCGCGGAACCGATTGTGCGGTCCGGTCTGCGCGCTGCCGGACGCAAAGAAGATGTCGTCGGCATCGCATCGTTCCCCTCGGTCGGCCCCGGTGCGCACCGCCCGCGGATCGTCGGTGGTGACGTCATGGTGGTGACCGCTCCCGCGTCGCCGGTCGCCGAGCGCCTCGTCGCCGCGCTGGCCGCCCCGCAGGCGCCGGTGCCGTGGATCGAGGAGGACGGCGGTTTCATCGCGCCGAATCTTCGCACCGAAGCGCGGTATTCGGCGCTGATGGCACCGATCGTGCGAGCGCAGAGCGCCTGGAGCGCGTTCGATCTCTCCGACCAGTTGGGTGCCATCGGTGGACGGAACGGGTTGTGGCGCATCCTGACCGACTTCCTGATCGAGATCGGTGACCGTGCGAACGAGGATGCCGGCGGGGCGATAGACCGAGCGATCGCCGCACTCGACGGATTCGAGCGGGGATTGCGATGACGGGAATTTCGGAGTTCGACGCTGCCGGTCTGAAGCTCGAACTCACCCCTCGGCGAATGCGCGGGCCGCTCGTGCCGGGCGGTCGTCCGCGCAGGTGGCTGCGCTGGGCCGGGGTGCCCGCCCTCGTGCTGATGTGCGCCTTGCTGATCGCGCCGGCGGTGTGGACGGTGTGGACGGCGGCGGAGGCTCGTCCGCAGGTGGTGAGCTCCTGTGGAGTCCTGGCTGTCGCGTGCGTCGGACTGACCCTGATACTTCGACCGGGGCAGCGCGTGGAACTGCGTATTGCCTCGGGATCGGGACTCGCTGTCGTGGCGGTGGCGGCGTTGTGGTTTCTCGGCGCGGCACTGACCGAGGACGGCTTGTGGGCTTACCTGCGCACACTGGTATGGGTCGCTTTCGCGATCGTTCTGTTGGCATCGGCTCTGGCGCTCGCCTGGTGGTCGCGCAACGCCCGCTGGGTGTGGGCGCCGCTGATCGTCCCGTTCGGCATTTCCGCCTTCGTCTCCGGCGTCGCCTTCCGGCTGATCTTCGAATTTCTGGCAGCGCGCCTCGGTATCGATACCGTCGGCGGCTACCGATTCTGGTACGCCGCGATGCTGGGGTCGGCGTTCCTATGGACGTGGCTCGGCTTCCTCACCGGCCTGCTGCGGGCCGATATCCAGGCGATAGAAAATGATTCGGTGTGTGCAGGCTATCTGCACGATCCAGCGGATGGCGCCCGATCCACGGGTGGTGCCCTATCGGCGAGGTTCCACACACGAGCCCGGTTCGTAGGTCGTCTGCTGGCATTGGTGCGTCCCGTTCTGCTGGTCGTCGGTCTTGTGGTCGGTGTCGCGGCGGCCCGGGTTTTCGACGTGGTGCTGATCGGGGTGCCCGGTTCGATGCAGTACGAGGTCGACAGCGCAACGGTGCACTGGTGGCGATTGGCTACCGACGCCGACCTCGGGCCGGGGGTTGCCGCGGCGTACTCGCTGCCTTTGACGCTGGTCGTCGGACTCGTGGCCTGGTTGCTGCAAATCGGCATGCAGAGCCATCGGAGACGGCGAGATACGACGACCAAGCCTGCCTCCGCGACCGGACGGACGCGATTCGAACCGATTCGTGCCGTCGGCATCGCGGTGGTATCGTCGGCGGCGCTCATCCCAATCGCGGTGCTGATTGGCGTATGTCTCGTCACACCTTCCGGTTTCGCTTTCTCCGCGTTCTCGACGATATTCCGCGACGAGGCGCTGCGACACGCGTGGCAGATCACCGCGTGGGTTGCCACAATGGCCACGCTGATCGTGGTGTCCGCGGCGCTGCCGGTGGCCTATCGACTCGCCGCGTTGCGACCCGAGGGGGTGGCCTCGAAGCTCGCGGTGGTCACCCTGGTGGTGTTGTCGGTGCTGCCTGCCCAGACCTACCTCGGTGCACTGGACACGTTCATCGACGAATACGGGCTGTCCGGTACCAGAATTCCGTTGATCTTCGTCCATGTCGCTGCCGGGTTGCCGATCGCGGTACTGATCCTGCGCGGAGCTCTGCTGGCTCCACCCGGCAGTCCGGCCAACGATGAGTTGTATGGGCTCGCCACCTCGGAAACGACGCTCCGTCGACTGTGGACGTCGGCCGGGCCCGCCCTGGTCGCGGTCGCGGTGCTGGAATTCATCCAGGTCTGGAACGACTTCTTCATCGGTTTGATGATGAGCGGGGCAGGCGCCAGTCCGTGGTCGCTGCTGCTGTGGGGTGGGGTCAGGCGATTCAACGAGAGTTCTGCCGAGCTGGCAGCCGGGGCGCTGGTGTCGGCTGCGTTGCCGGTCCTATTGCTGTTGCTCACATGGCGACGGTGGCTGGTGCCCGGATTGACCGGAGGAGTGTCGCGATGACACAGCCGGATTCGTCGCGGCCGGACAGGACACCGCGGTCACCGATCTGGGACGGGCTGCTCGGTACCGCCGAGGTTGTCGCCTGGGCCCTGGTGCTCGAGTTGGGCCGCAATGTAGTGATCAGCTCGTTCGGCGAAAACGCCACCGTCAAGGCGATCGGGGGCGCCCTGCGTGGACTCGCGGTGGTGCTGGTGCTCGTCGCCGGTAGTTACGTGGCGTATCGGCGAACGGCGGGGTTTCGTGAGCAACGACGCGCCGATCGCGAACTCGCGATGGTCGCAGACCTGGTGGGACCCGGAGCGCCGGTGGCCGACGGATACGTCGGTAGTAGTTGCGCAGCGCCGCGCGAACTGTGGTCGTTGAACGACAACAGGGTCGCTGCGGTGCTGCGGCATCTGCCGGTGCGCGAATTCGAGACGGCGGCGTTGCTGGCTGTGTTGAGCGCGATCCTGGAAGCACCCGGACGAATACCGATGATCGATCCGCCGTCGGAACAGCGGACCACGCGAATGCTCTTGGCGGAACTGTGTGCGGGGCCGAACAAGATTGTCGAACATCTCCGCTCCGACCGGTACTGCTTGCGCGCGATGCCACACTTTTCCGCTATCGAAACCGTAGTCACCTACCCGGAGTGGCGGGCAGCGATGCCCGCACTGGTCGGGTACCACGCGGATCAAGCGGCCCGTTGGGCGATCGCGCTCGAGTTGACCCCTACTGCCAAAGTAGCCCGTCGGTGGTTCGAAGCCAAAGAACCTTACCTGCGCAAGATCCTGGAAGGCTGCATGGGAGACGATCTCGCACAACATATTGCGTATTCCACCGCGTGCGAGCTGGCCAGGATTTCCGACGCGTTGGACGTCTGGTACACGCGGACAGACTCTGCGGATCGTTTCGCGTTGGCGGGCCGCCTTCTCGGCATCCGCGCCTTGGAGGAACTCCCGTTGATTCAGTTGCGCGCGAACCTGCCTCCCCAGCCGCAGGGAGATAGCTCGCGTGTCCTTTCGAGCGGCGTGCTCGCCCGCTGGAAGCATCGCGAGGCTGTGCGCCGCCTTTCCGGGACGCGAATGAATCTGGTCGTGCCGCCGTCGACGCTGTCCGAAGCCGAAAGCGAACTGGAGGCCGCATGGTGGCTACTGCCACGAGCCGACGTCGCGGGGCAGGTGTGCGCGTTGATCAATCTCGCGATCGTGCACCTGAACCAAGGTCGTGTGGACGCTGCTCAGGACCGTCTCGAGCTTGCGGAATCGCTGACCGAGAGCGGGCGGAACCCCGGAGGTCGCGCCCACACCCATGAAATCCTGGGCGCAGTGCGTTGGGCTCGTGGCGAAAACGCCATCGCGCTGCGCTACTGGCAGCGCGCTTTGGGCTCCTATCTGACTCTCGCCGATGATCGAGGTATCGGCCGATGCCTCCAGCACCTCGGCTCGGCCATGGTCGTCGCGCCTGACTACGGCAGCCACTTACTGCCACCCCACCTGTCCTCGCCCCACGACAGAGTGGTTCGACAGGCCAGCGGCTGGCTTGCCGAAGCCCGCAGGTTGAATCCCTCGGTAGGCTTGGCCGGACACTATGCGGACAAAGCAAGCGCAGAGCTGAGGAGATTCGGTCCGGTGCCCGACTCTCGCGGCGCCCTGTCCGCGATCGACCAGTGGCCACTGCTCATTTCCGAACAGCGAAACGGGTAGGCGACTGCTCTGGACTCGAGGCTGTCGCACGACCAAGAGTCGTATCACTTATCCGCGCATCGCCGACATCGCGTCTGTGGACGGCACACCCGCTGACGTCGGCGCCGTCGACAACCCCGGCACACCGGCGGCATCGGAGAAGACGACAGTAGGATCGGCAGAAGCGTTCCCGCTGAGGCAGTTACAGCATATTTCTGGAGGAAGAACCCGATGACGACTGGGACCACCGAAGACACGCCGCAGGCGCCGCCGACGCCGCCGACTCGGGCGGAGCAACTGCGCGCGGTGGCGACACTGATCAAGTCGGGTGGTCTCAAACCGCTTGCCGTCTACACCTACGGCCAGCAGAAGACAGCCGCGAAGACCACCATGTACAAGTATCTCGGCAAGGGCGTAGTGGCGGGGACAGCCGCGATGTACCGCGTGCTCCTGCCGACCGTGACCGCGCCCGGCGAAGGGACGTTGCGCGACAAGCTGATCGAGCTCGTCGACCGGCAGGCGGTAGTCATCCAAACAGCGCCGCTGAGCAAGGTCGCCCTGACCTGGTTCGCCGCCGGCGCCCCGGCCGAGGCCAGTGAAGCGATGACCAAGGCCGCCATGTTCCGCATGGGATTGAACTACTACTACCGTCAGCCGTTCGAGGAACTGTTCGCGACCGAAGAAGGCCGCGCGGTGCTCGGCGATGACAATGTCCCCGCCGCGGTCGCCCAGTTGGTCGGCCCGGTGGCATACGGGCGGCTGGTCGGTGCCGCCCGAACCACCCACAGCGACCATGTCCGCATCGTCGACGAGTTCCTCGCCGCACGTCCGGTACCGGTGGTCGAGACCGATGCTGCAGTCGCCGCCGAGTCGAGCGACACCGTGGGCACGGAGCCGAACGACAACGCGACCGTCGCGGAGTCCTGAAACCCCGATTGCCGTGAGCGGCTGATAATTTCGGTCCGCTCACGGCCAACGGTGCATCGACCGCCGTGTTGGCCCCGCCAACTCAGGAAGGCTGCGTGCTGTCGGCATCGGACTTGCACACACCCGACAACCTCGACTATGGGCCCGCCACCGGACGAGTTACCGGCCCGTGTGCCCGATCGAGCTGTCGGGTTCCGGGACGTCACCGGTGAGATCGGCGCGGGACCGGCTGCTGTGATCGTGATGGACTGTGCAGGTCACCATTTTCCGTCCTGGACCGGCGATTTGCCCAGCTGGATCACAGGGAGGGGCTGGTCGAGGACCGGGTCGTGGCCTTCGTCGGTCAGCCATTCGCCCGTGGGGCGGACGGCGGCGAGGTTGTCGGAGGGCGGGAGGTCCTCGGCGTCGCTGTCGTAATAGTCGAACCAGGGGAGGCCCCGTTCGGCATAGGAATGCGCGGTCACCGGGGTGCTCGGCGCCGGTTCGCCGGTGATCTCCTGCCATTCGGCTGCTGAGACCAGGGAGGCACACAATACCGAGCGCACCCGCTATGTCGTGCCGAGCGTCGACCTCGCACCCTAGCTGTCACCACGTCCCGCAGAGCAGAACCTGCACGTGGGCGAACGGTGTGCGTTCTTGCGGGATAGGGACGAGAGGCGGCGTACGGAGCAGGGTTGGTGGCTGGGTAGGTTTTCTCGGTGATCGTCGCTGTCGAAGGGCCCAGTGCCGCTGGTAAAACCACGTGGTGCAGAGCTACCGGTGCACCGTTCGTCGCGGAATATGCCCTGACCGGTCGAGAGCCGGATGGATCGGACCCGGTGGCGCAGGCAAGCTATTGGGCGCAGGTCAATGTGCGCCGATGGACGCAGGCACTGGGCTCGGAGGAAAGCACCGGTGTGGCGGTGTGTGACAGTGACCCGCTGAAACTGCACTACAGCTGGTGCCTGGCCGCGGTAGGGGCGGCACCGCTCGTCCGATTCGAGAACGAACTGACCGCGGTCCGGGAGATGTTCGCGCAGCGTCGTCTCGGGTTCGCCGATGTTGTGCTGCTGTCGGTTCCGGATCCTGAGCAGTTGGTACGGCAACGCGACGGTGATCGTACTCGTCGGCGTGGGCATTTCGAGTTGCATGCTCGCTTGGCCGAACCGTTGACTCAGTGGTACGCGGGGTTGGAACGACTCGACCCCGGTCGGGTTTTGGACGGCTTCCCGCGCGAACTCGACATCGCGACCCTCCCGAAGCCGAGGGCGGACCGTCACGACGTGGGTTTGCTGGACAGCTTGATCGACGAACTGCCGCGGGTGTGACCACCCGGCCGCTACCTCGTTGGATCGTTCAGCGCGGTCGCCGCGACGCGTACCTCGGTGTCGGGGCGGGTCACCGACTCCGGATTCGACACCAGCATTCCCGGGCTGATCGCGCCGATGTGCAGCGGCTGAGCCGGAACGTACCGGAGTTGCGGACTCGGGGTGCTCCAGATCAACGGTGTCCCGTTGCGCCACCTAGGAGCTATCTCCACAGCGACTCGTAGAGCTCCTCGATCTCGGATACGGACGCGATTCGGGGGTTGTTGTCGGGTGATCCCGAAGCTTTGGCTTGGCGCGCCATGATGGCGACCTTCTCCCGCCACGAACTCTGGGAGATTCCGTATTGCCGTGGTCCGGGAACCTCGAGATCGGTGTTGAGGTCTCGCAGACCTGTCACGAGTCGCGCGGCGGCCTCGGAGTCGGACAGGTCATCGGTGGCGATTCCGAGCGTGCGTGCGCAGGTGGCGTAGCGCGCGGGCGCGGCGTCGACCGAGAACGCGGTGATGTCGGGCATCAGCATCGAGTTGGAGAGCCCGTGTGCCACAGTGAAATGCGCGCCGAGGGGACGACTCATGCCGTGCACCAGTGCGACGCTGGAGTTCGAGAACGCGATCCCCGCCTGGGTGGAGGCGAGCATCATCTGCGCTCGGGCCGAGGCGTTCGACGGGTCTTCGTACACGGTTCTCAGATTCGTGAACAGTGTGCGCATAGCGGTCAGCGCGAGGTCGTCGGTGAACGGATTGGACTTTCGGCTGACGAAGGCCTCGACGGCGTGCACGAGTGCGTCGACTCCGGTGTCCGCGGTGAGTCGTGCGGGCATCTGCATGGTCAGTTCGTAGTCGACCAGGGCGATGGTCGGCAGGAATGCCAGTCCCGCGCAGAGCATCTTCTCGTTGGTGGCGCTGTCGGTGATGATGGTGAATCGGGTGCATTCCGAGCCCGATCCGGCGGTAGTCGGTATCGCGATGAGCGGCAGGGTCGGGGTGTCGGTCAGGATCGGAGCCTTGTAGTCACCCATGGTGCCGCCGCGTGATCCCAGCAATGCCACGGCTTTGGCGGTATCCATCGGGCTGCCGCCGCCGATACCGACCACGCAGTCGAACTCGCCTCCGCGGAACACCTGGACGGCTTTGTCGACGGAGTCCGTGGTCGGGTCCGGTCGCACCTCGGAGAAGACCTCCGCTCGGACCCCCGCCGCGTCGAGTCGGGACACTATGCGGTCGAGGAACGGCTGTGCGGCGAGGTAGGGGTCGGTGATGATCAACGGACGCGACAGCTCCGCGTCCGACAGGACCTCTGCCAAGTCGGCGGAGCAGCCGCCGCCGATGCGGAGAAGCCGGGGTAGCGCGATAACGGATGACATGGTGGCAGTCTCTCAGGTGGTGCCCGGGTATCGAGGGCCCATGCAGGAGATGGGTCGACCGGGCGCGCTCGGTGAAATCGAGGGTGGAGTCACCTTCACCGCCTCGCCGGTTGTGCCGCGCCCACGTGGCGGTGGAGGAAGGCGATCTGGTCGGTGACGAACGCTACATGTTCGGGGCCGTCGTAGATGTCGAAGTGGTCGACGCCGGGGTAGAGGCGTAGTTCCGCGTATGGGGCGCTGCGGGCGGCGCGGATGGCTGGACCGGGGGCGGCGACTCGGTCCTGTTCGCCGACGCAGACCAGCCACGGGCAGTGCAGGGTGCGCGCGGCACGAGCGGGTCGGAATGGTCGGCCGAGTAGCCAGCGGGCGCTGACGCGGTTGCGCCAGCGGGAGTCCTCGCCGATCGCGACGACGTGGCGCCAGCCGTGTTCGCTGTCGGGCGCGTTGATGAACGCGGGTTGGTCGGGTTGTCCGACGGCGGGCAGGTAGCCCCCTCGGGCCGCGGTCAGTAGTGTGCGCAGTCGCACCGACAGTGGTCCGCGGTAGGCCTGCGAGAGGATGTCGAGGAACGGCACCTGACTGATCGCGGCGGCGATGCGGAGGTCTTCGGCCGCGGCGGCCAATGCGTTGCCGCCGCCCATCGACGAGCCGAAAGTGACGACTCGGTGCGCGTCGACTTCGGGGCGCGCACGGGCGTAGGCGATCGCGGCGCGCCAGTCTTCGAGTTGGCGGGCGGGCACGAACAGGTCGGGTTCGCCTTCGCTGTCGCCGAATCCGCGGTGGTCGAACACCAGCGCGGCGAATCCGGCGTCGGCGAAACGTTCGGCGAACGCTCCGAGCCGGTCGCGGCGGGTTCCCGAGAGGCCGTGTGCCATGACGATCACGGGGCCGGGCTCGGTCGTGTCGTCGGCGGGATACCACCAGGCGGCACACCGCTCGTTGCCCGAAATGAAGGTCGTGTCTGCGCGGGTCGTCATGTTGTCGAGTGTGTGCTGTGCGAGAAGGCAGCGCTGGCAGAAATTGGTCGCGGCGTTCACCCGGCCGCGAGGTGGCGGCTCCTCCGACACATCGAACCTGATCGAGTGATCGGGTAGGTCAACTGACTCGGTGCAGGGGTGATCCGGTCACGCTGTTCGCGACTCCGAGAGCAGATCGAGGCTGCCGGTTGCGGCCCGTCGACCTCAGGCCGCGGCGCGAAAGGCGCTGGGGCTCATACCTCTGTAGCGCTTGAAAGCGGCACTGAAGCCGAAGGAGTCGGCGTACCCGACGGCCTTGGCCACCTGGGCGACGGTGAGGTCGGAGGCGGTCAGGAGGTCTTCGGCCTCGTCCATGCGGTATTCGGTGAGGTAGCTCAGCGGCGGGCGTCCCATGAGTTCGGCGAAGCGCTTGGCGAAGAGGGCGCGCGATACTCCGGCTTGGGCGGCGAGGGAGGCCACGGTCCAGCTCCGGGACGGGGTGCCGTGGATGGCTTCGAGCGCGGGAGCGACCACGGGATCGGCCATGCCGCGGTACCAGGTCGGGGCAGCGGAGCCCGCGTGGGCGAACCAGGTGCGCAGGGTGCAGACCAGCGCCCAGTCGAGGAGACGGTCCATGAGCGCCTGTGAACCGGCGGCGTTGGTGGCGGAATCGACGGCCGCTTTCTCCAGCCAGTCGCAGGTGTCGACGTCCTCGCGGATGACGAGTACCGGGGGCAGGGCGCGAAGTAGGCGATCGGGGCGACGGCCCGAGGTTCGGTAGGCGCCCACGATCAGCGCGGTGGCCTCGGCCGAGTTCGTTCCCCAGTGGATTCCGGAGAGTTCTTCGGTGACGCATTCGGGATCGGCTGTGAAGCAGGCGATTTCGTATTCGATGTGGGGGCGGTTCAGCGAATCCGGGTGATCGGCGAGGTGGAAGGGTTCCGGGCCGCGCACGATCGCGGTGTCACCGGGCTCGACCGGCCTCCGGGTGCCGTCGGCCAACACCAGCACGCCGCCGCCGTGCAGCACCGTGACCATGGTCAGTGGGGCGCGGTCGGCGAAGCGGATGGTCCACGGTGCTTTCAGTACGGCGTGACTGACGGCCGAGCCTTCGGCTCGAATTCCGTTCAGGAGAGAACTCACCGGATCCATGCCACGCAGTGTAGACGAACTCCTATCTATTGAAGTGTTTCTCCTATGGATCGTCCACGCGAACAAGGGTGTACTGGACACATCGCAAAGTTAGACGTCACCGCCAGTCAGGAGAAATACATTGCCGCACAACGGTAGTGAGAACCACGGTCGTACCGCTCTGGTCGTCGTCGCCCATCACCGCTCCGATTCGCTCACCGCGCACACCGCCCGCCGGGCGACCGCGCAACTCGAGACGGCGGGCTACCGAATCGACCTCCTCGATCTCCAGGCGGAGGGATTCGATCCGCGCATGAACGCGGAGGACCAGCCGGACTGGGGAAACCGCGAGAAGCCGTATTCCGACGAAGTGCAAGACCATATGCGGCGCATCCTCGCCGCCGATGTGATCGTCACCGTATTCCCGGTCTACTGGCTGAGCGTTCCCGCCATCCTCAAGGGCTGGATCGATCGGGTGTGGAATTACGGATTCGCCTACGGCCGCAGCAAGTCTCGCCTCGCAGGAAAACGAATCCTGTGGCTGGGCCTGGGCGGAATCGCGGGCGACGATCCGGCACTGCCGGATATGCGGGCCGCCCTCGAAACCCAGCTCGACGCGGGCCTGGCCTACTACTGCGGCTTCGCCCATTCTTCGGTCGGCATACTCCCCGACGCCGAGGAACGCCGTCAGCGCCTCGACGCCGCGGGCAACTTCCTCCTCGACGACGCCAGCGCGGGCGCCGAGCGCACCGCCCAGTACGCCGAATTCGACCGCCGAGCAGCCGAATTCGTGGAGGAGTTCATCGTCGCCGACCGCGTACCGGCCTGACAGGTCGGGTCGGAAGGGGGCGGGCGGGTCCGAGGCTATCGGGAACTGGTCGAAGGAGTGTGGACGATCCACTGCCCCCTCCCGCGTGCTTTCGCTTCGTGCAGACTGGAATCCGCGGTGCGGAGCAAGGTTTCGGCGGTGACTCCCGCGACCGGGGTCACTGCCGCACCGATGCTGACCGAGACGTTCAATCGGTGATCGTTGACGGTGATCGGGATCGAGACGACCGACGACAGGCGGTGTGCGATGAGGCCGACCCGGTCGGTGTCGGCGGGAGGCGCGATGAGCGCGACGAATTCGTCACCACCGAGTCGTGCGATGAAGCAGTCGAATTCCCGTTCGAGGTCACGCAGTCCGGAGGCGACAGCGGTGAGGACCTTGTCGCCGGTGTCGTGACCGTAGCGGTCGTTGATGTCCTTGAAGTGGTCGATGTCGGCGAAACATATTCCGACCCGGTCGGTTTCGCTCGCGTTCGCGGTGCTCATGGAGGTGATCTGTTCGAGCAGGTAGCGGCGGTTGGGCAGGCCGGTCAGCGGATCGTGTCGGGCCTGTCGATGCAGATCGTCCTCGAGGTCGAACCATTCGGTGATTTCGGCACCGACGGCTCCCAGATAGTCGGGTTGTCGCCCCGTGCCTCGAATGTAGGTGACGACGAACGCCGCACGCCCGACGGTGCCGTCGGTGCGCAGCAGGCGGTGGCGCAGGGTGACCGAACCCTCTCGTGCCGGAACCAGTTGTTCGTAGAGCAGGGTGCTGATGTCAGCGCGGTCGTCGGGGTGTGCGAAGTCGTAGACCGATATCCCGCGCAGTTCCTCGACGGAGGTGCCGATCATCTCGGCCAGCGCCGGATTGGCATCCAGAATATTTCCGTCGAGATCGCCGAAGGCCACCGCGACGATGGGGCTGTCGAACAGCACGCGGAATCGCGCGTCGCGATGCAGGCCCGCGTCGTGGCCGGTCGGATCCGTGCGCCCGGTGCGCAGCGCGTGTTCTCGACGCTGATAGCCCTGACCGAGCGCGGTGACCAGTACGGCGAAGCGAACCGTCGCGTCCGGGCTGACGCTGTTGCCGACGAGGTCGGCCAGCACGCGAGCGGAGAGCGCAGGAACCCGGTCGTCACCCAGTCGCGCGTCCGCCAGTTCGGCGCCGACACGTGAACCGACGGTCGCGTCGAACGGTTCGGCATCGAGCGCGGTGAGCAGATCGATCACCAGGTCGCGCAACAGCAAGCGTCCCGGTTCGTCGGGTATCGGCAGATCCATCGCGTCGGACAATGTCTGCCACCAACAACCTGCCAAGCCCGCGGTCTCGATGCTTTCACCCACATTCGTTGTCGACGTGCCGCGCGATCCCGCGCGCGTCGTCACCGGCGGCGCAAGTTCGTCGGGCGTGAAGGTTGTCGTGCGACTGTTTCATCGGTGCACCCGATTATTGCAGCGACCACGCTTCGGCGACCTGCGGGCAGGCGGGCGAGCACTGTCGCCGGTGTGGGGCGAGGCCGTCACGCCATCCGTGACCGGGTTTCGCGCGGGACTGTTCGGTGCGGCGTCGCGATCGGAAGGTCCCCGCATTCCAGCCCGCCCGAATCGGGAGTCGGATGCGTCCGTCGATCGACCGGGCGCTCCCTGATCCGGGCCGCTGCGGCGCCTTCGTCGACCGTGATCCGGCCGTACAGCGGGCGGGTCATCCCACGATGCCTCGCTGTACTCGAGAGGGGCTGTTACGGGTTCACGGGCACGTCCTCGGCCGTCGTTCGGTCAGTTCGCGAGTTCGGCGTGCTTTTCCAGGAATGTTTCCACTGCGGCCGGATCTTCCAGGGGCAGTGGGTAGATCAGCAGTCGGTCCACGCCGAGTTCGGCGTAGCGCCGAGCGTTGTTCGCGTCCACCTCGACCGGATCGATCTGCATGAAGTTGATCTGTAGCCGTCCCAGGTGCGCGGGCCGGGGTACCTCGGCGGCGGCTCTGCGCAGGCCGTCGAGATGAACGATCAGGTCCTGCGGTGAACTGCCGCTGCCGATCCATCCGTGTCCCCGGCCGACCGCCCGCCGATAGGCGGCCGGGCTGTGGCCGCCGATCATGATCGGCACACCGTCGGGCCGTACCGGGCGTGGGTGGGCGTCGATGTGCTCGAAGTTCACGTACTTTCCGTGGAAGGCCGGTTCCGGCTCGGTCCACAGTTGCCGGATCGCGTCGAGGTATTCGTCGGTGCGCCCGCCGCGCTCGGATAGCGCCACCCCCACCGCGGCCATCTCCGGCTCGAGGTAGCCGGGCGCGACACCGAGCAACAAACGGCCCCGCGACAGTACGTCCAGACTGGCGGCCTGTTTGGCCAGCACCACCGGATTGCGTTGCGGCAGAATCAGAATTCCGGTGCCCAACTCCATCCGCTCGGTCAACGCGGCCACAAAGGACAGATGCACCAGCGGGTCGAGAATCGGGTCGGTGGGCGCCATCGGCGAGTCGGGCACCCGTGGGCTGGGTAACACCACGTGGTCGCCGACCCACCAGGATCGATAGCCAAGCTTCTCCGCTCGCCGCGCCAGCCGCGCGGTGTCGAGCGGACCCAACGTCGCCTTGGCACTGAGGCCGTACACGCCCAACTCCACGAACCCACACCTCCCTCGATACCCGTCTACCGATGCGGCGACCGCTACGCGATGCCGTGCAACAGTTCAGGCCGCCTGTCGATCCGCAGCGCGAAATCACCGCCACTTATTCCTGCGAGTCACGGCCACCGGGTTCGATACCGGAGCTACGACTTCCAGACGTAGACGAAACCACTGAGCGCCACTTGGGCGTTGGTGAGCTACCGGAAGCACGGATTCGGCCGAGAAAACAGGAGCCTGTCTCCTTTTATGGCTATTGCTCAGCTAGTCAATTTCGATACTAGTTTTCTTCACGAAAGATGTTCTCAGGCAAGGCTTATCAACATTCGTGATAACGACGTCGTTAGGTGAAATGCTGGCGTAGCAACAATGTGATAACAGGTGAAACCGTGACCGGAATTCTATGGCCGAACGCTGGATTCGGGAGGTTAATGGAGGTACCGAAACCGCTGAACACACAGGCGCTTTCGGTGTCGGGGAGTCCCGATTCAGTATCGACACAATCCATAAGGGGGAGGGCGTCATGCCTACCATCACTGCGGTTTCACCTGCGTCCGGTCCGTCGACCGGCGGCACGAGCGTGGTCATCACGGGCACCGGGTTCGGGGGACCGACCACGGTGCGGTTCGGTGCGACCGCAACCACATTCACTCTCGATTCGGCCACCCAGATCACCGCGATCGCCCCGGGTGGCGCTGTCGGCACAGTGCAGGTGACCGTCACCGACGGCACCGGTGCCAGCAACGGAGTCACCTACGAGTATCTGGCGGTTCCCTCGCTCACCGGTGCCACTCCGGGACAGGGATCCACCGCGGGCGGGACCACCGTCGTGCTCACCGGCACCGGACTGTCCGATGTCACCGCGGTCTCGTTCGGTGGTGTGCCTGCCACCTCGTTCACCGTCGATTCCGACACCCAGATCACCGCTGTCTCGCCTGCGGGAACCGGGATCGTGGTCATCACGGTGACCGCACCCGGCGGTACGAGTTCGGGGGTGTCGTTCGTGTACGTGGTCGTCCCCGACGTCACCGCCCTCGCGCCCGCCTCGGGACCGGCGGCCGGGTTCAACACCGTCACGGTCACCGGCACGAACTTCACCGGTCCGCTGACGGTGCGATTCGGTGGCACGGCGACTTCGTTCACGGTCGATTCGGCCACGCAGATCACCGCGATCGCCCCGCCGGGTACGGGAACGGTGCAGGTGAGCGTCGAAGGTAACGGCGGCGCGGGCACCAGCGTCGCTTACACCTATCTCTGATCCCCGGGGGAGGGGAGGCCCGGGCCGTCGGGTGGCACCGACGCCCCGGGCCGCGCGGCTCGTCGGCACGATCGCATGGGGCACCGAGCAACTCGACGGTCGGGCCGTCGAGCGCGACTCCGTGCGACGAACAGCATCATCGGAAGATAGGTAGATCGACCGATTCGGGCGTACCCGTGGAATGCGCATCATTGGCACGTGAAGCGAACGCTACGAAGAGCGCTGGTCGTGCTGGGGTGTGCGGTGATCGTCGTGCTGTACAACCCGATGGCCGCTCCGGCGCATCCGATGCCGGGCACCAACCTGCTGCTGGATGTGCGCGAGACAGCGATCGATGCCGAATTATCGATACCCGCAGCCGATCTCGCGCGGGCCAGTGGCATCGATGTCAACATGCGCGCGCGCCTGTCCGCCGACGACTCCGCCGGACTGGCGAACTATCTGCGCATCCATGTGCGGCCCACCACGCCGGACGGCGTGCCGTGGTCCGTCCGGATCGGCGACATGGATCTGGACTACGCCGACCGGTCGGCCACCGGTTCCTACAAGGAACTCGTCGTCCACGCGGAGTTGACCCCGCCGCCTGGCGTCGACATGCGGCGATTCGTCTTGGGCTACGACGCCGTCCTGCGCGAGGTCGCCACCCACATCGCCATCGTCTCGGTCCGTCAGGACTGGCGAGCCGGGCAGGTCGACGCCGGTAACGACGCCAGGCAGGTCGGTGTCCTGCGCACGGACACGGCGTCCATGACCGTGGCGCCTCTGCCGGTGGATCTGACCGATGCCGGTGTGTGGCGGGGATTGGCCGCGATGGTGGTACTCGGCGGCCATCACATTCTGGAGGGCACCGACCATCTCCTGTTTCTGTTCACCCTCCTGCTGCCCGCGGTGCTGATAGCCGGGGACGGTCGTTGGCACCCGGACAACCGCTGGCGTCGCGCCGTGCGGCACATCCTCGCTGTCACGATCGCATTCACCGCTGGGCACTCGGTCGCGCTCGTGGTCAGTGCCCTGAGTCGGGTGGAGATCCCCTCGGCCCCGATCGAAACACTCATCGCCGCAACGATCCTGGTGGGCGGCGTACACGCCGTCCGGCCGCTGTTCCCGGGCCGAGAAGCTGTCGTCGCCGGGATATTCGGGCTCGTGCACGGTATGGCGTTCTCGTTCACCCTGGCCGAACTGAAGTTGTCCACCGGCCAATTGGCGCTCAGTGTGCTCGGGTTCAATGTCGGCATCGAGGCCATCCAGTTGCTGCTGGTCGCGCTCGTCCTACCTTCGCTGCTGGTGCTGGCCACCACCCGAGCGCAGCCGGTACTTCGCGTCGGCGGCGCGGTCCTGGTGATCATCGCCGCCCTCGGCTGGGTGTTGGATCGACTCGGCGTCACCAATCCGATCGCCGATGCCGCGGACCGGTGCGGCACAATGCTTTTCCCGATCATCGTCACCGTGGCCGTGATCGCCGTCGTGGTCCTGGTCACCCAGGCGCTGAGACGACGGTCGCCGCTCGTTGTGGCCGAGATGGTTCCGTCGGAATGAGGCGTCGCGCCGGTCGCGGGATTCAGCTGGTGCTCTGTGAACTCGGTGGCGTGGCGATGCTTTCGAGGGATCTGCCCTCGGCGCGAACTCCGAGAATCAGGTCGACGACTCCGCCGAGGATCATCATGATCGCTCCGGTGCCGAAAGCGAGCGCGGTCCGGCCGGGGTCGCCGTCACCGGTGAGTTCGGCGAAGACCAACGGCCCGGCGATGCCACCGACCGCGGTGCCGACGGCGTAGAAGAAGGCAATGGCCATGGCCGAGTCCGGTAACAGGTCGAAGTCACCTGTCCGCGCGGCAGGCCCCGGTGGTCGCCGTTGCCCGGTGGTGCGGCGTGTGGTGAACGCGACGTGTCGAGTTGTGGCGTTGCGTTCCGCCCGGTTGCGTCGGGGCTACCCGGGTGGCGGATCGGTGGGTTCGAGTCCGGTGATCAGTCGCTCGACGAAGGCGATCAGTTCCGCGTGACCGAATGTGATGCCGAGCGACTGTTCGTTGACCAGGATCGAGGCGAAACTTCCGAGCATGATGGACAGGAGGACCGGTGGCAGGTCGTCGGGGTTCACGCCGCGAGCGCGCAGCAGGAAGGTGAACGCCGCTTGCTGGATCTCGCGGAATCGTTCGATGTACTGCGCGATCTCGAGCCGGATCTCCTTGCGGTGATTGGCCATTGCCATGAATTCCATGAGGAGTTTGCCGCCGAACGGTCCGGTGCTCACCTCCCACAGCGTGTGCAGCGGGAACTCGGTCGTGAGCGACTGTCGTTGCCGTTCGAGATTGGCTTCGGCGCCGCGTCGGAAGACCTCGAGGAACAGTTCGTCCATCGTGTCGAAGTAGTAGTAGACCAATGCCGGATTGACTCCGGCGGCGGCGGCGACCTTGCGTGTGGTGACGCCGGCGTATCCCTCGTCGATCATGACCTGCGTCGTCGCCTTGATGAGGGCGTCGCGGGTCTTCGAGTTCTGCGCGCCTAGTTTGCGAACGCCCACCGCACCCCTCCTGTGTTCCGCTGGATGGCAGATATGTCATGCATTTGCCCAAACCTATCACGCTAATGCATGTCCGAACCTGGGTAGGGTCGTTCGGCGAAATCTGTCGACTTCGGCTGCGCGATCCATTGTGGTGCAACCGTTCTCGGAGTCCTCACCGGACCGATCTCGGCACCTCCGTTGCCGTGTTTGCGCATAAATTAAACGGGTGACTAAATTCGAAACCAGCTGGTCAAGGACATCTCCGCAGTGGTGATCGGCGCCTGAACGGCTATGACCTGCGAATATGGTGAAGATCTGGGTTGTATGCGAAAGCGTTGACGCCCCAAGAGAGCTCGTGCTAAACAAGTGTTGAAACAAAACGGCTTGACCGAGGTTGCGATCGACCTTCGATGGCCACCGCCGAACGAACCGCGTCGTACGCAGCCCCGTGCCGACGCGAACTCCGCATCTGTGACGTGACCATCGATCATTCTGCCTGGTCGGAGCATATTCTGAGGAAATTTGCGCAGAATGTGTCCCTCGTCGACACGGGTGCGCGACGCTGCCGCGAATGCGGCGTTCGTCCCGCCGACTATTGAACACTTGCCTAAATCTGATCTCTCGGCCCGGATCGTGATCCGGCCGATCCGGTCATCGTTCGAAGGAGAACGTATGCGACCACCGCGTGCTCGCCGGTCCGAGTTGGCGACACCCGCCAGTAGCGAGTCCATGTGCGAGAAGGCCGCCGCATCGGGGGCCGACCTGGTCTTCATCGATCTGGAGGACGCCTGCGCGCCGTCGGTCAAGGAGTCCTCGCGCAGCATCGTCGTCGAAGCCCTGACCGGGCTCGATTGGGGCCGGACCACCCGTGCGGTGCGCGTCAACGGCCTCGACACCGAGTGGTGCCACGACGACATCATCTCCGTGGTGACCGGCGCCCGAGACGCCCTCGATGTCATCATCGTGCCCAAAGCGCGATCGGCTCGCGACGTGTGGTGGGTCGATGTCCTGCTCACGCAGTTGGAAGCCAAACTCCGGCTCACCCGCGCGATCGGTCTGGAAGTACTCATCGAGGAAGCCGAGGGGTTGGCCAACGCGGCCGAGATCGCGTCGGCGAGTCCCCGGGTGGAGGCGGTCATCTTCGGGGCCGGGGATCTGTCGGCGTCGTTGCACGCCAGGGTCGACGGGAACTTCCAGCCGCAAGCCGGCTACCCCGGCGATTTCTGGCACTTCGCCCGCGTGCAGGTGTTGACCGCGGCCCGCGCCGCGGGGGTCGACGCGATCGACTCGCCGTATACCGCCTATCAGGACCCCGCCGGATATCGAAGTAGCGCAACGCATGCCAGCGCTCTCGGCTTCGACGGCAAGTGGGCCATCCATCCGAGCCAGGTCGCGATCGCGCACGAGGTGTTCACCCCGACGACGCGCGAGATCGCCGAGGCCAGGGCCACCGCCGCTACCTATCGGGAGTCCGAGACGAGCGGCACGGGAGCGATCGGCTACGACGGGAAACTGGTCGATGCCGCGCACATGCGCCACGCGAGCACCGTGCTACGTCGCGCGGCACTGGCGGATGTCGAGCACGCGGCGGTCGCGCGATGAGCGAAACAAGCTTGGGCTCAGGACGATTGGCCGGCAAGGTGGCCGTGATCACCGGCGCGGCCTCCGGAATCGGACGCGCGACGGCCACACTGTTCGTGCGCGAGGGCGCGCGCGTGGTGTGTGCCGACATCAGCGGTGAGGAGAAGCAGACCGCGGCGGACCTGGGCGAGTCCGCGGTGGGCGTCCATGTCGATGTCGCCGACCCTGATGCCGTGAAACGCATGATCGCCACGGCGGTCGAGGAATTCGGCCGATTGGACGTGCTGTTCAACAACGCGGGCTACGGCGGCCCGCGCGGTCCGCTGACCGAATTCGACGACGACATCTTCGACCGGCTCGTCGCGGTCAATCTCAAGAGCGTGTATCTCGGGATGAAGTACGCGATCCCGGCGATGCTGGCGAACGGCGGCGGCTCGGTGATCAACACCGCGTCGACAGCGGGGCTGGTCGGCCAGAAGGGGCAGGCGGTGTACGCCGCGGCCAAGGGCGGGGTGGTGCAGATGACCAAGTCCGTCGCTTTGGATTTCGCCACCGAGGGCGTGCGGGTCAACGCGATCTGCCCCGGCATGACCTGGACGGCGCTGGCCCACCGCGGGGTCGGCGGGCCGCCGCCCGCCGACTCGATCCCGCCGCAGCCGATGAAACGGTGGGGACTGCCCGAGGAGATCGCCGCCGCCGCCCTTTTCCTGGCGAGCGACGAATCCTCGTTCGTCACCGGCACCGCGCTCCCGGTCGACGGCGGGTACGTCGCCCGATGACGACAACGAGCCGATCCCGCCGTCGCGCGGAGGCATGAATATGACCAGACCGTTCCGGTTCGCCGTGCAGGCGACCCGCGCAGCATCGGCGAAGCAATGGGTCGAGTTGGCCCGTCGCGTGGAGGGATTGGGATACTCCACGCTGTTCCTCGCCGATCACTACCTCGGAAAAGGTCCAGCCAGCAAAGAGGCGAGATGGCCTCCGCAGTATCTCGCGCCGTTGACGGCCATGGCCACCGCCGCCGCGGTGACTTCGACACTGCGCGTCGGCTGCCGAGTCTTCTGCGTGGATTACCACGTCCCCGCGGTGCTGATCAAGGAAGCCGCGACCCTCGACGTCCTCTCCGACGGGCGTGTGGAGTTCGGGCTCGGCGCGGGGTGGAGCGAACCCGAATACCGCGCGATGGGTCTGAAGTTCGCCGAGGCGCCCGATCGGGTCGGCAAACTCGAGGAAGCCGTCGCGCTGTACAAGGCCCACACCGGTGGGGAACCGCTCGACATCGACGGTGAGTACCTCACCGCGCACGGATACGCGGGATTGCCGCTGCCCGTGCAGAAACCGCATCCACCACTGATGATCGGCGGCAGTCGCAGACGCGTGCTCGGCTTGGCAGGCCGCGAAGCCGATATCGCCAGCATCAGCAATGTGCCGTTCGCCGCGGTGAACGCCGCGGGACGGACGCCGCAGCAGGAGGCGGTGTATCGCACCGGCCACGTGCGTGCGGCGGCGGGCGGCCGGTTCGGTGACCTCGACATCGAGAGTTCGCCGTTCTTCACCGCGGTGACGACGGATTCGGCCGAGGCGGTCGAGCGCATCGCTTCGCGCGTGCGCGCGTCCGAGGAAACGATCGCCGAGCACCCCAATGTGCTGATCGGCGACGTCGAGGAGATCGGCGACCGACTAATCGAACGCCGAGAAAGCCTCGGCGTGAACTACATCAGCATCCAGCAAACCGAGATCGAGAGTTTCGCCCCGGTCGTCGCGCGTCTGGCCGGGCAGTAGGAGGAGTAACGACATGGTGAAACGAGCGAGATTCAGTGAGTACAAGGACCGGTACGCCAACTACCGCTTCGAATTGACCGAAGAAGGCATCCTGTTCATGCAGTGCCATACCGACGGCGATTCGCTGGTGTGGGACTGGAAAGCGCACGACGACATGGCCGACGCCTTCGCCGATGTGGCGGGCGACCGCGAGATCAAGGTGCTCATCCACACCGGCACCGGCGCGAACTACAACGCGAACTGGGGTCTGCTACCCGACGGAAGTATGCCCGCCGAACCGATCTATCAGGCCATGCCCGGGTCTCGCGGACAGTGGAAGCTCGATGAAAAAGCCTGGTACAACCGCAATCTCATGTTCAACGTGCTCAATGTCGACGTGCCGGTCATCAGTGCGGTGAACGGACCGTGCAACATCCACTCCGAGGTCCCGCTGATGGCCGACATCGTGCTGGCCTCGGAGGACGCGTGGTTCCAGGACGTCGCGCACTTCCCGCGCGGGCAGGTGCCCGGCGACGGCCAGCACGTGATCTGGAACTTCCTCGTCGGGCACAACCGCGGCCGCTACCTGCTGCTGACCGGGAAGAAACTCGGGGCGCGCGAGGCGCTGGACTGGGGTGCGGTCGCGGAGGTGCACCCCAAGGACCAGCTGCTCGATCGGGCCTGGGAACTGGCCTACGAACTCGCCAAACGACCGCCGATGGTGCTGCGGTACACCCGACAGCTGTTCACCCACGAACTCAAGCGGGCGTTCCTGGACCAGATGGGGCAGGGCATCGGCCTGGAGACCTACGCCCAACGCGAATTCTTCCCGTTCGGCGGCGGGATGGAACCCCTCGACCGGGCATGGGACGACAAGCCCTGGTCGCAGAGCCAGTAGACGCGTCGAGTGCCGGAGGTACGCCATGCACGCACTGGACGGCGTCCGGGTTCTCGACCTGGGCACCTACCTCGCCGGACCGTTCTGCGCCACGGTCCTCGGCGAATTCGGAGCCGAGATCATCAAGGTCGAGCGGCCGAGTTCGGGTGACAATCTGCGACGGTTCGGCAGCGACACCGAGTGCGGCGACACGCTGGTCTGGCTCAGCGAAGGCCGCAACAAACGCTCGGTGACGTTGAACCTCGCCGACCCGCGCGGCCGGGAACTGCTGCGCGAACTGATCCGGGTCTGTGACGTCGTCGTCGAGAACTTCCGCCCCGGCGTCATGGAACGGTGGGGACTGGGTTTCGAGCAGATCCAGGAACTCAACGAGCGCGCGATCATGCTGCGGGTCTCGGCCTACGGGCAGCAGGGTCCGTACCGGGACCGGCCGGGCTTCGCCCGTGTCGCACACGGATTCTCGGGTCTGGCCTACCTCGCGGGTGAACCCGACGGTCCACCGGTGACACCGGGCTCGACCTCGCTGGCGGATTACATGACCGGGCTCTACGGCGTCGTGGGTGTCCTGCTCGCCCTGCGGGCCCGCGAGTCGACCGGTCGCGGCCAGTGTGTCGATCTCGCGCTGTACGAGTCGGTCTTCCGCGCGCTGGACGAGCTCGCCCCGGCCTACCAGCGCACCGGATACGTGCGCGAGCGCATGGGCGCCGACACCGTGAACGTGGTGCCGCACAGCCACTATCGCGCCGCCGACGGCGGGTGGATCGCCATCGCGTGCAGCAACGACGACATGTTCGCCCGGCTGGCCGAGGCGATGGGGCGACCCGAACTGGCGGACGCCGAGCGATTCGGTCCCAAAGCCGCGCGCTTGGCCCAGCGCGACGAGGTCAACGACCTCGTCGGCGCCTGGGTCGGCGGCCTCACCCGCGACGAGGTCCTCGAGCGCTGTCATCGGTCCGAAGTGCCCGCGGGACCGCTGAATTCGATCGCCGACATCTTCGACGACCCGCAATACCGAGCCCGCGGCACGCTGGTGACCGTCGATTCACGGATCGGTCCGCTCACCGTGCCGGGAGTACTGCCCACGCTGTCGGAGACACCGGGTGAAATCCGTTGGCTCGGAGGTGAACTCGGCGCACACACGACCGCCGTTCTCGCCGAACTGCTCCACCTCGACGCCGAGAAGATCGGTGCGCTACGCGCCGACGGCGTCATCTGAAAACCATCGACACAGAAGAAGGAAGAGATCATGGCCATCCAGGACAAACTCGCCACCGGCCGTGGCAAATACACACCGGACTATCCGGAACTGGGTACCGCGCCGGTCAGTTACGAAGACGCGATCTCCGAACAGTTCTATCGCGACGAGCACGAGGCGATCTTCAAACGCTCGTGGTTGAAGGTCGGACGGATCGAACAGATCCCCAAGACCGGGCGGTATTTCACGCGCGAGCTGGCCGGGCTGGGATCGATCGTCGTGGTGCGCCAGGCCGACGGCAGCGTCAAGGCGCTGCACAACGTGTGCGCCCACCGTGGCAACAAGGTCGTGTGGCAGGAACATCCGGCCGAGGAATCCTCGGGATCGTGCCGCGCGTTCACCTGCAAATACCACGGCTGGCGCTACGGACTCGACGGCAAGGTCGACCACATCACCAACCCCGAGCAGTTCTTCGACCTGGACCGGTCGACGCTGCGGATGCCGGAACTGCACTGCGATGTGTGGGCCGGGTTCATCTTCGTCAACTTCGCCGAACACGCCGAACCTCTGCGCGCCTTCCTCGGCGACCGGTTCGGCGCTCTCGACGCGTTCCCGTTCGACAAGATGACCGAGCACTACGGGTACAAGACCCGCATCAAGGGCAATTGGAAGCTGTCGATCGACGCGGTCCTGGAGTGGTACCACCCGCCCTACGTCCACGGGCGATTCATCGATCCGGACGTGGCCAAGGCCGAGAAACTGGTTCCGCCGATCGACTCCTATCACTACGACGTCTGGTCCAACCACATGTTGACCTCGGTGCCGGGACCGCCGCCGCTGCCGCCGCGCGAACCGGGGGCGCTCGGTCCCGCGCAGCGCAACCAGAAATGGATCTACAAGCTGTTCCGCGCCGGACTCTTCGGCCCCGACGACGTGCCGGACCTGGGTGAGCTGCCCGATGCGCTCAACCCCGGCGATATCAAGGCGTGGGGCAACGACTCCTACTGGCTGTTCCCCAACCTGTCGGTGCAGATCTGGGCCCGCAACTACTACATCACCTACCAGTACTGGCCCGAAGCCGTGGATTCGCACAGCTACGAGATCGACATCTACTTCCCGCCGCCCGCCAACGCCGCCGCGCGCTTGGCGCAGGAACTCGTGGCGGCCAGCACCATCGAATTCGCCATGCAGGACTCCAACACCGTCGAAGCGACCCACCAGGCGCTCTCGACCCGGGCCACCCGCCAATTCCACCTGTCCGACCAGGAACTGCTGATCCGCAACTTCCACAAGGTCATTCGCGACGCCGTCGCCGCCCACACCGCCGCGCACGACTGATCAGGAGACGAACATGAGCACGACGACTCTGCCCGACACCTTCCGTGATCTCGAACCACACGTCGCCGAATGGGCTCTGCCCACCAGGCAGGAACGCTACGACGTGCGCCTGTCCAAGGACATCGCCGAACTCGAACTCTTCTACGACGCGGTCGCCCCGCACGCGGAGGCCGCGATCGACCATCTCAACGGTTTCGATCTCGCGGACCTGCCCGAGCCGGAGACCCGGCTGTTGCAGTTGCTGTACTCGTTGATCATGGTGTCCTACCCGGTCAACATCTTCCGCCAGCCCCGAATCCCCGACTCCGGTGCCGCCTTCTTCGACACCACCGCCGAACCGGCAGTGTGATCCGATGGGGTACACCGTGACCGATATCGGCGAGACGACCGGAGTGGAGTTCTCCGGTGTCGGCGGCGGCGACATCGTCGACCGGTCGATCGCCGAGCAATGCCTCGCCGCCCTCGATCGCCGAGGGGTCGTGGTCTTCCGGGAAGCCCACGTCAGTGACGAGGACCTGGTCGAGTTCAGCAGGCTCCTCGGCCGCGTGGTGGCGTTGCCGCTGGGCGGGGAGTCGGAATTCCCCGAGATCCAGCGGGTGACCCGCGACGCCTCGAAGAGCAAACTGGCGGCCTACCGGGAGGCCACCTTCTTCTGGCATATCGACGGAACCACCGATGAAGTGCCCAACAAGGCCACCCTGCTGACCGCCCGGCAGGTCTCCGACGACGGTGGCGGCGACACCGAATTCGCCAACACCTACGCCGCCTATTCCGAACTGCCGGAACATTTCAAGTCGCAGTTGCGGGATCTGCGGGTCGTGCACAGCTTCGCGGCCTCGCAATTGCTCGCCGTGCCGAACCCGTCGGAGGCCGAACGCGCGATCTGGGATCGGACACCGGCCCGGGAGCACCCGCTGGTGTGGACCCGGCCCACGGGACGTCGATCGATGCTGGTCGGCGCCACGGCCGGGCAGGTCGTCGGCTGGTCGGAAGCCGCGGGTCGTGAGCTGCTGGATCGACTGCTGGCGTGGTCGACCCAACCGCGCTACGTGCTGCGACACACGTGGCGCCGTGGCGATCTCGTCATCTGGGACAACACCGGGATGCTGCACCGGGCACTGCCCTACAGCGAGTCGTCGGCGCGACTGATGCACCGGACCTCCCTCGCGGGTGAGGAAGCGGTCGCATGAGAACCGCGATCGTGACCGGAGGTGGCTCGGGTATCGGCCGGGCCATCGCCCTGCGGCTGGCCTCCGACGGGCACCGCACCGCGATACTCGACCTCGACGCCGAGTCCGCCGAACGCGTGGCCCAGGAGATCCGGGACAAAGGCCACGAGGCGATGGCGGTCGGCGGCACCGACGTCTCCGATCGCGCCCTGGTGGACGCGGCGGTCCGGACCGTGCGCGAAAAGTTCGGTCCCGCTTCGATACTGGTCAACAACGCGGGCAGGACCGGATTCGACAAATTCCTGCGCATCGACGACGAGCTGTGGAATCGGATGCTGGCGGTCAATCTGACCAGCGTCTACTACTGCAGTCAGGCGATCGTGCCGGACATGATCGATGCGGGCTGGGGCAGGATCGTCAATATCTCCTCCTCGAGCGCGCATTCCGGTCAGCAGTTCATGACCCACTACGTGGCGGCGAAGGCCGGGGTCATCGGACTCACCAAATCGCTTGCCCTGGAACTGGGTCCGCGCGGAATCACCGTCAACACGATCCCGCCGGGATTCGTGGACACCCCGATGCTGCGCAACTCCGAATCGCAGGGCATGCTCGGCGGCTCGGTGGACCACCACGCCGAACGCACCCCGGTGCGCCGCGCGGGCAAACCCGAGGACATCGCCGCCGCGTGCGCGTTCCTGGTGTCGGAGGAAGCCGGGTACATCACCGGCCAGGTGATCGGCGTCAACGGCGGTCGCAACACCTGACCGGCCCCGGCGCACAACGCGAGACCTGGGTCGCTCGAACAAGAGGAATTCCATGTATCAGAGAAGCGAACTATTCATCGGCGGTGAATGGGTAGCACCCGGTGGCGGCCTGTCGCCGCTCATCTCACCGCATACCGAAGCCCACATCGCCACCGCGCCGATGGCGAACCCGGACGACGTCGACCGCGCCGTGCGAGCCGCACGGGCCGCTTTCGACACCGGCCCGTGGCCGCGGACACCGCCGTCGGAGCGACTCGAGGTCGTTCGACGACTCGCGGCGCTGTACAAGCAGCGTCGCGGCGAGATGGCGGAGCTGATCAGCGCCGAGATCGGCGCACCGATCACCTTCGCCGAGCAGGCGCAGGTCGGCGTCGCGTCCTTCGCGCTCTCGGCGATCCGCCGGATCGCCGAGAACTACGAATGGGTCGAGCACCGGCCCGGCTTCTACGGCCGGGACATCACCGTCGCCAAACGGCCCGTCGGGGTCATCGCGGCCGTGGTCCCGTGGAACATGCCGCAGTTCCTCATGATCGTCAAGACCATTCCGGCTCTGCTCGCGGGCTGCGCCGTCGTACTCAAACCCGCACCCGAATCACCGCTGGACGCTTTACTTTTCGCCGAGCTGGCGGCGGAGGCGGGTCTGCCCGATGGCGTGCTGAACGTCATCCCGGGCGACGGCGCCGTCGGTGCGCGTCTGGTCGATCATCCCGGCGTGGACAAAGTGTCGTTCACCGGTTCCACCGCCAGCGGGCGAGCCGTCGCGCAGGCGTGCGCCGCGGGACTGAAGCCGGTGAGCCTGGAACTCGGCGGGAAATCGGCGGCGGTGGTTCTCGACGACGCCGATCCGGAACGTGTCGCGGAGGGGATCTGTCGCGCGAGCCTGGCCAACAGCGGTCAGGTGTGCAACGCGCTGAGTCGCGTACTCGTGCCCGCGAACCGGGCACAGCACTACATCGATGCGTTGGCCGCGGCGCTCGGGGCCCTCACGGTCGGCGACCCCGCCGACCGCGGCACCGAGATCGGGCCGCTGGTGGCACAGCGGCAGCAGCACAGAGTGCGCGACTACATCGAGGACGGGCAGCGCCGAGGCGCGAAACTGGTCGTCGGGGGAGCCGAGCTGCCCGAGGGCATCGACCGCGGGTGGTATGTCCGGCCGACCTTGTTCAGCGACGTGGACAACGATATGCGCATCGCTCGTGAGGAGATCTTCGGTCCGGTGCTGACAGTTCTCACCTACACCGGCGAAGACGAAGCCGTCGCGATAGCAGAGGATTCCGAGTACGGCCTCGCAGGCGCGGTGTTCACCGACGACATCGACCGCGGGCTCGCCGTGGCCGCGCGGGTGCGCACCGGCTCCTTCGGCATCAACGAGGGCTACATCATGGACCCGTTCGCCCCCTACGGCGGGGTCAAGACCAGCGGTTACGGTCGCGAACTCGGAAAGGAGGGCCTGGACGGCTACCTTGTGACGCAATCGATTTCCCGCGCAGCGCAACCGGTCCGAACGACCTGACGCGCATCCGGCCGTTCGGTGGACACCTGGGTCGCCGACGGTCGGTATCGGATTCGGCCGGTGGGCCGAATACCGCGCTGGGCGAGGGTGCGCCCAGCGTCGATCGGACACCGGGTGGTGCCGCGCCCACCGCCGCGACGAGATTCGTCACGGCGGTGGGACGGGACACGGCGATCTCGGCCGTGTGCTCGAGCGGCACCGCCGTCCACGGCGACGTCCAAGGGAGCGTCGCCGTGGCGGCGGTACGCCACCCGGTGTCCTCGATCTGCGACACCCGAGATTCGTGTACCGGAGCGGAACCGGTGCCGTCGCGACGGAGTGTGCCCGGCGCGACACGTTGCGAACCACCGCCACAACTCGGGCCGCGTTTGCGCCGATCACCCGCACCGGACAGCCACGCCCCATACTGAGGTCTACAACATAAAATGGGAGTCTCGTGCGCACACTCGGCCGACCGATCGACATCCTCATCGTGGAAGACGATCCAGGTGACGAGTTGATGACCATCGAGGCCCTGGAGGAGAACCGGGTCGGCAACACCTTGCACGTGGTCCGTGACGGGCAGGAGGCCCTGGACTTCCTCTACCGCACCGGGGACCACACCGACGCGCCACGGCCGGGGCTGGTGCTGCTCGACCTCAACCTGCCCAAATACAGCGGCCGCCAGATCCTCGAACGCATCAAATCCGACCAGGATCTGTGCGACATTCCCGTGGTCGTGCTCACTACCTCCTCCTCGGAGGACGACATCGTGAGCAGCTACCGCAGCCACGCCAACGCCTTCGTCACCAAACCGGTCGACCTGAGCCAGTTCCTCGACGCGATCAAGAAGATCGATGACTTCTTCGTCCAGATCGTGCGACTCCCCGAACATCCCCGATCCTCGCCCGGCAGCGGGCCGCGGTAGTCGCCTGTTCGCGCAGGCCGCCGATGACGCGGGTCGGGGCGCGCGAGACCTGCCTCTGAGAGACGCCGGCCCGTTCGGCGATCTGGGTCCGGGTGACCTCGGCGGGTTCGACCCCGACTTCCACGGCGATCTCCCGCGCGGGCTCTTTCGTTCCCCGGCTCCGCCGAGCCTCGGCGACGTGTCGATGACAGTCAGCCGAACGGTCGGCCTAGCGCAACTATTGGAAATGTGAGAATTCTAATCCGTATCTACGGTACGTGTGATCTACTCGATACGAGAGTCGCATTCTACTTACCGAGGTGCATCGCACGGCCGAGGAACAAGGTCCGCCAAGCGGACCACCTCCGGGTCTTCTCATCCCTCAGCTAGCTGATTCGGCTCTCGCCCTGTCCAACAGTCATCCAACGACGGCCGACCGAGGAACCCAGAAATGCTGATCAGAAGAGTTGTTCTCCCCATCGTGATCACCGCGAGCGCGATGGCGTCCCCATCGCTGACGGCAGGTACGGCAGCCGCCGAGCCCGCCGCCGCGGTCGGTTACACCGCCCGGACCACACCGGAATCGACGGTCATCGTCACCGATTCGGGTTCCATGGCAGTCCGCGACGGCGTGTTCACCATCGTGTCCGACCGCGGCGCGGTCCTCGCGGGCACCGAACTGTCGTTCCGCGTCGACGACTTCGTGTTTCCCATCGCCGCGCAGATCGACGGCAAGACCGCGACGCTCACGCCCCTGCTGGACCGCGACCACGCCGAGTACCGTCCGGTCGCGCTGCCGTACGAGGACAAAGCGCCGTTCAAGAACGAATACGATCGCGAACAGGCGGCATGGGGCCGAATGGTCAGCACCATCACCATGGGCGCCTCGCTCGGCTCGTTGGTCGGCGGCCTCAGTGGTGCCGCCGTGGGATGTGTGCTCGGCGGAATCGCGGGCGCGACAATCGCTTCGGCCGCCATCGTCGGGTTGTTCGGAGCCTTCATCCCCGCCGCGGCAGTCGGATGTGTCGGCGGGATGGTCGCGATCGGCACCCTGGGCACCCTCGTGGGTCAGCTGCTCGTGACCGCGCCGATGGCGATCATGGCGGCGGTCCAGTACTTCACCACCATCGCCGCACCGGCCCCGGCGAAATAGCCGCCTTCTCGGCCGATCCGCCCCGGTTGTCCCGGCGACTCGCTGCGGATCGGTCGATCATGAAGCAGCAGAACAATTCTCACGATCACAGGAGTACTGCCGTCATGCGCGAAATCCCGGCCGAACTGGTCGAACGCTACATCGGAGAAGGCTGGTGGACTTCCGAAACCCTGGGTGATGTCCTCGCCCGCGGGCTCGCCGCCGCGCCCGATCAGGTATTCGAAGTGCATTCGGCGACCCGGCCCTGGTCGGGAACCTTCCGCGAGGTCGAGACCGTGGCACGCAGACTCGCCGCGGGGCTGCGGGAACGTGGTGTCGGTGCGGGCGACGTGATCGTGGTGCAGCTGCCGAACTGGATGGAGGCCGCGGCGACCTTCTGGGCGGCCTCCATCCTGGGGGCCGTGATCGTCCCCGTCGCCCACATCTACGGGCGCAAAGAGGTCGGCTACATCCTGGAGAAGGTCCGGCCCGCGGTCTTCATCCGGGCCGAGCGTTTCGGGGCGAAGGTCTACGACCCGGATCTCGGCGCGGGCGTCCCCGTGGTCGGCGTCGTCGACCGAGATTTCGACGAACTGCTCGCCGACCGGCCGATGACGGGCGTCGGCTCGACGGATCCAGCCGGGCCCGCGGTCATCGCGTTCACCTCGGGCACCACCAGCGATCCCAAGGGGGTCGTGCACAGCCACCGCACGCTCGTCTTCGAGACGCGCCAACTCGCCGAACGCTATCCGGCCGATTTCGATCGCCAGATCACCGCGGCGCCGTTGGGCCACTTCATCGGCATGCTCAGCGCCCTGCTGATCCCGGTGGTGCAGGGCTGGCCGATCCACCTGCTCGACGTCTGGAATCCGCGAACGGTGCTGGCATTGATGGCCGAGCGGAATCTCGTCGTGGGCGGCGGAGTCCCGTACTACCTGACCAGTCTTCTGGACGAACCGGAGTTCACGCCCGCGCACCTTGCCAATATGCGGTACGCGGGAATGGGCGGCGCTTCGGTGCCCGCCGCGGTCACCGAACGACTCACCGCGCTCGGCATCACCGTGGTCAGGTCCTACGGGACGACCGAACACCCGTCGATCACCGCGTCGCGATACACCGCGCCGGTCGACAAGCGGCTCTACACCGACGGCGCCGCGACGACCGGTGTGGAGCTACGCCTCGCCGCCGACGGTGAGATCCTCAGTCGCGGTCCGGATCTGTGCCTCGGATACCTCGACGACGAACTCACCGCCCGGGTCTTCGACGCCGAGGGCTGGTATCACACCGGCGACATCGGCGAACTCGACGCGGACGGCTACCTGAGTATCACCGACCGCAAATCCGACATCATCATCCGCGGCGGCGAGAACATCAGCGCCCTCGAGGTGGAGGAAGCACTCGTCGCCATGCCCGAGATCGCCGAGGCGGCCGCAGTCGCCTCGCCGGACGAACGGCTCGGCGAACATGTCGCGGCCGTGATCCGCCTCGTCCCCGGCGCGGCCGCACCGACCTTGGAATCGGTCGGCGCGCATTTCGCGTCGAAGGGTCTGGCCAAGCAGAAATGGCCGGAAGAGATCGTCGTGGTCGCGGATTTCCCGCGCACGGCCAGCGGCAAGATCCAGAAGTTCCGTATTCGCGAGCAACTACGAGAGCGAATCCGCGACACCGCGGCGAACGCACCCCGGTAGTCGCCGCCATGTCGCTCGTAGGCCGACAGCGATACGCCGACAGACGAATTCGAGCGGAGCCCCGATGGGCGCAGCCCATCGCCGAAGAATCCGTTCCAAGAGGAGTTACCACCGTGAAAGTCAACCGAAGACTCGCAGTCCTGTCCGTCGTCGCGCTCGTATCACTGTCGGGTTGCGCCCGCACGGGCACCGAAGAGGCCGGTGGCCCCGTGGCGGCCACGAACCCCGCCGTCGCCGATCAATTCGGCGATCTCGGCACCGTCTGCGGCAAGGGCTCGCCGAAATCGGCTCCGGCGCAGGGCGTCACCGCGGACACCATCACCCTCGGAGTCTTCACCGATCTCGGATTCACCAAGAATCCCGAGTTCATCGAGGCTTCCGAGGTTTTCGCGTCGTGGTGTAACGCGCACGGCGGGATCGCGGGCCGCAAGATCGAGTTGAAGATCCACGACACGAATTCCACCGAGGTACGTCAACGGATGCGCGAGGCGTGTCGCGACGATTTCGCGCTCGTCGGCGGCGGGACCGGAATGGACGGGCTCGGCGTCAAGGACAGGCTCGCGTGCCTGCTGCCGAGTTTCCCGGCGCAGGTCGCCCAAATCGGCAGTGTCGCGGCGGATCTGGAGATCAGCGCGTCGCCGACGACTCTTCCCTTCCACGATATCGAGACCGGATTCCGGCGCTGGCTGGTGACCGAGGGATATCCCGAATCGATCGGCGCCATCGGAATGGTCGATGCCGACTCGCCGGTCATCAAGGCCTTCGCCGACAAAGCTCAGGAGAGTTTCGAATCGATCGGCGCGAAGATCGTCTACCGTGACCGATACCCGGTCGCCGGTGTGTCGGACTGGACGCCGTTCGCGCACGCGATCAAGGAAAAGCAGGTTCGTGGCTTGATCTTCAACGGTCAACCCTCGCAGTTGCCGAAGCTGGAGGACGCGTTGACCAGCATCGGGTATCGACCGGACTGGATCGATGCGAAGAACAACAATTACCGGCCGGGGTTCCTGCGTGAGGCCGGGCGCTCCATCGAATTCCAGAACAACGTGGTCGATCTCAATGGTGTCGCGCCGTTCGAGAAGGCGGACGACGTACCGGCCCTGCGCCACATCCAGGCGATGTTCGCCGAGTACGGCAAGAGCGCCGAGATCACGTTCCCGCAATTGCGGTCGATGTCGGCCTGGCTGCTGTTCGCGAAATCCGCGGCCGGTTGCGGAGACAATCTCACTCGACGCTGCGTCTACGACGCGGCCCTTCGGCAAACGGCGTGGACCGCGGGCGGCCTGCACGCCCCCGTCGACGTTTCCGACCGCGAAGAGCCCATCCAATGTTTCAATGTCGAGCGCGCCACCGCGACGGGTTGGGTTTCCGTCGAATTGGGAACGGACGGGCAGCCGTACCGTTGCGGTATCGCCCACTACCGGTTCACCAAGGATTACGGCGTACCGGCGACGCTCGCGGACGTAGGGAAGTCGATGGCCGATCTGGAGTGAGGCCGGGCCGATCCTGTCCACCGACACCGAGTGTCCGAGTTCCGATAGCATCGGTTCGGACGAGAATATTGCTCTCGTCCCGACCGCAACATGGTAGGCGGCTAGGATAGAGCATGACTCTCGTGCTCGCGGGAAAATGGATAACTCGGTGAGCGGTGGGGTTCGCAGGGTTGTGTCCGGTTGGGTAGAGAGGTGTCGCGATGACCATGTCTGATCCTTCTGTCGACGACGGTGTGAAGACCTCCGCGCCGGCGTGGGCCGACCGCGCCGCCGACAGGTCCCGGTCGGTGCAACGATCGCGGGCGCGCAGTGTGGAACAGGCGAAGGTGATCGTCGCGGCCGCCCGCCGACTGTTGCAGACCGAGGGAGCCACGCTCACCACCCAGGAATTGTCGAAGGAAGCGGGCATCGCGCTACAGACCTTCTATCGGCATTTCCCCAGCAAGGATCAGCTGCTGCTGGCGGTGTTCGAGGACTTCGTCAGTGAGCGACTCGCCGAACTCGAGGCAGGTGCGCGGGAGCTGCCGGATCCGGTGCACCGCTTGCGCTTCTACATCGAGGGCGTGCTGCGTTCGGTGGCCGAACCCGGTGGTGTCGGACAGCGTTTCGTCACCGCGGAGCACTGGCGGCTGCACCAACTCTTCCCCGTCGAGATGCAACAGGTGAATCAGCCCTACGCCGATCTGATCGAACGTGAACTGCGTTCGGCCGCCGAGGCGGGCTCGCTTCGACCGAATGATCCGGCGACCGACGCGTGGCTGGTGATGAAACTGGTCATGTCGGTGGTCCACCACGTCGCGTTCGCTCCCATGGAGGATGGCGCCGACGTCATCGAGCGGGTCTGGTTGTTCTGTCTGTCGGCGTTCGGCGGATCCCCGAGTGGTGAAGCTCGGCTCGGCGACAGCGGTGCCGCCGAGGCGAAAGACCTGTAGCCCGGCACCGCTGTCGCCGAGAGTATTTCGCTACCGGATCGACACTCCGAGGCTCGGTTCCGGCCCCGCGTAGGTCAGGTCGGCGTTCGAGCGGAGACGCCCTGGTCGTACCGACGTTCGCTCCGCAGCCGAACAACCTCGTCGCGCTGATACCTCGCGTGCTGTTCGTGGTGATCCCGTTGGTGACGCCGACGCTCATCACGCGGCCGTACCGGACGGCGTTGTAGCCGAGGTCGAACCCTGGGTGCTGGCGCAGTCGGCGAATACGCGGCCTTCATTTCCAGCGCCGGGCGCGAATCGGCGGCGCTGTGTCGTTGCCCGAACAGCACTCCGCGCAGCGGAATGACATCCCTCCGGTCGCTCGCGATCGAGCGGAGCGGCGATTCGTCGTGTCCGATGGGCGTTTCGACGCATTCCACCGAAGGGAAAAGCGTTCGCCCGCTCGTATTTCCGCAGGCGCGAGCTCAGCGCACAGGTCGATTCTCGTAAAAACGAGAGTGGCACTTCCCAAAAGTAGAGCCATGTTCTACCTTAGGTTGCAGTCAAGTTCCATCGAATGCTCGGGAGGTCAATGTGGACGGCGAAGCGTTCGACGGCGTGCACGTGGTCGAGTTGGCGCAATGGGTCTTCGTGCCCGTCGCGGGTGCTCTGCTTGCGGATTGGGGTGCCGACGTCATCCGAGTCGAGCGTCCCGAAGGCGACCCGTATCGTAACCTCGCCACCCAGGGCATCGGCACCGACAGCTCGGGCGTGAATCTGTCTGTGGCACTGGCGAATCGCGGCAAACGATCGATCGCGCTCGATCTCCACACCGAGGAGGGGCGCGCACTGCTCGATCAGCTGCTGGAGTCGGCGGATGTGTTCCTGACGAACTTTCGCCCGGCGGCGTTGCGCAAACTCGGACTCGACGCCGAGGAGTTGACGCGGCGGTTTCCCACGCTGGTCTACGCCCGTGGGCACGGCTTCGGTGTGCGCGGACCCGGCGCCGACAAACCCGGCTACGACTCCTCGGCGTTCTGGGCACAGGGCGGCCTGGCGCATATCCTCACACCGCCGGAACGCGAGTACCCCATCAGCCAGCGTGGCGCGATGGGCGACCGGAACGGCGCCATGGCCTTGGCATTCGGGATCGCGGCCGCGCTGCTGCGGCGTCAGCGCACCGGCACCGGGACCGTCGTCGATGTCTCGCTGCTTGCCACCGCGATGTGGACGCTGTCCTCCGATGTGCTCTCGGCGTTGGCGGGCAACACCCCCCGAGCGAGCAGCGGTCGCGGCGGTGCGGTCAATCCGCTCGTCGGGACCTACCGAACCGGCGACGGTCGCCATATCCAGCTGGTCTTCCTCGAACCGGATCGCTACTGGGCGTCGTTCTGTCATCTGATCGATCGCCGCGACCTCGTCGAGGACCCGCGCTACATCGATCTCGCGGCCCGTCGCGAGAACCTGCAATCCTGTGTGGCGGAACTGGAATCGGAATTCGCCAAACGGACCCTGCGCGAATGGGAGGACCTGCTGTCCGCGCTGGACGCGCCGTGGGCGCCGGTCCGCACGGTCGAGGAATTACTCGACGACCCCCAGGTCGTCGCCAACGACTACATCGGCACCGTCGACACCGAAGACGGACGTTCCTACTCGCTTCCGACCGGACCGGTGCAACTCGCACAGCGTCCGCCCGCGCTGCGGCGTGCCCCCGAACACGGTGAGCACACCGAAGAAGTGCTGCTGGAACTGGGCTGTTCGTGGGATCGGATCAGCGAGTTGAAGGACGCGGGGGTGATCCCGTGACCGCCAGGCCGCTACCGGTACCCGACGAGTCGTCGGCGCAGTACTGGGCGCACGCCCGCGAGCATGTGCTGAGTGTGGCGCGTTGCCGTCACTGCGATCGGTTCACCATCCCGCCGGGGGAGACCTGCCCGCACTGCCTCACCTCGGAACCGCGATTCCGGTTCGAGCCGGTCAGCGGCCGGGGCCGGGTCCGATCGTGGACGGTGATCCGGCGAGCCTCACTGCTCGGATTCACCGACGAAGTGCCCTATCTGCTGGTCGACGTGGAACTGGACGAACAGCCCGAACTGCGGATGATCGGCCGTCTCGTCGACGGCCCGAACACCGTCGTCCACGTCGGGGATCCGGTACGCGTCACCTTCGAGGACGTGACCGCCGAGATCGCCGTTCCCGCATTCTGTTTGGCGGGCCACCCGTGAGCGGGCGGTTCGCCGCGAGCGGCCGGGTCGCGATAGCGGGGTTCGCGCACAGCATGGTGGATCGGCACGCCGATCGCTCGCTCGGAGCGCTCACCGTCGACGTCGCCCGCGCCGCGATCGCGGATGCCGGACTGACACCACAGCAGATCGACGGGTTCGTGACCGCCGCGTTGTTCCCGAGCGCGGGCAGCCACACCTCCCGAGACGGCGTGAGCACGGTCTCCGCGGACTGGCTCGCGCAGCGGGTCGCGACGCAGCCGAGGTATGTCGCCGGTTTCCAGGGCATCGGTCAGCTGCCCGGCGCGGTCGCGTTGGCGGTCAACGCCATCGCCTCCGGCGCGGCGGACTACGTCGTGGTGCACCGAGCCCTGCACAACCCCGCGGGCGGATACCACGACACGGCGGTGCGAGAGGTGGCCGGATCGCAGCAGTGGACCTCGCCGCAGGGTTTCGGTGGTCCGCTGCCGATGATCGCGCTGCCCTACAACGAGTATCTCCAGCGATACAAGGCCGATCCGGAGACGATGGCCGATGTCGTGGTGGAGGCTCGCAAGAACGGCGCGCGGATCCCGTGGTCGTACTGGCGCGACCGACCACTGACGCGCGCGCGGTATCTGGCCGACCCGATGGTCAGTGATCCCGTGCGCCGCGTCGACTGCGACATACCGGTGGACGGTGTCGCGGCATTCGTGCTCACCTCGGCCGAACGCGCCCGCGACCTACCGCACCACCCCGTGTACGTGTCCGGTTACGCCAACAGCGGCCCCACGACCCGGCGACTGCCGCTGCACTGGCCGCTCGACGACATCATGGCGGGCGGTGCCGTAACAGCGCGGAGGCTCTGGGAGGCAACGGGTCTGGGACCGGGTGACATCGACCTGCCACAGCTCTACGACGGATTCTCGCCGTTCGTGTACTTCTGGCTGGAGGCGCTGGGCCTGTGTCCGATCGGTGAGGCGCACCGCTTCGTCCAGGACGGCGGAATCGACAGCGACAGCGCCGGTGGGTTGCCGGTGCTCTCGGGCGGCGGAGCTCTGGGAAACGGCCGGATGCACGGCATTCCGCAAATGCTCGAATGCTATCTGCAACTGTCCCGGCGCGCGGGTGTGCGCCAGCGCGACCGGGCGACGGTGGCATTGGCCGCCCATTCCTCACCGCATTTCGGTGGCGCGGTCCTCTACACCGCCGAGCCCGGCTGAGCCGGGACCGAGCACCCCATGAATTCCCATCACACGCCGCGTCGCGGCGGCAAGGAGGCATCGGCCGGATGGCAGCGATAATCAGCGAACGCGGCTCGTATGTGGCAGGCGAGTGGGTCGGTGGGACCGGAACGCTCGCCGTGGAGAATCCGGCCGACGAGACACATGTCGTCGACCTGGACGCCGCGACGCCCGCCGATATCGAACGCGCGATCGTCGAGGCCCGACGCAGTTTCGACAGCGGGGTGTGGGCCTCGATCCCGGTGGCCGAACGGATCAGGACCGTTCACGCGTTCCTCGACCACATCGAGGCCTCGCGGGACAGCTTGATCGCGACGATGGTCGCCGAAGCCGGTCAACCGCTGAGTTTCGCCGAAAGGTCGCAGTTCCTGGGCGGATTGGGCATCGCGCGTGCCACCGTCGCGTTGTTCGCCACGCTGCCCGAGGAAGAAGCCAATCCGGTGCCGGTGGACGAAGCGACCCGGGGACGGGTCGCGCTGAGTATCCGCCGCTTCGAACCGGTCGGCGTCGTCGCCGCGATCACCCCGTACAACGCGGCGCTGATCATGGCGTTGCAGAAGATCGTGCCCGCGTTGCTTGCGGGCAATTCGGTGGTGCTGCGCCCGAGTCCGCTGACACCGATCTCCTCGCTGATCCTCGGCTCGGCCGCCGAAGCCGCCGGTCTGCCGCGCGGTGTCTTCAGCGTGGTGATCGAGTCCGGCGCCGAGGGCGCGCATCTGCTGACCAGCCATCCCGCGGTGGACATGGTCTCGTTCACCGGATCGACCGCGATCGGCGCGCGGATCCTCGCCCAGGCCGCGCCGACGGTGAAACGGGTCGCCTTGGAACTCGGCGGCAAATCCGCCCAGATCTACCTGCCCGACGCCATCGCCCACGTGGCAAGGGGCGCGGCGGCCGTCGTCGCGGGGACAGCCGGTCAAGCCTGCGTCGCCGCCACCCGAATGCTGGTGCCCCGCGAAGACAAGGACGAAGTGCTCGAGGTGGTGGCGAAGACCTTCGCGGCCTTGAAGGTCGGATCACCGACCGATCCGGCCACCGCGATCGGGCCGGTGATCAGCGCCGCCGCGCGTGAACGATGCGAGCGATTCATCGAGGCGGCCGTGCAGAACGGCGCGTCCGTGGTCCAGGGCGGCGGCAGGGCGGCCGATATGAACCGCGGTTATTACGTCGAGCCGACCGTGCTCGACGTCCCCGACAACGCGAATCCCGCAGCGGCGGAGGAGATCTTCGGCCCCGTGCTCGCGGTACTCGGCTATCGCGACATCGACGACGCCGTCACCATCGCCAACGACAGCCGCTACGGACTGTCCGGGCAGGTCTACGGATCCGACACCGCCGCAGCGACCGCCGTCGCCCGACGGCTGCGCACCGGCGCTGTGAACGTCAACACCACGCTGTTCAGCGCCTACGCGCCCAGTGGCGGCTACAAGCAGAGCGGTTTGGGACGCGAACGCGGGCCCGACGGCATCCGGGCCTTCCAAGAAATCAAACACCTGGCCATCGGCGAACTCCGATAGCCGCCCTCCGATCCGAAGGAGTAACAATGACTTCCGACTTCTCGCTCGACTGGCTGATCTCGGTCGACGATCACATCCTCGAACCCGCGCACCTGTGGGTGGACCGGGTGCCGCGCGCGGACCGCGACCGGGCGCCGCATATCGAGGTCGACGACAACGGCGTCGACGCCTGGGTCTACGACGGCAAACGCTTCCCCAGTTCGGGACTGTCCGCGGTGGCGGGCAAGTCGAAAGAGGAATTCAGCCCGAAATCGCTGTCCTACAGCGAGATGCGGCCGGGATGCTACGACCCCACGGCCCGGATCGAGGATATGAACCGCGCCGGAATCCTTGCCTCACTGTGCTTTCCGACGGTGACACGGTTCTGCGGTCAGCTGTTCATGGAAGCCTCCGACCGCGACTTCGGCCTGGTATGTCTGCGCGCCTACAACGACTGGATGATCGAGGAATGGTGCGGCGCGGCGCCGGGACGCTACATCCCGCTGGTGCTGATCCCGCTGTGGGATCCGGCGGCGGCCGTCGAGGAGATGACGCGCTGCGCGAACAAGGGCGCGACCACCTTCGCGTTCTCGGAAAACCCTGAGCCCCTGGGACTTCCGACCATCCACGACGTCAACGGATACTGGGATCCGGTGATGGCCGCGGCCAACGACCTGGAGATGGTGGTGTCGATGCATGTCGGATCGTCGTCGACGGTGCCCCGGATCTCGACCGACGCCCCGTTCCTGGCCAACCTCGCCTGGGGCGCGACCAGGACCTCGGGCGCGATGCTCTCGTGGCTTTTCAGCGGCATGTTCCAGCGCTTCCCGAAGTTGAAGATCGCCCTGTCGGAAGGGGAGATCGGCTGGATGCCGTACTTCCTCGAACGCGCCGAGCAGGTCCTCGACAAGCAGCGGCACTGGGTCAAGAAGGGGATGAAATTCGGCGAACACGAGATCAGCCGCAATGTCGATCTCGACACCCTCGACATCCGCGCGACCTTCCGCGACCACATCTACGGATGTTTCATCGAGGACACCCACGGCATCGCGAGTATCCCCGACCTCGGCGCCGACAACATCATGTGCGAAACCGACTACCCCCATTCGGATTCCACGTGGCCGAACTGCATCACGGTGGTCAAGCAGCAGATCGCGCATCTGTCGCCGGAGATCCAGTACAAGATCCTGCGCGGTAACGCCGAACGGCTCTACCGCTTCACCCCCGCCGAGCCGCCGGTTCTCGCGGGGGTCTGAGATGCCCGGATGGACGGTCGAGGTCGACCGCGATGTCTGCCTGGGTTGCGGCGTCTGCGCGGCGTACGCGCCCGGCGCTTTCGACCAGGACGAGGACGGCATCGTGGTCTTCCTCGGCGCGTCGACCGAAACGTCGACGTCGATCCGGGCCGCCGTCGACGGCTGCCCGACCGGCGCCCTGCGACTGGTCGCCGACGACCTCCGCACCGACGACATCCTCGCCAACGACAAGGGAGTGTGAGCAGTGCTGCTCGAAGACAAGAACGCCGTCGTCACCGGGGCGGGATCGGGAGTCGGTGCCGCCTCGGCGCTGCGCTTCGCCGCCGAGGGAGCCCGGGTGGTCTGCGCCGACATCCAGGTGGAACAGGCGAAGGAGACGGTACGACGCATCGAGGCCGCCGGTGGCACCGCGGTCGCGGTGGCCTGCGACGTCGCCCGGGAGGAGGACGTCGAGGCGATGATCGCGAGCGCGGTCGATCACCTCGGCAGCGTGGACATCGTGTTCAACAACGCCGGAATCCCGACACCGCGGCTCGGCGCGTCGCTCGAGGAGCACACCGCCGAGGACTTCTCCCGGCTGGTCGCGGTCAATCTCGGAGGCGTGTTCTTCGGATGCAAACACGCGGTCATCCAGTTCAAGCGACAGGGCGGCGGCGGGGTCATCCTCAACACCGGATCGGTCGCCGGACTCGTCGCCTGGGGCGGGGCGGTGTACGCGGCCACCAAGGGCGCGGTCCACCAGCTCACCCGTTCGGTGGCGATCGAGGGCGCGCCGTTCGGTATCCGGGCGAACGCGCTGGGGCCCGCGGGTATGCCGTTGACCAAATTCATGTCGGCGGGCGGGCTCGGCGAGGATCCGGAGACGGTCGAGCGGATGGTGCGGGCAACGGCCGCCAACCATCCCCTGCAACGTCCGATCGCCGCCGAGGATTGCGCGGAGGCGGCGGTATTCCTGGTCTCGGATCGTGCCGCCAACATCACCGGTGTTCTGCTGCCGGTCGACGGCGGATACGTGGCGAGGTGAGACGACGTGAGTGCGAATAGTCCACTGGCGCTGCTGGATCGCGACCGAGTGCGCGAGTTGTTCGACCTGCGTGGCGCCTATCTGGTGCAGACCGGCGGCGACTATCGAGGCGATCCCTACCCCGTCTGGCACCGGCTCCGGGAAGAGGCCGAAGTGCACCCCGGGGTCGTCCACGAACTGACAGGCTACGACCGGCCCGCCGTATTCGCGGGACTGCCGATACCGGAACGTCCACACTTCTCGGCGTTCAGCTTCGCCGCGTGCGACGCCGCCTACCGAAACCCGGAGGTTTTCGCCTCTTCGCCCACACCGGTCGATCCCAACGACGGCGATCTGCGCACACAGAACAGCATGATCTCCATGGGCGGTGCCCAGCATCGACGCTATCGGTCGCTGGTCCAGCCCTCGTTCATGCCCGCCAACGTGGGATGGTGGATCGAGCACTGGATCGAGGAAACCGTCCAACATCTGATCGACGGCTTCGCCGAGCAGGGCCGCGCCGAACTCAACGTCGATTTCTGTGCGGCGATTCCGGTACTCACCATCACCAGCAGTTTCGGTGTGCCGGTATCGCAGGCGCTGGAAATCCGCGCGGCGCTGCGACAGCCGCAGGTGCTCATCGATCTGCTCCGTCCGGTCGTGGCCGACCGTCGCCGCACACCGAAAGACGATCTCATCAGCGTGCTCGTGGAGGCCGAACTCCCCGACGAGGACGGCACCGCGCAGCGGCTCACCGACGCCGAGATCTACTCCTTCGCGCTGCTGCTGTTGACCGCGGGCTCGGGCACCACCTGGAAGCAGATGGGCATCACCCTGACCGCGCTGCTCCAGCGACCGGACGTACTCGAGGCTGTGCGCGAGGACCGAAGTCTGCTGCGGCCCGCGATCGACGAGACATTGCGCTGGCTGCCGACCGACCCGATGTTCTCCCGATATGTGACGCGCGACATCGACTTTCACGGTGTCCACCTCCCCGCGGGCGCGGTGCTGCACCTGTGTATCGGCTCCGCCAATCGTGACCCCGCCCGCTGGGACGACCCCGACGAGTACGACATCACCCGACGATCGCGCCTGTCGTTCGCCTTCGGCAGCGGCGCGCACGCCTGCCTCGGCATGCACGTCGCCCGGGCCGAGATGACGACCGGAATCGCGGCACTGCTCGACCGGCTGCCGAATCTGCGACTGGATCCCGACGCCGAACCCCCCGTGTTCATCGGCATGTACGAGCGGGGCGCCACCGAAATCCATGTTCGTTTCGGTTGAACCGTCACCGCGAACATCTCGACAACGATGAGGACCACACGCATGAACCAACCGGTCTACCGAGCGCCGGATCTGTCGCTGCGCGGCGCGGAGCACGTGCGGCAATACCTGGAAACCGACGGAGCGGTCGGACACGAATGGAACGGCGTGCCGATCCTGCTGCTCACCACCACCGGGCGAAAGTCGGCGCGGCCTCGCACATCGGCGCTGATCTACGGCCGCGACGGTGACGACTACCTGGTGATCGCCTCGGCGGGCGGATCCGACACCCATCCGGCCTGGTATCTGAATCTGCTCGCCGAGCCCGCTGCGGTCGTGCAGGTCGAAGCCGATCGCATCCCCGTGCTCGCACACACCCCGTCGCCGCGAGAGCGGGAACGACTGTGGGAGATCGCCACCGGATACTGGCCGAACTACGACATCTACCAGACACGGACGAGCCGACCGATTCCGGTTGTCGTGCTGCGCCCCACGTCCGGGGAGACGCCTCGATGACCCCGCCGACACCCGTCTTCTCCAAGGGGCGCGACCTGGACGCCACCGCGGACCGTCTGCGTCCCTGGCTGTCGACTCACCTGAATGTCGCGAGCGTCGACATCGATCACCTCGAGTATCCGCAGGGCGCGGGGGTGTCCAACGAGACGATCCTGCTCCAGGCCCGATACGGCGACACCACAGCGGATTTCGTCCTGCGGGTCTGTCCGACGCCGCAGTATCAGATGTTCCTCGACCCGCGCTTCCGGTTGCAGTACGACATTCTTGCCGCATTGCGACAGCACGACGACGTGCGAGTTCCCGAGGCACTGTGGTTCGAGGAGGATCCCGCCGTGCTCGGGCGTCCCTTCTACCTGATGCGCCGCATGCGGGGCCGCGTCCCGGTCAGCATGCCGGTGTACAACGCCACCGGCTGGCTCGCCGAAGCCACCCCGGCGCAACGACACACGCTGTGGCGCAACGCGATGCGTCAGCTTGCCGCTGTCCACCGGGTGCCGGTGGAGGCGGTGCGGTTCGTGGATCGGCCCGAACGCGGGCTCACCGGCGACGAACAGCAACTGTCGTACTGGCGCGACTACGCCGACTGGGCGGTCGGCGCCGAAGTGCCCGGCGCCGTGATTCGTCTGTTCGACTGGTTACGCGACCACCGGCCGTCGGATTCGGCGGTCGGCCTGTCGTGGGGTGACGCGCGTATCGGGAACATGATGTTCGACGACGACTTCCGCGTCGTCGGAGTCATGGATTGGGAACAGGTGTCCTTCGCGGGACCGGTATCGGATCTGGCCTGGTGGTTGCTGTTCGACGAGGCCCACAGCACCGGCCAGGAACTGCCGCGGCTGCCCGGACTGGGAACCCGCGACGAGACCATCGCGCTGTGGCAGGAATTGACGGGCCTGCGCGCCGATCACCTCCGGTGGCACGAAGTATTCGCGGGCGTCAAAGCGGGCCTGCTCAGCATGCGCAGTCGTCGCATGCTGGAACTGCCGCCGTCGGGAACGCGGCGTTACTCGTTCCTGCGCCGAGCCTGCGAGATGGTCGGCATCGAAGAAACGGGGGATCTGTAGTGGCCGTCGACCTCGACCCCGCGCCCTTCGACGAAACGGTGGTGCTCTCCCCTGGGTGGCTCACCGGTGTTCTGGCGCAACGCTATCCGGGAACTGTCGTGACCCGAACCGACGTGGTCGAACGAATCGAGACCGTGGCGACCAAGGTTCGCTTCGGCGTCGAGTACGCCGGGCCCGCCGACGCACCGAACGCCCTGTGCGCCAAAGGATATTTCAACCCGGCCCTCCGGCGACCGGTGCGCACCGAGGCCGACTTCTACCGTCTGATGGCCGATCGTCTTCCCGTGCGGACCCCGCCCTGCGAGTACGCGGCCGTGGACGAGTCCACCGGTCACGGATTGATCGTCCTGCACGACCTGGTCGCGACCGGTGCCCGATTCCTGGACCCGATGGTCGGCTACAGCGCCCGACAGGCACTCGCCACCCTCGACCAACTCGCGACCCTGCACGCCGCCACGTGGGAGGCCGACGATGCCGCCCTGCGTCGGCTGTTCCCGCCACGGCTGGCATCCCTCGCCGGGCACGTCGGCGTCGAGCAACTCCAGAAACTACTCGATGACGGACGCGCACAGGGCATTTCGAGCGCCACTCGCCGCGCGGAACGACTCCTGGCGGCGATGGCGGTCCTCGACGAATCCGTTGCCGAGAATCCGGTATGCCTGGTGCACGGCGATCTGCACACCGGCAACATCTACGAACTGGCGGACGGCAGTCCCGGTCTGATCGACTGGCAGGTCGTCCAGTGCGGCACCTGGGCGCTCGACGTCAGCTATCACTTGGCAACCGTGCTGGATTCGGACGAACTGGCACGCAACGAACGTCACCTGCTCGACCACTACCTCGACCGGCTGGCCGCCTACGGCGGAATACCACCGGACCGAGAGACCGCGTGGCGCATGTATCGAGCGTCCCTCCCGTACGGACTGTTCCTGTGGTCGATCACCCGCGCCGTCGCCAGGCCGATCATCGAACACCTCACCGGACGTCTGGCCCGGGCGGTCGAACGTCACCGAAGTCTCGACCTGCTCGCCGTCTGAGTTCGAGGGTTCGATTTATCGACATCGACCTCATCAATGTCCGAATCGCGATAGATTCCCCCGCGCGGAACCGAACAATTTAGGAGAACACCATGCCCCATTCGCCCCTGGAAGAACTGCCTGCCGGAGGTGGCGGCCGCTGGCCCGCCAGTGCGGGAGGATTCCGATCGGCGCACTGGGGGGATATGGAAGTCGGTCTGACCACCTCGGCCGGGGCCCGCGACTGCACCGAACTCTACAAAGCGGGCGGGATGCCCGGCGGTGTCTGCCCCTGCCCCCACTACGGCTACATCTTCAGCGGCACCATCCGCGCCACCTACCCCGACACCGGACTACCGGACGAGGTCGCCACCGCGGGCGAGGCCTACTTCTTCCCGGCCGGACACATCCTGATCTACGAGGAAGCCACCAGGGCATTCGAGGTCAACCCGGCCTACGCCCTGCAACAGTGCATGGACGCCATCGAGCGTGCGGCCGGCGGGGGAGCGCGCTGATCGAGTGCGCGTCGGCGCATTCGAACCCGACTCGACCGTCACCTCGCGGTCGATGAACTCTTTGTGGAGATCACCATCCGCCTTCGAAGACCGCCTGTAGCGCTGGTATCGGATGTGCGACGGTGCTCGTGTTGGCGACCGCGACAACGATCAGGCCCAGCGCCGCCAACGCGAAGAACATCGCGAGCGAGGTCATCGCACGCCTGAATTGCCGGACCGTAGACGCTGTCCTGCCCTTCACCCGACACCACACACCGACGCCGATCGTCAGGATCGCGGCGATCGTGGCGATCACCGCCATCGCCGAGTGGTATCGGGTGAAGTCGGTGATCATCGCCTCGAGTGCGGGACTCGCGCGTTCGCCGGTGCTCGCGCGGTGGTCGAGTTGCTGCCCGAGTTGGTCGAGCGTGTCGGCGTGCTGTCCCTCGGCGTCGTCTCCGGTGAGCATCGGCAACAAGGAGGCGAAGGGGGCGACCGTGCCCTGAATATTGGCCATGAAGATGATCAGCGATGCCGCGGCGCAGACCGTGGCGAGCGCACCGCCGCCGACGAACGCGAACGTGCCGCGAGCCGTAGTGTTGTCGAGCTTCGAGAACGCGCGCCACACAAGCACACCGAGTATCGCGAACACGAGCAGCAGTAGTGCGGCGATCACGGCTTTGGCGAGGTGGTAGCGAAACCAGTAGTCGACCATGGTGTCCAGACCCGTCGAGAAATCGGCTTCGCTGGTCCGCCAGTACTCATCGAATTCCGCGCGGAACCCGGTGCGGAGATCGTCCTGGTCGAGGGCGCCCATCCCGGATCCGTAGGCTGCGAGCCGACCGGGGGCGAGGACGAAGGCGACGACCAGGACGATCGCCTCGGCGACGAGCACCGCGATCGCGGTTCGGAAGAATCCGCCAGGTGGGGACAGGGCGCTCGGGTTCGACAAGACGGAACCTTTCTCGGTGTCACCGTCGACGGTACCGAGTCCATCGACGTCGCCGCGGAGCCGACGGGAGGTGTCAGCAGGCGGGGGAGTGGGTGTCGGTGAGCATGGTGAGGTCGATCGTGTCGGCCATAGCCCGGTAGCCGGCGGGGCTGGGGTGTAGTCGATCGGGGCTGGAGTAGATCTGCTGGAGCACCGCGGGATCGGCTGGATCGCGGAGTGCGGCATCGAAGTCGACGATGCCGTCGGCACGGTTCTGTGTCCGAATCCAGGTGTTGATCTGTTGACGGTCGGTTTCGCTGCGCGGTGCCAGCAGGACGCCGTCGACGAGCGCGTCGGAGGCGGGCAGGAGTGTGCCCAGCCAGATCTTCTTACCGCTGCGGTGGGCCGCGGTGATGAGTTGTTCGTATCCGGCGATCATGGCGGCGACATCGGGGGCCGGTGGGAGCCCGAGATCGTTGATTCCCTCTTGGACCAGTATCGCGGCGACCCCGGCTTGATCGAGCGCGTCGCGTGGGAAACGTGACAGTCCACTCGGGCCGAGCAGTAGTGGTTCACCGCTGGTCAGCACACGGTTGCTGCCGATTCCGGCGTTGACCACCGAGATCGGGATATTCGCGGCGTCGAGTCGCCGTTGTAGCAGGTCGGGGTAGCGGCCGTTGGTGTCGGCTACCGCGCGGTCCGCGGGGACCGACAGGGCGGTCGCGCCCACGAATCCGTCGGTGATGGAGTCGCCGAATGCCACCACGGACCGGGTGTTCGCCGGTGCCGACACGTCCAGTGCCTCGACGTAGAACCAGGCTCCGGTGGTCGCGGAGAACTGGTCGGAGCCGGGCTGTCCGGTCAGGTCGCCGCTGCCGTGCGGGGAGTAGTAGGAGGTGGCGTTGGCGTTCCAGTGTTTGGTCGGTGGACCGGCGGCTCCGGACACGTGGATGCTGACGGCCAGCGGGGCGAAGGAAGCGACCGCGAAGGAGATCGGGTCGCTCGTGACATCGTTGCCCGCGGGAACGGTGATCGATGTCTGCCCGTCGAACTGCACCGGTGCGATGTCGCCGACCACCGGGCCCGAGACCTGGTTGCCGATGCTGACTCGGTCGAAGGTCACGGGGGTGAGTCCGAATCGGTTGGTCAGGTGCACACGCAGCTGGGTTCCACCCAGGTGAGGGGTGATGATCATGCGGAAGGTCTGATCATCGACCGTGAGCGGGGTCGGTTGTCCCCAGGCGTCGAGCGGGGTCACCGAATCGGTGGGGCTGGCCGTCCACGATGCTACGAAATGCGTTCCATCACAGTCGGATTGCGCGTGGCCGACCGCGGGATCGGTGCCGACCCCGACCAGCGCACTCACCAGCACCGCCACGGCGGCAGGCACGGTCAGCGCGGATGGACCCGAAGCGCGGTTTCGCCGCGGTGTCGGACCGGGAAAATTCATCGTCGAACTCCCATTCACGTCGTCGTGAGGTATCGCCGTTTCTGGCACACCGTGTCGAGTAGGTCGATCGGCCGTGATGTGCGGTCGGTGCGTCTCGGGTCGTCGTCGTGGCCCACGCCTATCTGGACATATCGGTCTATCTCAATCCTGCCGAACCGAATGAGCCGTGCCCCCGAACAGTCGAGGGTGTCGCGACCGCAGATTCGGTGTATCCGGAACTGCCTCGGTACCAGGGACCCGGCGTCGGCGGGTGCGCAACCCGATCGTCGGGTGTAGCCGCGGCCGGTGTGGCGTGGGCCCCGACCTCCCGCGCCACCGGTCACGCGGGCCGCGGCCACCGTCACGGAAGTACCGCCTACCCGCCCCCGAGCCGATCGCGGTGGGGGTTGGATGCATTGCGGCCCTTCCGTCGACACCATCTCGACGCGTTCGTCGAGATGTCCCGTGTGACGTGGCGATGGCACCGAATTGGTGCGCCGCGACGTGCACAAATGAACAGTAACGCGGTTACTGGTGGCGGGGAACCGGCAATCCGCGAATTGTCGAAAACCATATGCAGCGCTGAATAATTTTGTGATGCATGTGTGGTGAATCCTCGCGTAGGCAAACGTCGTGATGCCGAGATGGCGCCGTGGAAGCGACCGCAGTCCAGATCGTGCGGTATCCGACGCTGATGTCGTCGGCCGCCGCGTTGATCGGACGGTAGTCCGGCTACTCGGCGGGGTAATCCCGTCCCAACTTCTGGGATGGTTGTGTCGTTCAGGTCGTCCAGGCGCCGTTGGCGACGGCGGTCTCGACGAAGGTTCGGAAGTCGCGGGCGGGTCTGCCCAGTGCGCGTTGCACACCGTCGGAGACGTAATTGTCCATCCCGCGGCGGATAGCGCCGACGGTGTCGGCGAATTCCGCGGCGTCCGCGGCGGGCCATCCTTGTTCGGTGAGTTCGGCGATGAACTGTTCGTGGCGCAACGGGACGTATTTCAGGTCACGGCCGGTGGCGGAGGAGATCTCGGCGGCCGCCTCGCCGAGCGTCACCGCCTGGGAGCCCGAGACCTCGTAGATCTGTTGGTGATGGCCGTCTTCGGTCAGTGCCGCGACCGCCACGGCGGCGATATCTTCGGCGTCGACGAAGGTCGCCGCGCCATCCCCGCCCGGAAGTCGCAACTCGCCCGCCAGCACCGCGTCGAGGAAGAAGCCCTCGCTGAAATTCTGCGCGAACCACGCCGGGCGCACGATGGTCCAACGCAGTCCCGATTCCCGCAACGCTTCCTCGACATCGCCGAGAAGTTGTCCCACGCTGCTGTTCGCATCGGCATAACCGGGGGTGTCGATGCCGCGGCCGGACAGCCCGACGATCCGCTCGACGCCGAGCTCTCGGGCGCGAGCGACGAAGGGCTTCGCGACCGGATCGAGCTCGTACGGAACCAGATACACCGCCTCGACCCCTTCGAGAGCGATGTCCCATGTCGAACGATCCGCCCAGTCGAACCGAGGTTGAGCCGAACGTGAACCCAGGCGGACAGGGATGCCCTTCTCGCCGAGCTGGGAGACGACACGCGAGCCGGATTTGCCGGTCGCACCGGTGACCAGGATGGGTTGCTTTGTCATGCCTCGAGTCAATCCGCCGAGGGGGTGGCTCGGCCATCTCTGGAACGCTCGGATGGATTTTCGAGTGTCTATATTGAGAGGTGTGGATGGGCTCTCGGAGCTGTTGGACGGGGTTCGCGCCCGAGGAGCGTTGCTGACGCAATCGATCCTGAGTCCGCCGTGGTCGCTACGGTTCACCAGCGGCGCCGAGTTGAGCACGGCCACGATGCTGAGCGGCCGGGCATGGATCACGCCGTCGACCGGTGAGCCGGTGATGATCGAGGCGGGTGACATCGCGATCATTCGGGGACCGGCCCCCTACACCATCTCCGACGATCCGACGACCTCGGTGCACCGGGTGATTTCGGTGGCGGACTACTGCGCCGAGTCCACCGCACGGCTCGGTGAGGAGCAGCGTCCAGCGCAGCCGCGGACATGCGGCAACGTCGATGAGGGCGGCGCGACTCTGCTGAGCGGCGCCTATAAGAGTGCCGTGGGAATCAGCGAACGACTGCTGGAAGAACTTCCACCCGTGCTCGTCGTCCTCGAATCCAATGGCGAATATCCGATTCTGGACATCATCGCCCGCGAGATCCCGCATGACCGGTCCGGACAACAGGCGGTGCTCGACCGTTTGCTGGACCTCATGCTGACCGCCACCCTGCGGGCCTGGTTCGACCGGCCCCAGCGGCACGCCCCCGGCTGGTACCGAACCGGAGACGACACGATCGTCGGCCAGGCCCTGCGACTACTGCACGACCAACCGGCGCAGGCATGGACGGTCTCCGAGCTGGCCGCTCGCCTCGGAGCGTCCCGGGCGGGCCTGGCTCGCCGTTTCACGGCCGAAGTGGGTGAACCGCCCATGGCCTATCTGGCGGGCATGCGCGCGGCACTGGCGGCCGATCTGCTCCGCGACACAGATCTGACCGTCGCGGCCATCGCGCGAAAAGTAGGCTACGCCAACCCTTTTGCTCTGAGCGTGGCTTTCAAACGTCGTCGGGGTATCACGCCGACCGAGCATCGGTCCCTCGTCAGGCCGGGTACTCGCCTCGTATCGAGATGACGGAGCGCTCGAGCCCACGCAAACCGCCCGATGTGGTCCTCCGATTTTCAGCGACCGCCGAGTGCCACCGAAACCGCGGGCGTAGCCACCGGGCCTACTCGCGCCCGATCTCGTCCAGTTCGGCGAGGTCTTCTTCGGAGAGTTCGAGTCGGGCGGCGGCGATGTTCTCGCGCAGATGCGCGATCGAGGAGGTGCCGGGGATCAGCAGGATATTCGGCGACCTGTGCAGCAGCCAGGCCAAGGCGACCGATGTGGGGCCGACGTCGAGTCGGGTGGCGACCGCCGAGAGTGCGGAGGACTGAATGGGGCTGAATCCGCCGATCGGGAAGAACGGCACGTAGGCGATGTGTTCGAGGTCGAGTCGGTCGATCAACTCGTCGTCGTGGCGGTGGGCGAGGTTGAACATGTTCTGCACGCTCACGATCGGCGCGATGCCCTGGGCTTCGACGACCTGCTCGGCGGTGGCGTTGCTGACACCGAGGTGACGGATGACGCCCCGGCTCTGGAGTTCGGCGAGCGTCTCGAAGGCTTCGGCGATCGAGCCCGCCTGCGGTCCCTCGGCGTCGCCGAGTCGAAGGTTCACAAGATCCAGCGCCTCGAGTCCGAGGGATTCGAGGTTTTCCTCGACCTGGCGACGCAGCTGGTCCGGTTGCCGTGCCGTCGGCCACCCACCCTGCTCATCCCGCTGAGCGCCGACCTTGGTCGCGATGTGCAGCGACTCCGGGTACGGGTGCAGTGCTTCGCGGATCAGTTGGTTGGTGATGCGCGGTCCGTAGGCGTCGCTGGTGTCGATATGGGTGATCCCGAGGTCGACGGCCTCGCGTAGGACGGCGATCGCGCCGTCACGGTCGGCGGGCGGCCCCAAGACCCAGGGGCCCGCGAGTTGCATCGCGCCATAGCCGACGCGGGTGACGGTCAGATCGCCCAGAGCCCAGGTGCCGCCGGGCAGTGAAGGGGAGGGTGTGTTCATGCCTTTGTCTTTCGCATCGATTCTGCGGAGGGGCGTGGCGTCGGACTTCATATTGGTTGTGCAACTTCCTGATAGGAAGTGCGCACTTCGAAGTGCGTTGGTGACCCGCGGGTGACGGGAGTAGACGATGGGTCCGACCACGGCGGTCGAGAGAGCCGGGGCCACGATGGAGTACGACGCTCTCGTGGCCGCCTGCGCGAACCGGATATTGCTCGACCGTGACGGCGTGCGGCTGCTGGAAAACCTGTCCGTCGAAATACTTCTGAACGTTCGGTGTGCGCACCTGTTCCTGCCGGTTCGGCTCTCCTCGTTGCCGAATATCTCACCCCTTCACCCTGCGTTCGTTTCACTCGATGACCGGGGGGTATTGCACGACAGGCAACGCCGGTCTCGGCCGGTGCGCAGGTTCGGCCGCGATCTACATTCACGGGACGCGCCATGTCCCAGGATCCTCGACCGATCACGTCCCTGACCAACCGAATGCTCTCCGGCATCCTCGCGCCGAGGGCCGAAGTACCCGATCGCCTGCTCACCCAGGGGGCGGTGACGAACTGTGCGACGAATATCCAGGAGCGGATGGAATGCGTAACTTTGTGTGCGGCACGTGCGGACAGATGCTGTCGTTCGAGAATTCGGTGTGTCTGCATTGCAAGAGCCGGGTGCGGTTTCACCTGCCGAGTCGAACAATGCTGGCACTCGATCAGCACGGCAGCGTCGAGGTCGATGACACCACCTGGCGTAGCTGCGACAATCTGTCTCTGGCGCAATGTAATTGGCTGGTCGAGGCAGCAGAGGCCGACCCGTTGTGTCGGTCCTGTCGGCTCACACGGACGCGACCGGCCGACAACGATGTCGAGGGTCTGCGGGCGTTCGCCGACGCCGAAACCGACAAACGTCGGGTAGTGCTCGAATTGACCGAACTGGCACTGCCCATCACCGGACGTGAAGACGATCCCGACACCGGCCTCGGTTTCGATCTGCTCTCGAGCAGTGCCGAGCGAGTCACGACCGGACACGAGGATGGTCTGATCACCATCGATCTCGCCGAGGGTGACGACGTGCACCGCGAACAACTGCGAGTATCGATGGAGGAGCCCTACCGCACCATGGTCGGGCACTTCCGTCACGAGATCGGGCACTACTACCAGACCGTTCTGGTCGGCACCGGGGAGCACCGGTCCGGATTCGAAGCGCTCTTCGGCGATCCCGACACCGACTACCAAGAGGCGCTGTCGCGCCACTACGACCAAGGGGCCCCGCAAGGTTGGAAGTCGGAATTCGTCTCGTCGTACGCGACGATGCACCCCGCCGAAGACTGGGCCGAGACCTTCGCGCACTACCTCCACATCCGCGACACCCTCGACACGGCGGCGGCGTTCGCCATGGCGCCCGCCGCTTCGACCTTGGACTCACTGCTGCCAGGCAAGGTCGGCTTCGAGCGGATCATCGAATGGTGGCTGCCGCTGTCATGGGCACTCAATCAAATCAACCGCTCCATGGGCCACCAGGACCTCTACCCGTTCGTCCTGCCGCAGCGTGTGCTCGACAAGATGCAGTTCGTCCACGACCTGATCGTCCCCGGCAACTGAGACCGCCGTACACCTCGATCTGATCCGGCGGGACCGCGCACTGCGGCGGGCAGGCTTGCGCCCGGTCGCGAAACCCCGGTGCCGACGCCCGTAGTCGTCGCGGTCGACCCTCGAGTGTCGGAGTGATCGAACCTCGCGTTCCTCATGACCCACACCCGGGTCGGCGCAGCAGCTCGCCGAACTCGTGCCGGTTGCTGTCCATCCCGGACTGCCTCTCGGTGGCTTCGGTCGACATCGCGGTGTGGCTCGTGGCCCGGATGAAAGCGGTCAGCGCGTTGGTCACGAACTCACGGGGCAGTAGCGCGGCAGGTTTCATCGTGGACTCGCCGTGGGAGACCTGACGTGAGGTCATCCAGGAGACGGAGGTGACACTGCGCCGTCGGGTTCTGCCGTACCAGCGCAGCGCTCGAGGAACGGTGCGCGGCGACGCGAGGGCTCGGCGCAGCACCATCGTGTCCAGCAGAGCCTGATTGGTGCCCTGGGCCAGCGTGGGCGGCATGGTGTGGGCCGCGTCGCCGAGCAGCGTGATTCGGCCTCGTCCCCAGTTGCGCGGTATCGGATGTCGGAAGTGCGGAAACGGGGATCTGCTCAGGTCGTCGTCGGTCAACGCCGCCAGCACCCGGTCCACCGGTCGTGACCAACCCTCGAAATGCGAACGGATGGTGTCGATCGGGGAGTCGGGTCGCACGAAATCGGGGGACCAGGGCAGGTCGAACCACCATTGGAGGTGACCGTTGCCCGCGGGCCAGAGGCCGAGGTTCCCGCCTTCGCCGATGATGATCACGGCGACGTCGCTGTCGGCGATATCGGGCAGCTCGACCAGCCCCTGCCAGCTGCACCAGCCGGTCGGCTCCGCGTCGTCGGCGTCCAGTACCGCGCGTACCGTCGAATGTCGCCCGTCCGCGCCGATCAGCAGGTCACCTTCTGCCGATGTGCCGTCCGCGAAGTCGACTCGCACGCCGTCGGGGCTGTCGGTCACGGCGACGGCGCGAGCATCGACGCGGATGCGATGGATCGGAAAGTCGTCCAGCAGTCGTTCGAGGAGTACCCGACGCGGAACCATGCGGGTGGGTGCTCCCAGTTCGGCGTTCAACGCGGTCACGTCGACCGTGGCGACGCGGTGTCCGGCGGCTGTCGACACATGTACCGCGGAGAGGAGTTGACCGGCTCCGGTCATGTCGACGCCGAGCTGGGTGAGTACTCGGGCGCCGTTGGGCCAGATGGTAATCGCTCCACCGGCGGCTCGTACCGCGGAGGCTTGCTCGAACACGGTGACATCGTGGCCGTCGCGCAACAACCCTCGGGCAGTGGCTATTCCGCCGATCCCGGCGCCGACTATCAGTACCCGCTGCGCGGATGCCGTTGGGACAATGCTGTTTCCAGGTCTCTCACCTGTTCTCGACTTCCACACCCCTCAACCACGCGCGAGCGGCCGGATCGGTTCATATGGGGTTCGAGCCGATAGTCGCGAGTCGGCGGCGGAGTGGATCGGACGCAGGCCGAGTCGCCGCCCGCGTACGGATTCCGGTGAAGTCCATGCTTCGGGGGCCGTAGAAAACGACGATCAGCCGCGGCGGGAGAGATCGTCTCCGAGCGCGGCGTGGGCGTCTTCGAGTGTCTCGCAGACGTGCAGCAGGTCCGTGAGGCCGGTGAGGCTCATGGGGCGCAGGGTGGCGGAGCTGTTGGCGACGACGACGAGTCGGTCGCGCTGGTTCGTAGGCCGCACGTATTCGGCCAAGACCGCGAGTCCGGCCGAGGCGAGGAAGGTCACGTTCGACAGGTCGACGACGACGCCGTCGGCCCCCTCGGCGGGGACGGCGCGCAATGCCTCTTCGATTCCGGCGTGCAGTCGGGGCGCGGTCAGCACGTCGATCTCACCGCTCACCCGGAGCACTCGCACGGCACCTATCGCTTCGACCGCTGATTCCATCTGCGTGCCGGACTGATGCGACGACACCACACCCTGCTGTTGTGGTTCATTGGAGGTCACGAGGCGAGTTTACATTGTATCCGTCGGCGAGACCTGGGCACGGCGAGGGCGGTGTGCGGTCCAGCCCTCGAGGCGGTCGATCAACGCTTCGAGGGCGTCTTCGAATTCCGCGGCACTGTGATCCTGGGACAGCATCGGTTGAAGCCGACGCAGGTTCGGATAGTCCGACAGGTCCCGTGCGGGGACGGTCGCGGACTCGTGGACGGCCGCGGTGTCGTGGGGTGCGCGGGCAGCGACCTCGAGCAGGAGTTGGCCGAACAGGAATGTCGTGTAGGTCCGGTATGCCGCGACGGCGGCCTCGTCATCGAATCCATAGGACAATATCGTGTTCAGGAAGGTTTCCGTCCATCGCAGACTGCGTAGTGATGGCGGCACCCACGGAGCTTGCGGCGGGTGGGGTTCCTGTGGGAACAGTTCCGAGTGGTTCAGGGCGACCTGACGCACGCCGTGTGCCAGGCGCACCAGGAAGTCCTGCCAGTTGTCCGAGCGCGATGCTTCGACGAGGCATCTGCCGATCGCGTCATCGGGCTCGGCGTCACGCCTGTCGACGGAACCCTGACCGCACATTCGACACAATGTAGCTGGCAGCGTTTACCTTGTAAACTGAGCAGATCAGGTGTGACATTTCCGGATTTCCACACCGCGGCGCAGTCGGTCGCTTCCGTGCGTCCGGAGGGTCGGGGCGTCGCCGATGAACGATGCTTGCCCCGTTTCCTACGGCGTTGCCAGTTGGGTCACCTGTGATCGTTGAAATACTCTGACCGTGGTCTTGCTTCAACGCGCGCAGTGAGGAGATGTCCTGGTGGACGATCATCACGACGGTCGTGTCGAGGATCCGGCGACGCGGCCGGGCTCTCGCGAACCACGGTCGGGTGAGCGCCACGAATCGCGTGCGCCGTTGAGCCGCCGTCTGATCTTGGAATTGGCGATCGACCTCGTGGATCAGGAAGGCCTGCGCAAACTGACCATGCGCAGACTCGGCTCGGCGTGCGGCGTCGAAGCGATGGCCCTGTATCGATACGTGCACAGCCGCGAGGATCTGCTCAGCGGCATGGTCGACCTCCTGGTCGACGATCTACACGCCGATCAACTCGCGGCCCGACGTCAAGAGGACGGCTGGCAGGACTTCCTGGTGCGCTTGGCGCACGGCGTGCGTCAGATCGCGCTGGACCACCCCGAGTTGTTTCCGCTGGCGGCGACTCGCCCCCCGGAAGCACCGTGGGTGCGGCCCCCGTTGCGAAGTCTGCGGTGGATGGAGACTTTCCTGGAAACGATGCTCTCCTACGGGTTCGACGACGAGGCCGCCGTCGCGGCCTATCGCTCCTACACGACATTCCTGCTGGGGCAACTTCTGCTCGAGGTCGCGGCCCGAACCTCGCAAGAGACCGTTGCGACGGAATCGGTGGCCTCTCCTGTACGGGAGTTGTCGGACTATCCGAACCTGCATCGGCTGCAAACGTTGTTGTCGCAGGACCACAGTGCCGCTGAATTCGAAGACGCCCTCGAGGCGCTGTTGGACCGGCTCGAGCGTCAGGTCGACGTCCAGTAGAGGACCCCCTTTCCCTGGGTGCCGCTCACCAACGAAATGGGCGGTGATCCCCGCACACCGTCGCGCGACGCCCTCTGCGCCGTGCTCGGGACCGATACGCCTGCCCGATCGAACGATCAGGCCGCAGCGGAACCTCCGGCGGATAGCCTCGAACGGTGACCGACCCGCGCCCGCCCGCCGAATCCGCATCACTGACTATGGCACGTCAATTCCTCGGTCGCACAGTCGATCTCACCATCGACCGGCCTTACGGAAGTCGTCACCCCACCTGCGGATTCCTCTACACCGTGAACTACGGATTCGTTCCCGGCACGCTCGCGCCCGACGGCGAGGAACTCGATGCCTACTTTCTCGGCCCCACCGAGCCCATGACCTCCGCAACCGGAACATGCGTCGCGATCGTCCACCGTCTACACGACGATGACGACAAGCTGATCGTCGTCCCGTCCGACGGCCTCCACCTCGATGACTCGGCGATCGCCATCGCGGTCGAGTTCCAAGAGGAACCCGGGCACTACGTCATCGTCCGGTCCTGACCGGTCGGCCCGCGCCGGTAATCGTTACGGATCGGAATGCCCGCTCACTACGGTTCGTCGCGTTGGGGCAAGATGGGTTTCTCGTCGGCGGAACCACCTTGCTGAATCCGCCGCCCTCGCGCGAGTTCGGCGTCGAATTGGGCGCCGAGCAGGATGGCGATGTTGGTGAGCCACAACCAGACCAGGAACACGACCGCCCCGGCGAGAGATCCGTAGACCTTGTTGTATGTGCCGAAATGTGTTGCATAGAAAGCAAATCCGGACGATGCGGCGATCCACAGCAGGACGGCGAGCGAGCTACCCGGTGTGAGCCAGTGGAACCCGAGCTGGCGAGCGTTCGGTGCGGCCCAATACAGCAGGGCGAAGGCCAGATTGACCAGGATTGCCATCACCGGCCACTTCACGATTCCCCAGACCGTCACACCGACCGATCCGAAACCCATCCATTGCCCGACGGTTTCCGCGATCTGGCCGCTGACCACGACCCCGACCGTGCATATCGCGACCAACAGCACGATGACGGCGGTCAGAACGATCTGCAAGGGAACGGTTTTCCAGAGCGGGCGGCCTTCCTCGGTGTCGTAGATCGAATTGACCGCGCGCACGAACGCCCCGATGTAGCCCGAGGCCGTCCACAGTGCGGTCGCGATGCCGATGATCGCGATCGGACCGGCCAGCGAGCGTGAACGCTGAAGTTCTTCGAGGACCTGCACGATCACCGAATTGTCGCCGTCGCCGACCTGGGTGATGGTGTCGATCAAGGACTGGGTCGCCTCGGGTCCCGCCAAACCCAGCAGCGCCGACAGCACGATGGTCCCGGGAAACAGTGAGATGACGCTGTAGTAGGTCAACGCCGCGGCCCAATCGGTGAGATTGTCGCCCCAGAGCTCGGAGACGGTGCGGCGCAACACTCCCCACCAGATAGGGCGGTGCAGTGCCCAAGGACCTCTGATTCGCCGGTGCCGAACAACCGGATCTGCCGTGATATCCGACATCGACCAACCTCCCGCTCACACCGGCAGATACCCGGCGAATACCAGGCGAAACGGCTGAAAAGGGAGGTTGCTCTCGCGGCTCGGCGTGTCGGCAGCGACCCGCCCGCAGACACGGGGACGAGAGGGGAAGGGTCCTTAAATGGTTTGCGCCCGATCTCGCGTGCGGGGATGCTCGGCCGAACAGTCATCGAGAGGAACGTGAAATGGCCGCAGCCGGCACGCCGTCCGAGTCCGAGCCGCAGGTCCGCACGGCGGCCGGTGTGTTGCGCGGTCGCCGGGAGGCGGGACTGGCGGTCTTCCGCGGCATCCCGTTCGCCGAGCCGCCGGTAGGCGACCTGCGTTTCGCCGCGCCCCGGCCGGTTCGAGGCTGGGAGGGGGTGCGACCCGCCGTCGCCTACGGCCCGCCGCCTCCGCAGTCCGCGGTACTCGCGGTGGCCGACAGCACGGCCGGAGACGACTGGCTGACGGTCAATGTCTGGACGCCGGAACCGGATTCGGCCTCCGGACTTCCGGTGATGGTGTGGATTCCCGGCGGCGGTTACGCCATCGGCAACTCCGGCCTGCCGGATTACGACGCCGGACACCTGGCCGCGACCGGAACCGTGGTCGTGACCCTCAACTACCGTCTCGGTATCGAGGGGTTCGCCCAGATCGATGGTGCCCCGGCCAACCGTGGACTGCTCGACCAGGTCGCGGCCCTGGAGTGGGTGCGCGACAACATTCGGGTGTTCGGCGGCGACCCCGACCGGGTGACGGTCTTCGGACAGTCCGCAGGGGCCGGATCGGTCGCCGCGCTGCTCGTCATGCCGCGCGCCACCGGGCTCTTCCGTCGCGCGATCGCGCAAAGTGTGCCGGGGACGTTCTTCTCTCCCGAGCTGGCCACCGACCTCACCGCGGCCTTCGCCACCGAACTCGGCGTGGCTCCCACGGTGTCGGGGCTGTCGGAGGTGCCACCGGACCTGCTGCCCGCCGCGGGCGACGAGGTTTTCGCCAAGATGGACCGGTGGCGGGAGCGCTGGGGGCAGATCACCCTCCGGCCGATTCCGTACGCACCGGTCATCGACGGTGACGTGCTGCCCACGACCCCCTGGCAGGGGCTGGCCGACGGCGCCGCCCGCGACGTCGAGCTTCTCGTCGGACACACGCGCCACGAGCACCGGCTGTTCAGCCTGATCGACGGTGTGCTCGGCCAGGTCACCCCCGAACAAACAGAGACCGCGCTGCACGTTCTCACCGCGGGCCCGGATGGTGCGCGGCGGTATCGCGAGGCGTTCCCGGACGCCGACGACGAGGAACTCTACGAACTGGTCAACGCCGACTGGCTGTTCCGCATGCCCAGCGTCGCGCTCGCCGACGCCCGGATCGCGGGCAGCGGCCGGGTCCACCTCTACGAGCTGACCTGGACCGCCCCCGGCATGGACGGCGCTCTGGGTGCCTGCCACGGTCTGGATGTGCCGCTGGTCTTCGGCAACCTGGACAGTGGGCGGACCGCCATGCTGATCGGTGATCCGCCCCCGCCGGAGGCTGCGGAACTCTCGGCGCGCATACGCGGGTCGTGGACGGCATTCGCCGCGCACGGCGACCCGGGCTGGCCCGCGTACGACGCCGATCAGCGCCTCACCCAGATCTTCGACACGCCGTCGACGGTCACCGCCTACCCGGAGGAGACCTCGCGGCTGCTGTGGCGGGATTTCGCCTTCCCGGCGCTGCCGCTGCACGCGCGGTGAAATCTCGCCCGCGGGCTAGATCGACGATGTGGCTCTGCCTCGGTGTTCGACCACTCTCGTACGGAGGCCGAATACGACGTGCGCGTTCGAGCTGCGCCGACGCCCCGAGCGTGGCCAGGGGACGCGATCGTCGCCAGGTACCGTTGTGCGGTGAACCCAGCTGATGCGCGTCGCCTGAAAGACGGTGATCTCGAGACCCGCGAGGAAAATCTGCGGCTGCTACTCGTGCGGGCTGGTGACGGGGACACATCCGCCGAGGAAGCGCTGCGCGCGCTCGTGCGCGATTATCCCGACTACCACCGGTCGCTCTATAGTCGCGCGTTGAACCGGGCCGAGGTCTTCGGCGACGACACACTGAAGGCGCCCCTGCTCGCATCCCTCGGCGACACTCGGTACAACTGCCAGGCGTGGGCGGCGATGGGCTGCGCGGCGCTCGGCTTCCGCGAGGCGGTTCCCGGCTTGGTCGCGATGCTGGACCACTCACAACAGATGGCCCGCGACCAAGCGGTGATCGCGCTGGGCACCCTCGGCGACGAATCGGTCGTCCCCGCACTCACACCCCTGCTGCACGACTCGATCGCGGGAATGCGCGAACGCACCGCCGAGGCCCTCGGCATGATCGGCGGCGATGCGGCCCTGGCCGCACTATGGGACGAATTCGAGAACCGCAAGTACTTCCGCATCGGCTATATCGCCAGCGCGCTGTCCCAATTCGCCCCCGACGTGATCCCCAGGTTGTGCGCGGCCGCCGAGAGCGACGACCCCGACCAGCGATACTGGGCGGCTGTCGCACTCGGATCGACCGGCGACGATCGTGCGGTGCCGACACTGGAACGGCTGATGGCCAACGACCGGGGCTCGACGGTCTTCGACGGCATGGTGAGCGTGGCCGCGAAGAAGGGCCTGCGCACGCTACGGCGAATCCAAGCCGCGATCGCAGCGCGCGAATCCTGATACGCGGCTGCCGTTGCTGTAGTTGCCCGTGGTGGTGAAATGTCACTGGGATGGAAGAGACGATCGAGACTTCGGTCCTCGAAGAGATAGGCCGGGTTGATCCCGAGCCGATTCGCGAGCACTGGATGGTTGTTGCGGACAAACGCTATCCGCCGAAGCAGGTGTACCAACTGATCACCGGATTGCCACGATCGGCGTACACATCGCATCGAGCCCTCAGGGAGCTGCGCAGGTTGGGGCTGCGGACCAGTAGCTATACGCCGCAGCGGACTGCGGATGTTCACGCCGAAGACGCCGACAGGTCCAGTGGCAGTGCTGAACTGGCAGAGTCGTTCGCGACGTTGTTGCGGTTTCTCACCGACCGCGACCTGACAGCCCACCTCGCCGCCGCGGAGTCCGCGCTCGACCGTGCTGGATCGGAAACGAGTCGTGAGGTGGTCACCGAGTACGGATTCAGCGACGACCTGCTCGATGCCGCACTGGCCGTGCGCGCACATGTCGGGCGCCTCAGCGACGTCATCCATGCGACGGTTATCGCCCGTGTGCTACCGGCCATTCTGGAACCGGGAGAGATCGTCGTCCGCCGTCCGTCCCTGGGAGCGGGAAATGATCCCTCGCGTCCGTTCGATCTGGAAACCGACCGTCGAATAGCCGAATTCAAAGTCGCACAATGGAAAGGCGCCGACACCATGCGCAAACGAGGTGTCGTCGCCGATCTAGTCCACCTGGCACTCGATGAAAGCGGTCGGCGCGCTCAGCTGTTCGTCGTCGGTGCGCTGCCCGGCAGGTTTCTCACGACATCCACATCGACAATCGAGTGGGCGCTCGCCCGATCGTCCCCTCATGCCAGGGCACGATTCGCGGAACGCTTCGGGCCCGCCACCGATTTCACCATCGCGGAGTTCACTCGCGTTCACGGCGCCCACATCGAGCTCGTCGACCTGGCGACACTCGTCCCGTCGTTGACACTTCCGCCGGAGCTGATCTGACCTCGACAACGCCTTCGCTCGACGTGAAATCCCCGCAGGCATTTCGTGGTACCGCGCGACGCGGTTCGGGTACGGATCGGGAGGGGGACTTCGGCGACAGCGCTCCTCGCTGATCCGATGTCAGGTCCTGGGCCTGTCTCTCGTTCGGCAGACGGGAACGGGTGTGAGATTCAGACGCTGGGTGGTAGGCCTCGCTTGGTCTTGGGGCTGCTGAACACCAGATTCGTGGTGACATGGCCGAAAGTGACCAGCCGGTCGGCCAATGATTCGAGGTCGGTCATCGACTGGGCGACGACCTCGAGCAGGAAGCAGTCGTCTCCGGTCAGGTGATGCGCTTCGAGGATCTGAGCGGTGTTGTCGAGAAACTCGTGGAAACCCTTTCCCGTGCCGACGGTGAGGCGTAGGCGGATGAACGCGGTGAGGGGGTAGCCGAGGGCGGCGGGGTCGATGATCGCTGTATAACCTTGCAGGACACCGAATTCGGTCAGCCGCCGCACACGCTCGGCGGTCGAGGACGGCGACATCGCGACCGCGCGCCCGAGGTCGGCGATGCTGATGCGCCCGTCCTGCTGAAGCTGTTGCAGAATCGCATTGTCGGTGGAATCGAGAGATGGCCGTTGATTCGATGACACCGATCCGATGGTACCGGTGTTCCAACGGCAAATGGCGATATTCTCCGTTGATCAGTGGTTCATGAAGCGGGTTCCCGGCGCGACGATAGTGTCATGAACAACGCCCCCGCGCGTCGCGCTGAACTCGCGCTTGCCGCGAGTTTTCTGTCCGCCTTGATGTTCGGGCTGGAGATATCCAGCGTTCCTGTAGTCCTGCCGCTGGTCGGCGACCTTCTGAACGCAGAGTTCACCGATCTGCAGTGGATCATGAACGCGTACACGATCGCAGGCGTCGTCGTCCTGGTCGCGGCGGGTGTATTGGCTGATCGCTATGGTCGTCGCCGCGTATTCCTCACTGCTGTCACCGTTTTCGGGATAGCGTCGGCGCTGTGCGGATTGGCGCCGCAGGTTCCGGTTCTCATCGGTGGACGGTCGCTACAGGGTGTGGCCGGCGGGGCGATGATGATCTGCGGCCTGGCTATTCTGTCGCAGCAATTCCGCGAAGGACGCCCACGTGCTCGGGCCTTCGGGATATGGGGGATCGGTCTCGGCTTCGGACTCGGCTTCGGTCCGATCATCGGTGCCGGGCTGGTCGCTGTGGCGGGGTGGCGATGGGTATTTCTCGTGCATGTCCTGCTCGCCGCGCTCACTCTCGTGCTGATCGCCTTCGGGGTTCGGGAATCCCGTGAGGCCGCCCGGGGCTACCTCGACATCCCCGGCATGGTGACACTGAGCGTCGCGCTGTTCGCCCTCGTCTTCTACATCACCCAGGGGCCGACCGTAGGGTTCGCCAGCCCGCTCGGAATTGCGGTGCTGTGCTGTGCCGCAGCAGGATTCATCGCATTCATCCTCATCGAGCTGCACGTCGACCGGCCGATGGTTCCGTTGACGTTGTTCGGCATCCGACCGTTTCGTGGCGCACTACTGGGCGCGGTGGGCATGAACTTCAGTTTCTGGCCGCTGATCGTCTATCTCCCCATCTACCTCGAACGCGGACTCGGCTACGACGTCGCTACCGCATCCGCCGTGCTCCTGGCCTACACCTTGCCCACCTTCGTGCTCCCGCCCTCGGCCGAGCGACTCGCACTCCGCTTCGGAGCGCGCACGATGATTCCGATCGGCTCGGCCGTCATCGGCGCGGGGCTTTTCCTGCTCTACCTGGGAAGTGCGGTGAGCCAACCGAGTTGGATGACCATCCTGCCCGGGGCGCTGGTCGCGGGAGCCGGGCTGGGACTGACCAATACGCCGGTCACCAACACCACCACCGCCTCGGTTCCCGAGTCACGTGCCGGAACGGCCTCGGGAATCGACATGACCGCACGACTGACCTTCTTGGCGATCAACATCGCGATCATGGGATCGGTGCTCATGACCGGCATCACCGCCGGCCTGCGCGCAAACCTGCCCGGCCTGTCCGAGGATCGACTCCGGGATCTCGCTACGCAGGTGGCGAACAACGAGGACCCGGCACCGCTGATGGATACCGCCGGAGAACTTCCCGTCGGTGAACCGAGCCACAGTTGGATGACGAGCGCCGTCACCCAGGGTTTCGGCCTGGCCACGCTCTACGGTGCTATCGCGGTCGCAGCACTCGCGGTCGCGAGCTGGGCTGCCTTCGCGGAGTCGTTCTCGGCTGGGCGGCGGCGACCACGGCTGAACTTGCTACGTCGACAATCCGTTCGCGAGCAGTCCCGAATAGATTAGCCCGCTGATCTGCGAGGGACCCGTCCCCGGCGCCATGTTCGCGTTGGTCGCCGTCCGGACGCGGAGGCAACCGGAATTCACGCTATCGCGACACTCGCTGGGTCGGGTGATCACCGATCGCGCGGCGTGTACCACCGCGTATTCCAGTGAGGTTCAGGGTTCCCGGTAGAGGTCGGCGCGGTGGGACAGGCGTTCGGTGAACGAGGATTCCCACGCCTGTTCCTCGGTTTCGTCGACCACCACGGGAATGCGTCGAGAACGTGAAGGTGATCTCTGGTGTCGAACCTCGGCCACAGCGGGCCCCGACTGCTGAGCCAAAAGTTTTGTGTTCCAACCGATGTAGGCCTGCACGGTCATTCCCGCACAGTCCGCGGCATCTTGCAGAAGCCGCCAGTCGTTTTCGTCGATCGTCACGGTGACTGTGACGTCCCTGATCGCCATACCCCACACTAGTCACGCTTCGCGAACCGCGCGCTGGGTTACACGCCGACAAATCCGAGTTCGTCGTGCGCCATTCGTGGAGGGCCCGGGTTCGGTCGACTCGCCGGTGTGGTCGGCCACGCCGCGAATCCGAGCGTGCTCACCGTGTCGAATTCGATCGAGAACAATATTTCGTTCGTGAACATGTACGTCAGTGAATTCGCTGATGTCGACGGCTCCGGGGTCTTGCGTGGCTCTGAATCCGGGCTGTCCCCGTCGGGCCGATGTTGGATGGAATCGGTTGGCGGGCTGTGTGCTTCGTCGATAAGCCCCGCTTCCTCGGCTTCTGCTACTCGACGTGTTCCGCGGCGGTGATCATGTCACGCGAGGCATGCCAGAGCCGGGATGCGTGCCGAGGGTCGAGCGCGTAGGCGGCAACGCCTCGTCGGATGCCGGGCTGATGCGGGACGGCTTGGTTGCAGTCTTCGAAGTAGGTTCCGGTGACGGCCCGGACGAGTGGGGACGCGGCGAGCAGGACCGAGGTCGCGGCGCCTTGTTCGACGGTTTTCCAGGATACGTCGGTGCTGGTGGGGTCGAACGACGCCGGGGCAGAGGCGATGTCGCCGATGTGACGGGCGAGGTTGGTTGCGGTGATCCGTCCGGGGTTGAGGGCGTTGACGGTGATCGCGTCGGTGGCCCAGCGCCGTGCGGCTTCGACGGTGAACAGGATGTTCGCGGTCTTGGATTGGCCGTAGGCCGTCCACGGATCGTAGAGGCGGTGGGTGAAGTGGATGTCGTCGAAGTCGATGTCGCTGTTGAGATGTCCGACGGAGCTGACCACGACGACGCGGGCGTTCCCGGCCGCCGCCAATGCGTCGTGCAGTCCGGTGACCAGGGCGAAGTGGCCGAGGTGGTTGGTGGCGAACTGGAGTTCCCAGCCCCGGGGTGTGCGGGTTTCCGGTGGTGCCATGATGCCCGCGTTGGCGACGAGGATATGGAGTGGGCCGTTCCACGCGGTGACGAAGTCGGTGACCGACGCGGGGTCGGCGAGGTCGATGTGGGCGTATCGGATGTTCGGGTTGACGGTGTCTTCGGCGATGTCGGCGGCGACGCGTGCGCCGGCTTTCGGGTCTCGGGCCGCCAGGGTCACGTCGGCGCCCGCGCTTGCCAGCGCGCGGGCGGTTTCGACGCCGATGCCGGACGCGCCGCCGGTGACGATGGCGCGTCGCCCGGTCAGGTCGATGCCTTCGATGACCTCGGCTGCGGTGGATCGGGCCCCGAACGGGGTGGTGACGAGAGTGCTGTTCATTGCGAACCTTTCGACACGTACAGTAACCGGAGCTGACTCCGTTTACTCGTCCACTGTAAGCGGAGATGGCTCCGCTTACAACCGCTGTGCATGGGGAGACGTGATGACCGATCGTTCGGGACGGCCACTGCGAGCGGACGCGCGCCAGAATCATCAGCGACTGCTCGAGGTCGCCGCGGCGGCGTTTGCCCGAGAGGGGACGGGGGCTTCGCTCAAGGCGATAGCCGAGGAGGCGGGTGTCGGTATCGGGACCCTCTACCGGCGGTTTCCGACCCGCGAAGCGCTGGTAGAGGCGGTGTACGGCAACGAGATCGCTCGGTTGTGCGGGTCGGCGGAAGTGTTGGCCGCCGAGCTTTCGGCAGTGCGGGCTTTGCGTGCCTGGATGGGGCAGTTCTTGGATTTCATGGCCGCCAAACACGGGATGGCGGACGCCCTACGGGTCGTTCTGGCCGCCGACGACGACCGTATGCGCACCCGCGGACTACTACGAGACGCGCTCGCGACCCTGCTCGATGCCGGACGCGCCGACATCACGATCCGCTCCGGCGTGGACGCCTATGACCTGCTCATGAGTTTGGGCGGGATCGCCCTGATCACCGAGAGTGTTCGGCAGGAGGGTCTCGCGCCACGCCTACTGGATTTGCTCATCGACGGCGTGCGGCCGAACCGACCTGAGGGTGGCTTTGCGGGGAGTGCCCAGCCGAGCTGAGGGCATCGCAGGCGGCATAGGAACAGGTCGCGGAAAGTGCTGCGGTACTGCTGAGTTCAGTTGTTCTGTCGTCTTTGGAGGGCCCGGCGACGCGCTGCGGCCGCGCGGCGGTGCAAAGGTGCCGTTTCAGGTGATGCCGTGTCGGAGGGCTTGGTGTGCGGCGGTGGCGATGTTTTCGGTCCAGGGTTGTCCGTGGCCGGGTAGGACGAGGTCGGCGTCGATGGTGGCGAGTCGTTGCAGTGAGGTGGTCGCGGTGTGGCTGTCGTGGGTGAAGGCGCGGCAGATGGCTGTGGGGCCGTGGTGGTGGCCGACGGCGTCGTGGGTGACGAGGGTGTCGCCGGTGAAGATGATGCCGTGTTCGGGCAGGAGGAAGCTGCTGCTTCCGGGGGTGTGGCCGGGTGTGTGCAAGGCGATCGGTTGTCCGGGCACGTCGATGTGCTGCCCGTCGTGGAAGGTGTGTGTCGCGGTGACGGGTGGCACGGTTGCCATGCCGAGGCGCAGCAGGTGTAGTGGGGTTCGGGCTGAGGTGGGGTGGCGTAGGAGGTAGGGCAGTAGTGGGCGTTCGGGGCGGGCGTGGCGTCGCAGTGCGCGTGGGTGGGCGGCCAGGTCGGTGTCGGCGCGGTGGATCCAGGTGCTGGCGCCGCTCAGTTGGTGGATGCGGGTGGCGAGTCCCAGGTGGTCGGGGTGGGCGTGGGTGATCAGGATCGCGGTGATGTCGGTGGGGCTGTATCGCAGTGATTTCAGGGCGGCGGTGAACGCGGGCCAGTGGCCGGGTAGCCCGGTGTCGATGAGGGTGAGTCCGTCGGGGGTGGTGACGAGCCAGAAGTTGACGTGGTCGTCGCCGAGTCGGTGTATGTGGGAGGGCAGTGGGGTCATCGCGGCAGCCCTGCCGTTCCGGTGGTCAGGTGGCGGATATCGGCGGCGTCGGCGGCGAGTTCAGGGCCGAACAGCGCGCCCGGTGTCCATGCCCCCGCGATTGTCGCGAGATCGCTGTCGAGCAGCCTGAGGGTCAGTGTCGCCGCGATCGCCGCGGTCGCTTCGGCGCCGCGACCGAGGGCGACCGTTCGGGTGAATGTTTCTGTCGCGGTGTCGATTTCGATGTGAACATAGGAGGTGGGTGTCGGAGCGGCGGGGCGGTTGCCGGGGGCGGCGAAGTAGGCGGTCACCTCGGGCGCGGCGGTGAGGCGGTGGGCGACGTCGAGGTCGGCGGTCGGTGCGGGCAGCACGGTCCAGTCATGGCCGCCGAAGGTGATGTGGATCTGTCCGGAGCCGAATGGTGAGGAACTCAGGGTGCCGTCGACGTATCGGGTGGCGCCGTGTGCGATGGCCTGGGTGACGGTGGCCTGTACCGCGGGACTCAGGGTTTCGGCTGCGGGCGCGCACACCACGCGTACCGCGCGAGGGGTGGTGGTGAGGGTGGGCAGTAGTTGCCGGAGAAGGGATTCGGAGATGGCCGGACCGAATCCCGCGCCGGTCACCAGGGGGACGCCGGCGGCCCGGGCGTCGTCGTCGAGTTCGAGTAGTTCGTGGACGGCGGTGAATTCGTTGGCGATATCGATGTAGGGGACACCGGATCGTAGACAGGCGCGCACCAGTGCGGAGGTGGTTCCGGTGAAAGGGCCGGCAGCGTTCACCACCGCCGCGGCCGATAGCACCGCGCGGTCGGGGTCGGTGAGGTCGAAATCGGTGACGGCGGTGGCGGCCAAGGTGTGGGCCAGGTCTTGCAGCGGTGTGATGCGGCGGGCGGCCAGGGTGAGTGGTATGCCCGCCGCGGCGAGGTTGCGGCTGATCAGTGTGCCGCTGACGCCGGTGGCGCCGATGACGAGAACCCTGCGATCGGTGGTGTTCATAAGGGTCGTGCTCGCTTTCGTGTCCAGGAGAGGTGTGGAGGAAGTCGATCCGGCCGTTGGTCGTCGCGCTCCTCTCGTCGGGGTTGACGGGGTCGGTCGATCCGATTCGTATTCGGTGAGAGGACAATCAATGTTGTTTAAATCAGTGATACAACATCAATGTGTTGTCATTGATACGCTGGGTGGGGCCACTCGTCAACCCGGCCGCCGAGGAAGGACCGTCGATGACCCTGCGAACCGAGATCGAAAGATCCGATGGCGTCCCCGCTTCGGTCGATGAGCTCCGCTATCTGGTGCTGGCCGCGCAGCGGCACGGCAGCCGCACTCTGGCCGCAGGTCTGCGCGAACACAACCTCACGCCCGCGCAAACCGAGGTCTTGGAGGTTCTCGCGGAGAGTGGGCCGCTCACCCTCGTCGACCTGGGCCGGTCGCTGGTGTGTGAGGCGGGTAGCCCCAGTCGGTTGGTCGACACTCTTGTCCAGCGCGGCCTGGTGACCCGTGACCGGGGCACCCACGACCGCCGCATCGTCACGCTCGCGCTCACCGCGGACGGCAGGAAGGCGGTGAACGCCGTCGACGGTATGGGGGAACTCCGCTCACATGTCACCGACCGACTGACAGCCGATGAGGTCGACCAGCTCGCCACGCTGTTGCGCAAGCTGCTCGTCGGCACCCCGGCGTCGACCGCGTTGGCTACACGTTTCGCTCGGGAGCAAGAGGTGGCCCCCGGCTCGGGCCGCTCGTCGCCTACGCGCGGCCCGAAGGCGGGACCAAAGAACCCGACATCGAAGTCGACCGTCATCCCGACGCCGCCGCATCGAGGTCATGACCGGAAACCGTAGCGGCAGAAGGGAACAGAAGCAGATGATCGATACCGTCGGCGGATGACGGCTTCCGTCACGGCGCCATCGACGCGCGGCCGCTCCCTGTCGGCTATTCGAGGAGTTGGTGATCGGACCGGAACCGATCGTCGGAATCCTCGCAGGCGTCGCGTGGATCAGTGCCGGGGGTGTAGGGCCGATTCTTCGGTGTAGGTGTAGGCCACACGCCGGGCCTGGCGGATGAGTTCGGGCAGACGTGGGTGCGTCGCGGTGGCGGGGTAGGCCAGTCCGAAGCCGATGGTCGGCGCGTCGGGCACTGCGACGGCGACGACGTGGTCACCGAGACGTGTTGTCACATCGCGGCTGGCCAACACCGAGCGCCCCTCGAGGCGGATCAGGTCGACGATCTCGTCCAGGGATATCTGCGGGCAGTCGACCATGTGGCCGGGCAGTCGCCGGACTTGTTCGACGCCGAGTGTGGAATAGCTTGCCAGCGGGTGGTTTTCCGGCAGCAGGACGACCGCCGGTTGATCGACGAGTTGATCGACGGCCATATTCGCGGGAGCCTGGGACAGGCAGAGCAGCGCGATATCGGCTGCCCCGGACAGGACCGCCGCGCCGGGATCTCGTTCGAGGATCACGCGCAGCCGAAGGGGATCGGGCAGTCGGGCGGCGCGTTCCAGAATGTCGTGCAGCAGTCCGGAACCGGTGGCCGGGCGGGCCGCGATCACCAACTCGCGCCGCCGATCGGCGGCACCGGTCCGATCGATCAGCGCCTGTAGTTCTTTCAGGATGGTCTGCGCGTCGGCGACGAACTCGGCCCCCGTCGCGGTGAGCGTGACCGAGCGGCTGGTGCGTGCGAACAGCGCGGCTCCCAGTCGACGCTCCAGGCGCGCGATCGCCCGGGACAGCGGTGGTTGAGCGATCCCGAGACGGGCGGCGGCGCGGGTGAAGTTGAGTTCCTCGGACAAGGCGATCGCGTACTCGAGGTCCCTGATCTCCAGATCCATACCCACAGGGTATAGGTCCGAGACGAAACGGGGCATAGCTCCCGGCCGCGCGACGCGGTGAACTCGACGATATGAACGCAACCATCTCGAATCCCGATGCTCTCACCCCGACATCCCACCGTCTCGTCTCGGAGGTCTTCGCCCGATACGTGCGCGCCGCAGACCACCGCGACCCGGACGCCATGGAATCGGTCTTCTGGGAAAGCGCCACGGTGGCCGTCTACTACCGGGGTGAGGGTCAGTCACAACTGCTCGCAGAACTCACCGGCGCGGCGACGATCGCGACCGCCGTCACCACGGCGATGGCACCCCATCCGGTCCGGAGTTGGAGCCATCACACCACCATGAACCCGCTGGTTTCCGTCGCCGGGGAACAGGCACGATTCGACGCCCAGTTCATCGTCTACAACGCCGCGGGCGCGGCACGCCCCGATTCCGGCTGGCCCGCGGACGCGCTCGGCGCCCAAGGCGTCATCACACCGATCGAGTGCGGATATCTGAAGGCGGATCTACGATTCCGCGATCGTGAATGGCGGATTTCGCACCTGAGAATCGAACACGATCTGCCCTACGCGTTCCCGGCACGGTGAACCGGATGCTGGCAGTCCGCCTGGTGGATCCCTCCGCTACCGACCCGCGTCTCGCTGTCTCCGTCACCGACGGGCCGGAATCATTGGTCCCGGTGGGCTGGACCACCGTGCGTATGCGGGCGGCCACCATCAACGCGAGCGATTTCGCGATGATGCGTGGCCACGGCGCCGACCCGACCAGACTTCCGACAGTTCTCGGTTCCGACGGTGCGGGTATCGACGCCGACGGCAACGAAGTGATCGTCTACCCCGTTGTCACCGACCCGACGCGCACCGTCGGGGACCCGATGCTCGACCCTGGACTGCGGATGCTGTCCCAGGGTATCGACGGCACCTTCGCCGAAACCGTGCATGTACCGGTCGCGAATCTGGTGCCCAAACCCGCTGTGCTGTCATGGGAATCGGCGGCATCGCTGGGAACCGCATGGCTCACCGCCTACCGCGCGTTGTTCACTCGCGCGCAGATCAGGCCCGGGGAAACGGTTCTCGTCCATGGCGCCGGTGGGGGAGTGGCCACCGCGACGATCGTGCTCGCCCGTGCCGCGGGTGCGCGGGTATGGGTGAGTTCCCGCAGCGCCGCTCGAGGCGCCCGCGCGGTCGCGCAGTTGGGTGCGGAGGCGGCCTTCGAACCCGGAGCGCCCGTGCCCGCACCGGTCGACGCTGTCGTGGACTGCGTCGGCGGCGACTCGGTCGGCCACGCGCTGACATCGCTGCGGGCGGGCGGACGCGTGGTCAGCGTCGGCGTCGCCGGTGGACACCCGACCGCGTACCTCGACCTCACACAGATTTTCACGCGGTCGCTGTCGGTGCTGGGCACCGCCATGGGATCGGCCGCCGAACTGAGGCTCTTGGCGAACCTGTGCGCTACCGCGGATCTCGAGATACCCATCGATTCGGTCTGGCCGCTGAAGCGAGCCCATGCCGCGTTCGACCACGTGCGCACCGGTGACGCTTTCGGAAAGGTCGTCCTACGTTGCGATTGAGCGCGATTGGGGCGGAGGCGTGGTCCGGGCTCGGGTTGTGCAGTGCCCGCGTCCGGGTGTCATCGGCGTGCCGATGTGTCGGCGTCGAATTCGTTTCGCGCGGCTTCGATCTCGTCGTCGTGGTCGGTGGCCCACTGGGCCAGGGCTGTGACCACGGTGCGCAGGCTGTCGCCGAGGGCGGTGAGCCGGTATTCGATGCGCGGTGGGAACTCCGCGTAGGCGGTGCGGGTCAGCAGGCCGTCACGTTGCAGGTGACGCAAGGTGAGGGTGAGCATTCGTTGCGAGATTCCGGGAACGCGCTGGTACAGCTCGCCGAACCGCAACGGCCCCGACATCGCGAGAATCCCGATGACCAGCACCGACCACTTGTCACCGACCCGGTCCAGCGTCTCGCGGATGGTCCGGCCGTTGTCGGGCCACGCCGCACACGGATGCATCGGAGGGGCGGCGACCAGATCGGGCAGGGGGTGCGTTTCTGACATGAAAGTGCCTTTTGTCGGCGTGCGTTCTTCTCGCTAGCGTGCATTACATACAAATCGTAACCAATGAGGAGCGCCATGACTTCCACCCCTGCCGCCATCGCCGTCGTCGGCGCTGGCCCCGGCCTGGGCGCCGCGATCGCCCGTCGTTTCGGGACCGCCGGTCATCCCGTGGCCCTGATATCACGCAACCGCGCCAAACTCGACCCGATCGCGGCTGCCCTACGCGAGGAGGGGATCACCGTCGAGGCCTTTCCCGCCGATGTCACCGACGAAGAAGGACTGACCGCCGCCTTGGCCGCGGCCGGTGGTCGCCTCGGCCGTATCGGCGTGTTGTCCTACAGCCCCAACGCCACGTGGGACTACACCGGTGGACAGATGCCCGATCCCGCCGCGCTCGGGTACACCAGTGCTCGGGACACCACCGCGCTATCGGCGCGGACGCAGTTCGCAGTCGGAGTCGAGGGCGCGCTCACCGCCGCGCGAGCGGTGCTGCCCGCCATGCGCGGCGCCGGTGACGGCGCGTTGATGTTCACCACCGGCATGTCCGCGATCGTCCCACTGGCGATGATGGGCAACGCGGGCATCGCTGCGGCCGGACTCCGTAACTGGGCGAGCGCGGTCCGCGACGACCTCGCCGAGGACGGCATCTACATCGGACACGTCTGCATCGGTCTGCCGATCGCCCCGGGCGCCGGGGACGGTGATCCGGACGCGATCGCCGACCGCTGGTACCGGCTCACCCGGAGTCGCGATACTTTCGAAACGACCATCGGCTTCTGACCAGACGACACCGCCGTCCGTGCCGGTTCGGCGCGGGGCGCAGCCGGTCGGACCGTGTGGTCAGGAGTGGGTGGCGTCGATCGCGGTGACGGCGCGGACGAGAAGCGATCCGAGCAGTTCGACCTCGGGCAGGGGCAGAGCGGTGAACGGGTGCAGGCAGAGGTTGAACGCGGTGCGGCCGTGTTCGTCGAAGAGGGGGGCGGCGATCGCGCCGATGTAGTACTTCTCGGCCGGGTCGCTCGGGCTGCCGAGGCCGGGGCTCGTGGTGAGTTCGAGGATGACCTCGTCGATGCGGGTGCGTACGGATTCGGAGAGCGCGCCGGTCTGCATGCGGGTCATCGCGGGGATGGCGGTGGCCATGTCGGGGCTGAGGTGTTCGATGCTGTATCCGCGCTCGCGAGTTGTCTCCAATTGTTGCTCCATGCGCGCCCGGTGGGTGGCGGTGGTGATTCCGCTGCGCTCGAGCCAGTCTCGACGTTCGTGTTCGGGTTCCCATGCCGCGTAGGCCGGCCCGAACGGGGCTTCGAAGGGAATCGTGTCCCCGGCGGCGAAGGTCCAGCCGGGTGCGGCGGCGGGTACGAACGCGCGGACGACGAGCGTGTCCTCGAGTCGTTCGGATACCGACGCCGCGTAGCCGGTTTCGGTGGCGGCCGCGTGTGCGGCGGCGTGCGCGGCGTGCACTGTGTGCCGGGTCGGGTCGGCCGACCCGACCAGTCGCAGTAGTGCGGCGCCCAGCGCGTAGGTCTTGTCGATCGGGTCGCGTGAGATCCATCCGACGGCGGTGAGTTCGGCCAGGATCGCGTGTGCGGTCGCTTGATTGAGACCGAGGACGTTGACCACGTCGTTGAGCCTCGGCGGTCGGTCGTGCCGTTCGGCGAGCAGCGCCACGACCTCGACCACGCGCCGGGTCGGTGGTGACGACGCGGGCACCGGCAACTCCTGACCATCGGCGAACGAACTTCGCGAAGACTACAACGACGCTCCCGGTCCGGTGCCTGTGGCGACCGGATGCGGGGGCACACGCGTGCTCCGAGCAACCGGCCGGGGGATTGACCCGGACCGCGAACTTCCCTACATTCTTCGAATATACAACTTCGAAAGTTGAATATTCGATCCTGGGTGAATCGGAGTGGAGGAGCGGCATGGGCTACGCGGACCCGGAACCGCCGGATCTACCCTGCCCACCCTCGCGCGGCGCACATGGTCCGTTGCGATACCTCACGGGGCCTTTCGGCCGACAGGAGTAGATCACCATGACGTCACAGAGTCATCCGGCTGCGGACGAGTCGGACACCGAGGTCGCCGTAATCACCGGCGGTGCTTCGGGTTTCGGGCTCGCACTGGCCGATCAGTGCGCGGGGCGAGGGATGCGGGTCGCGCTGCTCGACATCGATGTCGACCGTGCGCGCGCCGAAGCCGAGACCCTGTCCGCGCGACACGGCATCGCGGTGACCGCCATCGAGATGGACACGTCGAGTTCGGCTTCGGTCGACGCGGCGGCCGCGTCCGTCGTCGATCGGTACGGGCGGGCCGACCTCGTCGTGTCCAACGTCGGGGTGCAACTGTTCGGCGCGGTCGAACGACTCACCGATCAGGAATGGCAGTGGGTGCTCGACGTCAACGTCGTCGGATCCGCCCGAACCGCGCGGGCCTTCCTGCCACTGCTGCGCAGCGCGCCGAACGGCCGTCTGGCCTTCACGGCATCGTCATCGGTCCTGGATCCGGCCGGGAGACTCGGTCTCTACCAGGCCAGCAAATTCGCCGTGTGGGGTCTGGCGGAGACCCTGCGGCTGGAACTGGCGGATCAGATCACGGTCTCGGTCATCTTCCCGTCCGGAATGGCGTCGCGGCACCTGGAATCGAGCGCGGCCGTGCAGCCTGCCGAGTTGCGTCGCCCGATCGGCGAGCCCGCCGATTTCGAGGCGATGGCGGCATCGAACCCCGGGATGGTGCGCGCGCCCGCATCTCCCGAGCAGGCCGCGTCCAATATCGTCGACGAGGTGCTGGCCGGGGCCCGCTACATCATCACCCACGGCGACCTCGATGTCGCCGTGCGGGAACGGTCGGCGCTACTCCAGGACGCCGCCCAGCGCGCGCTGTCCAGGACATCCACCGCCGAGTCGACTCGGCACTAGCCACGGTCTGCCGGGGCAGCGCTCATCGCGCACAATCCCGTACCGATCACCCTGGAAGGGAACGAATTATGGATGACTACGAGGCGATCCGTCAGCTGAAGGCGCGATACTTCCGCACGATGGACACCAAGGACTGGGCCGGTATGCGGGCGCTGTTCACCGACGACGTCGTCATCGACTCCAGTGAATCCGGTGGTTCGCTGGTGGCCGGTGCCGACGAGTTCATGACCTTCCTCACCGCGGCGCTGGACGGCGTCGTCACGGTGCACCACGGTCACACTCCAGAGATCGAGCTGATCTCGGAGACCACCGCTCGCGGTATCTGGGCAATGGAGGACAACCTGCGCTGGCCCAACGGCACCGAACTGCGCGGATACGGCCACTACCACGAGTCGTACCGCAAAGTCGGCGACCACTGGTTGATCGAAAGGTCGAAACTGACCCGGCTGCGAATGGATTCGACCACGCCGTAGGTCCATTCACGAACCGCAGGTCGGTGGGTGTTCGAGGAGGGCGGCGTACGGTCACCCGGCGCTCGAACCGCAGACTCGCCGGCCGTTCAGGCCGCGATGTCGAACAGCGTCAGCGCCGGGGTTCCGGCTGCGCGCAGTTCGGCTCGTTCGCGGATCGCGCAGGTCGGTCCGATGCCGTCTGCGACCGATCGTGGCGAGAGCAGCCAGCCGTGGCAGCGGCGGCAGTGCGCGACCAGTCTCACCTCGGGCCGGTCTTCGGTGGCGGCCATATCGTTCTCCCTCGTGGCCGGACAGCTACGTGGTGAGTGTGGCACGAGGGACCGACATCAACGCGCGGACAACGGTTCCGGTCCTCGGACGGACCGTATTCGGCGATCAGATCCGACAGCGCGAAACCGAACTGCTCGGCGATATTCGCCTCCAGCTGTTCGATGCGCAGCGCCGCGGAGAAGTGAAGCGCACGGTTCGGCCGCAAGTATTACGGGCCGGTTCCCACGGTGGATCGGATTCGGTCATGCGTCATCCGGCGAGGGATCGATGCGTTCGACGGCGACGTACACCGCGTTCAGTGCCGAGGTCTGGGACAGCGGATCGACGGCCGCGGTATCGACGAGCAGGTTGCGGTTGGTGCCGTAGGACTCGGGTGGTTCACCGCCGGTGGGGTCGAAAATACGAGAGCCCCAACCGTGATCGATCGTCACGACGCCGGGGCGGGGTCGATCGCTGAGGATCGCGCGAAGTTCGATGGTCGCGGTCGGCGACGACACTCGGACCCGATCTCCCGCCCGGATTCCGAGTTTCCCGGCGTCGGCGGGATGCATCACGATGTCGTTGTTCTTGCCCGCGGTGTGCAGGCCCGGGAGTTCGTTGAGCCAGGAATTCATGGAGTGGCGTCTGCGCTGGTTGCCGAGCAGGAACGGGTGGGTCGCGGGGGCGGTCGGGGGTGGATCTGCGAGGAGTTCGCCTGCGCGGGTGAGGAATTCGTCCGGGGCGAGCAGGACGCGTTTGTCGGGGGTGCGCAGCGCGTCGCGGAAGTGGCCGTACTCGCGTGGCCCGAGGATCATGCCGTGCGGGTGTGCCATCAGGGTGCGCCACGTGGTTCGACGGCCGTCGATCTTGCGTGAGGTCGCGATGATCAATCGGTCGATCCAGCGCGGGTTGAAGGCCAGGGCGGGTGTGCGGAACAGTCGTGCGAGCGCGCGGGTGACCCGAATGAAGCCGTTGAGTCCGCGAGCACCGAACAGGGGAGTCTTCATTGCCAACGCGAGGTCGAGGAAGATGCGCCATTCCTCGCGGGCCTGACCGGGCGGCTCCACCACTTTCGCGCCGTATTGGATGTAGGGCTCGTCGTGCAAACTGCTGGTCAGGGCCAACAGGTCGTCGCGTTCGAGCCAGTGCACGGCCGGAAGCAGCCAGTGCGCGTGGCGGTGGCTTTCGCGTTGGACGAAGTCGATCGCGACGAGCAGGTCGAGGTCGGCCAAGGCCGCGTCGAGTTTCGTGCCGTCAGGGCCGGAGACGACGGGGTTGCCGCAGTTGATGACCATCGCCCGGATCCGGCCGTGGCCGGGGGTGGTGATCTCTTCGGGGAGTTCGGCCAGGGCGTGGGCGCCCGCGACGAGTCCGCGACCGGCGACTCGGCTGGTGTGGGGCGCGGATCCGGCCAGGTCGGCCAGGCGCAGGGTGTCGACGTAGCCGGGCTGGAAGCGGCGGCCGCCGGGGCGGTCGGTGCGGCCGGTGATCACGTTGAGCACGTGCCCGAGCCATTCGGCGATGGTTCCGGCGGTATGCAGGGACAGCCCGGTGCGGGTGATCGCCATCGCACGTGGTGCGGCCGCGAAACCGCGTGCCAGCGAACGGATCCTGTCCGTGTCGACATCACATCTGGTCGCGAGGTCGGATAGATCGGCCTGTTCGGCCAGCCGCCGCAACTGCGGCAGTTGATCCACCAGGTCCGCGCAGTCACCACGATGGTGTAGTTCCTCGTCGAGGACGATCTTGACCATCGCCAGCAGCAGGGCCCAGTCCTGGCCCGGTCGCACGGCCACGTGGACGTCGGCTTTGTCGGCGCTTTCGGTGCGCACCGGGTCGATGACGACGATGGTCGCGCCGTGGCGCTGACGCTCGAGTGCCCTGGCCCATCCGTCGGGAGCCGACTCGACCCAATTCCACGCGCTCACCGCGGGATTCGCGCCGACGATCAGAAAGTAGTCGCAGTTGTCGATATCGGAGGTCAGCACCATCAGCGGTGACCCGTACATGGCCTCGGCCACCACGTGGACCGCGTTCTGGTCGACCGAGCCGACCGCGTAGCGATTGTGCGTGCCGATCCCGTCGAGCCACCCGTTCATGAACACCAGGTTCGAGGACGAGAAACCGGCCGGGTTGCCGGTGTAGATACCGACCGCGTCGGGTCCACCCGCCGTGATCGCGGCGTTCATCCGCTCGGCGATATCGGCGATCGCTTCCTCCCAGGTCGCTGCCACATACCGATCGCCCACCCGCCGCAGGGGAGTCGTGATCCGTCGTGGATGCTCGACGAGGCGATTCGCGGTGCGTCCTTTCGCGCAGAAATCGCGCCAACTGTGCGGATTCTGTTTGTCGGGGCCGATTCTCAGCACTCGGTTGCCCTCGACGGTCACCTTCACCCCGCACGACGCCGGGCAGTAGCGGCAGAAGGTGTAGGTCACCCGGGGCGGATCGCGATCGATGTCCGTGCTCGCCTGTCCGTCGCTCATCGGACGGCCTCCGATCTCCGCGGGGCTCACCCGCTACCGAGAGTTGTCAACGGCACGGGCGACGTCTGACGCCATGTCGATGCGCCCGCATGTCGCTCGGGTGAAGAAATACGTTCTCAGCAGGCCGAACGGGGCCCGTAGGCGACACGTGGTCCGGCGTCGACATTAAATAAACTGGTTGATTTAATCAAGGGGCGATGTTTCACTGGTGGAGTGACAGCCTCATCGGAGTTGCGCAACGATCGGGCCGCCACGACCCGCGATGCGCTGCTGCGGGCCGCGGAGCGTCTGTTGGCCGAATCCGGAATATACGCGGTGTCGAACCGACAGATCAGTGATGCTGCGGGACAACGGAACAACGCGGCGGTGTGCTATCACTTCGGCACGCGAGCGGATCTGCTGCGCGCGATCGAAAGCAAGCATCGGGAGCCCATCGAGGCACGACGGCAGCGCATGCTCACCCGGATCGCCGATTCGGCCGATCTGGGCGATTGGGTCGATGCCTTCGTGCGTCCGTTCACCGAGCACCTCGACGAGCTGGGCGTCCCGAGCTGGTACGCGCGTTTCGCGGCACAGGCGATCGCCGACCCGGCATACCGCGATGTCGTGTCCGCCGACGCGTTGGCCTCGCCGCCGCTGGTTTCGACATTGGCGGGAATCGCCCGATGCCTGCCGGATCTGCCCGAGGCGGTGCGTTCACGCCGCATGATGATGACACGAAATCTGTTGATACACAGTTGCGCCGAACTCGAGGGTGAACTCGCGGAGTGGGGTCCTCGATCGGAGTGGAACTGGACCGATGCCGCCGATGAACTCACCGATGCCATCGTCGGAGTGTGGCAGAGGTCCAATGCCGAACCGGGATCCGGTGCACCACGGACGCATCCGTAGCCGAATATCGAGTGAGACAAGGAATCCTATGACCGGGAACCGATCTACATCCGACAATGTCGACACGTCGACGGCGGAAACGACGAACGCCGACTCGAACGGGACCGACGATCGGCTCGTCGCGTCCCTGCGCGAAGTCGGCCTGTCCGATCGCCAGATCGACGGTCTGGCACGTGCTTTGGATGCCGACGGACATGTCGGCAAGAACAGTACGTTCGGGCCCAAGGTCTCCGGGTGGCTGTTCCGCTTCCGGACCGAAGAGGCAACCTCGGTGGTGGCCGCGGTGATGGCGCTACTCACGAATCATCTCGGACTGCCGACCACCTCGTAATCGATCTCCCTTCTGCCTCACGGTTCCGCCCGGTTCGGGATAGCTCGAGTCTCGACCGGTGCGGCACGACCGGAGTGTTTGAGCACCGCCGCTCCGGGCACAGCTCGATCAGTGTGACATTTGCTTCTCAGCGCACCCTGACCGAGAAATGCACTCGAACGAGGCGGACCGACATGGTGACAGATCGCGGCGGCGCGACCCGGCACGGTGATGAGGCCGGGAAAACGGTGAGCACCGATGACGGTGCCGAGGCCCGGGACCCGGCGACCGATTCCGGGGCCAGACCGGACCTCGACCCGAACCAGCCGAGCAGTCCGGCCGAATTATCGCGGCCGTCGCTGATCGCGGTCGTCAAACGCGCGGCCAAGGAATTCCAGCGCGACAATTTGACCGATCTGGCCGCCGCGCTCACCTACTACGCGATTCTGGCGATCGTGCCGGGGCTGATCGTGCTGGTCTCGCTGCTCGGCCTGTTGGGACCCGACGCGGCCGATGAGCTCATGAACCAGGTGGAGCAGCTCGCGCCGGGCTCGAGCGCCGATTTCGTGCACACGCTCATCACCCAGGCACAGTCCAACAAGCGTGGCGCGGGCATCGGAGCGTTGGTCGGCCTGGGGGTGGCGTTGTGGTCGGCGTCGGGGTATGTGGCGGCGTTCATGCGCGCGTCGAACGTCATCTACGGCATCGGGGAGGGGCGCCCGATATGGAAGACCGCGCCGATCCGGCTGGGCGTCACCATCATCGCGGTGATCCTGCTGGTGATCAGCACGGTCATCGTGGTGGCCAGCGGTCCCGTCGCCCAGCAGATCGGCGACTTCCTCGGCCTCGGCGACACCACCGTGCTGGTGTGGAACATCGTCAAGTGGCCGGTGCTGTTCGTACTCGTGTCGGTGCTGCTGGCCATCTTGTTCTGGGCGAGCCCGAACGCCAAGCAGGGCGGGGTGAAATGGATCAGCCCGGGCGGCGTCGTGGCGGTGTTGATCTGGTTGGTCATCTCGGTGCTGTTCGCCGTCTACGTCGCCAACTTCTCCTCCTACGACAAGACCTACGGATCCCTCGCGGGCGTGGTGATCTTCCTGGTGTGGCTGTGGCTGACCAATATCGCGCTACTGCTGGGCGCCGAGATCAACGCCGAACTCGACCACGGCAAGGCGATCGCGGCGGGATTGCCCGAGGACGCGCAGCCGTTCGCCGAACCGCGGGACACCCGCAAACTCGACCCGGCGGACAAGAAGGCAGCCGAAGCCGTGAGATCGGCCCGGCACGGCTGAGTCGGATCTGCGCGGCCGCAGGTCAATTGGGGGTGTCGCCCTCGTAGTCCATCTCGGCGGCTTGGTCCTTCTCGTCGGTCGGCGTCTGTTCGTCCGAATCCGGCAGATGATCGACGTCGTCACGGTCGGTGTCGGAGTTCTGGGCACCGTCGGCGCGTGGTCCGGAATTCATGGCCGGGTCCTCTCGGTCTCGTGTCATGGGCACAGGTCGTGTGCCCGGTAGTGGTCGCGGCAAACAAGCAGCCGCCCGACCGTGCCGGGAGGCCGGTCGCCGGATCACTGAAGGGTCGCGTGCGCGAGTTCGGTCACGACGTCGCCGATATCGCGGTGGGCGCGCAGTGCGCGGAGCTGGCGGCGTGCACCGTTGCCGCGTTCGTCCACGGCGGCGAGGGCCTCGGTGACGAAGGCGTGGTCGCCGAAGTCACGCAGAACCGGCTCGACGTGGTCGACGAGGCGGGCGACCATCCGGCGGTGGGGAACGACGTCGCCGTGGACGGGATCGAGTCCGTCGCCGTCGAGACCGGAGTGCGCGGCGTTCCAGTAGGCGGCGCGCAGCACCTCGGCGGGCACGTGCGGAGCGGGTGTTCCGCGTTCGATCGCCCGCAGACCGGTGGCGACGGTGCCCCGGACGAGCGCGGCGAGCAGCGCGGTCTCTTCGACGGTGGCGGGGACGTCGGCGACCCGTGTCTCGATGGTAGGAAAGGATTCCGAGGGCCGGACATCCCAATACACCATTTTGTTGTCGAGGATGCTGCCGCTCGCGCGCATCATCGCCACGATCGAGTCGTAGTCCTCCACCGAGGTGAAATACGGCGGCGGTCCCGCGCTCGGCCAGCGCCGCCACAGGATGCTGCGCCAACTCGCGTAGCCGGTCTCACTGCCGCGGTAGATCGCGGAGTTGGCCGACAACGCCAGGAAGACCGGCAGCCACGGCCGCAGATGATTGCTGACCAGTATCGCTGTCTCGCGATCGGGCACGGCGACGTGGACGTGGCAGCCGCACATGCCCTGTTCGTGGGCGATCATGCCGAAGGTGTCCGCGATCTTCTGGTAGCGGGGCGTATCGGTGACGGGGAACCGGTCGGGCACCGTGGGCGGCACGGCCACCGCCAGTAATCGGGTGCCGTTCTCGGCCGCGCATTCGGCGACGGTGCTACGCAGTGTGCGCAGTTCACCGCGCAGTTCGGCGATATCGGTATGCACACCGGTGCTGGTTTCGACCTGGCAGCTGGTCAGTTCCAGTTGCAGGTCGATCCCCGCTGCTTTCGCCGTGGCGGCGACGTCGATATTCCGGGGTGTCGGCGCGCCGGTTTCGGGATCGGTCAGCAGGAATTCCTCTTCGACACCGACGGTCGGGATCCGGGAGTCCACGGTCACCTCACCCCGGCCGATTCGGAGCGTGCCGAGACCGGCATTTCGTGACCAACTTGTGCGCCGTCGATCCGGTCGCGTGGCATTCCATCGACATCCGACACCTCCTCGCTGCGCGGATACCCGGGCCGTCGCCGGGCAATCACGGGTGGACCGGGTTGTTCGCGCGTAGCGAGCAGCTCAGTCCGCGCCCGCCATTCGGCCGACCGCGTTGATCTCTTCGGCGGCGGTGAGCAGGAGTCGGAGCGCGTACTCGACCGTTCGGTCGATGACTTCTTCGGGACTGCCGTCGAACCGGTGATGGACAGCCGAGCGCGTGCTCCGCCCGGCGACGGCGAACCACACGGACCCCGGCGGATGCCCGTCCTGAGGATCGGGCCCGCCCGCACCGGTGACGGCCACGGCGAGGTCGGCCCCCATCAGCGCGGCGACGCCGACAGCCATCGCCGCGGCGGCCGTCTCGCAGACGACGGGTCCCTCCGGAACGCCGAGTACGCGGTGCTTCACGTGACGTGAGTAGGCGACGACACCACCACGGAACCAGTCGGCCGCCTCGGGTGCCGCGCCGAGTGCGGCGGCGAGGTGTCCGGCGGTCAGCGATTCGGCGACGGCGATGGTCAGGCCGTTGCGCGTCGCGAGCGCGGCGATTTCGTCGGCGACGGTCGACACGACGTCTCAGTCTTTGTTGTCGTTCGCCGGAGGATTGCCCGTCGACATGTCGAGATTCTTGTCGGTTCCCTTGATCTTGCGGTAACCCACCACCACCGCGACCAAGAGGACGAGACCGAGAATCACGAAAAGTTCCATGGGTAAGCGCTACCCGATAGCTGCGGGCTCTAACGAGAAAGTCGCCGATTCCGCGAACGACTCCGCGTACTGCCGCCGAATCCGGCGATGCCCCGACAGAGCCTCGGGGCTCCTGTAGGCGACCATAGCCCATCTTGCATATGAGGCATACAATCTTGCGTATGACGCAAACGGATGGGGAGTTGGACGGCCTCGTACGCAAACGCATCCGGGCGTTGCGCGTCGCACAGGGCTGGTCACTGGAGGAACTGGCCACCCGCGCCCATCTGAGTCAGTCCACGCTCTCGCGCATCGAGAACGGTCAGCGCCGACTCGCGCTGGACCAGTTGGTCACCCTTGCCCGGGCCCTGGACACGTCTCTGGATCAACTGGTCGAGACCGCCGCCGACGACAATGTCGTCATCAGCCCGATGATCGACGCGGCGCACGGGGTGATGCGCTGGTCGATGAAGGGCGAGCCGGGCATGAGTGTCGTGCGCAAGCGAGTGACCGAACCGCCGCCGGACAATCCCGCCCGCATGCGCGCGCACCCCGGTCGGGAGTGGCTCGTCGTGCTCTCGGGAACCGCGGTCCTCATGCTGGGCCACAAGCGGTTCCGGGTCGAGACGAACCAGGCCGCCGAGTTCCCCACCATGCTGCCGCACGCTATCGGAGCCGAGGCGGGCCCGTGCGAGATCCTCGGCATCTTCGACCGCGACGCCCAACGCGGCCACCAGCCCGAGGGAGGCGGCCGGGGTCCGATGGCCACCGAACTGTGACGTGAGAGGCAGTGTGACAACACGTTCCGGGAGTTGACGCGATCGCTGTCGGTGCCTGCTACTACCGTCGATTGGCGTGGAGGCGATCACCGATACCCGGTTCACCCGTTTACTCACCGAAGTGCGGCCTTTGCGGGTCAGCGGTTACACGGCGGGCGAGATCGAGGATGAATGGGACCGTTTGGGGTGGCAGCGAGGCGATTCCCCGTCGGTACTGATTCCCGGCACCGGTTTCCTCGGCCGCATCGAGCCCGCGCCGGGGCCCATGTACAGCACGTGGACCACGCAGTTCACCGTCCCGCTCGGCACGACAACGCCCGAACGGTTTCGCCACTTCCACGCTCTGATGACCGCGACGTGGGGTCCGCCGTCGTGGTACTGCGGGCTGGGCAATCTCGAGGTGGCGTGGGTCGACGGTGGCGTGCTGCGCAAGTTCGACCTGTCCGACTACGGAACGGTGGATCTGACCGTCTGTTCCGTCGAAGGCGACAATCACCGGCGGATGCACTGGTACGAGAACCCGCACGAGTATCTCGAATCCATCGGTGAGGACGACATGGACCTCACCGACGTGAACGATCTGGCCTATTCGGTGGCGGACGGATACGAGTTCTCGCACCTGTGGTCCGCGGGCGGGAGCCCGGGATATCAGAAATGGCGGATCGAAACACCCAAACAACTACGCGGGGTGCTGACCGAATTGCTCGATGGCGTGCACCTGGCAATGCGCGCGGTCGGCACCGGGACCGAGGCCCTTCGCCTCGCCTTCGCCGGCGGATCGCAGCCACGCCCGGTTCTCGAGTTGGACAGCGAGGAGATCCGGTTGCGGGTGGGACGAACCGAACTCGCCGAGGACTACCTGAGCGCACACGGATTCGTCGACGGCCCGGACGGCTACGTGCTGTGTCGGTGGCCGACGGTTCCCGGACAGGCCCGGGTGGCCGCCACCGCCACCGTCGTTCTCCTGAACCACCTCGGAATGGCCGACGACATGTTGGGGATCGTGGTCTCCGGCGATCCGCTGGCGGTCGAGGGCTTCTCCGTGGACATGTACCTCGACTTCGTGGACCGGGGCCCGCAGGATTGAGCTGTCGCCGCGCTTGCGTATGCGGCAGCCTCAGCGCCCCCATTCTTGCCTATTCGGCAATTTCTTATGCGGTGTGCGCATGGCGCTCTAGCGTGGTGGTCATGGCTTCCGCACACCCACACCACGGCGCGCATCACTCCTCCGTCCACGTCGCGGACTCCGCCGTCCAAGCCGAGATCCTCGACCTGGACGCGGAGGTCCTCGCCGACCACACCGACGCCGTCATCTCGTGGCTGCCGATCGCGGCGGCTCCGCGCGAGATCCTCGACCTGGGTTGTGGCACCGGCGCGGGCACTTTCGCCCTCCTCGCGCAGTTTCCGAAGTCGCAGGTCACCGCCGTCGACTCCTCGGTCGAGCACCTCCACCGCCTCCATCGAAAAGCGTGCGCCGAGGGAGTGCAGGAGCACGTGCGCACGATTCAGGCGGACCTCGACGCCACCGAATGGCCCGACTTCGGCACGCCGGACCTGGTCTGGGCTTCGGCCTCGATGCATCACATGGCCGACCCCGACCGCGCGTTGCGAAAAGTGCACGACGTGCTCGCGCCCGGCGGACTGTTCGCGGTCGTGGAACTGGCGGGAATGCCGCGATTCCTGCCCGAGGCCGCCCCGGACGACCGGCCCGGCCTGGAGAACCGGTGTCACGCCGCGGCCGATCACCTCCATGCCGAACACATGCCCCACCGTGGCGCCGATTGGGGGCCGATGCTGACCGCCGCCGGATTCACCGTCGAAGGAGTTCGCACCCTCGCTGTCGACATCGACGGCGCGGGCAGCGCCGCCATCGGCCGCTACGCACTCGGCACTCTGCGACGCCTCCGCCACGCCGTCGCCGACGTGCTCTCGCCCGCGGACCTCGCCGCGCTCGACCGACTGCTCGACACCGACAGCCCGCACAGCCTCCTGCGCCGCACCGACCTCGCACTCCGCACCGAACGCACCGTGTGGGCGGCCCGCCGCACCTGAGATACAGCACGTTCGGCCCGCGCCGGTGGCCTTCGACGTCGATCAGGTTGTCGGCCAGGGTGATTCGGGTTCCGACTACCGGATCGACGCGGCCGAGACGGCGGACACGGTGTCGACGAGTTCGTCGATCCCCCGCGCGGCGCCGATCTGCTCGGCCAGCGCGGCGGCTGCCTCCCGGTAGTTGGGCGAGGCGAGTGCTTTTCGCACGGCTCGGCGTATCGCGGTGGCGCCCGGGCGGCCGGTGCGCAGATCGATTCCGCTGCCCGACCAGGCGACTCGGGCGGCGACCTCGGGTTTGTCCTCGGTGTCTCCGGCGATGACGATCGGCACGCCGTGCGCGAGCGCGTATTGGACGCCGCCGTATCCGCCGTTGGTCACCAGCAGGTTCAGCCGGGGGAAGAGACGGTCGTAGGGGAGGAACTGCGCGGCCAGGACATTGTCCGGCAGTACTCCGAGTTGCTCGATCGGTCGGCCACCCGTGGTGACGACGACGAGGACATCCTCGGTCGCGAGTGCGTCGAGCGTGGGACGCACGAGTTCGTCGAAGTTCTGGTTGGCGATGGTTCCCTGGGTGACCAGCACCACCGGTCGGGAGGTGTCGAGTTCGTCCCACCAGGACGGAAGGGGGCCGTCGGTGGACGCGATGACCGGACCGGCGAAGCGCACGGGCACCGTGAGATCGGGGCGCGGATATTCGAAACCCGGCACGGACAATTGGACGATCGCGTCCGCCTCGCTCATCCAGTTGATGACGAAAGTTTCGGCATCGCGTCCGTGCACGGAACGGTACAGCGCGTCGACGTCGGCTTGGACCGGGGCGAAGATCCACTTCTCGACCAGGGTGCGCAGGACGGCGTTGCGCGGGCGGTTGAGGGGGCCGCGCCACGGCTGGAGCCCGAGTCCGAACGGCGGCACCGCCGAGGAGCTGAGCGGCAGGGGAAGCATGCCCGCGACGATCACCGGTGGTCGCCTGTCCCGAGGATGACCGCTGAGGAGCATGGCGCCGACGAAGGTCGGGTCGACCACGACCGCGTCGGGTGGGGTTTCGGCGGCCAGTGTGTGCGCCAGGAGAGCGTCGTATTGGGCGCGGGCGGGTCGCAGGAAATTCTGGGCGACGTCGTGGCGCAATCCGGCGATCCCGGTCGGCCGGTCGCTGTCGGGGCCTGTGCCGAGGAGTCGGTCGTCGTAGTCGGCTTCGGCCGGTAGAGCGATGAATCGGCTTCCGGTCCGCGTGACCGCGTCGGCGAACCGCGCTCCGGTCAGGAATTCGACCCGATCCCCTCGCCGGGTGAGTTCGGTGGCGATTCCGAGCAGGGGAGTGACGTGCCCGTGTATCGGGACGCTGGCGATGAGGTAGTGGGCCATGATCTTCCTTCAGTGGCGGTCGGCTGGTATCCGATAACATTCACCTGTACGACGTACCGGTGAATCTTGTCGAAGGAATATGGTGTCCGAGCCGCTTTACGTTTCACCGCTGCGAGCACGACAGGCGGCGGCCACGCGCCGGATGGTCATCGATACGGCCGCCCAGCTGTTCGCCACCCAAGGCTACGGTCCTACGTCGTTGCGCCAGATCGCGCAGACGGCGGGGGTTTCGCTCGAGACCGTGCGGGCCCAGGGGCGAAAGCGCAGTCTGCTGGCGTCGTCGGTGCGAGTGCTCAGTTTCGGCCGTGACGTCGACGAGCCCGTGCTCGCGGCTCCCGAAGCCGACGATCTCCGGAAAGCCTCGACCCCCGACGAGTTCGCGCAGGCGGCGGCCCGATTACTGACCGGACTCGCCTCGCGCACGGTGGGGGTGTGGCGGGCTTTCGTGTCGGCGGCCGCCGACGACCCGGAGGTGGATGCCGAACTGTCGCAGGTTCAGGCGTCGGTCAGGGCGAATGTCGGCAGCGCCGTCGAGATGCTGTCCGGGCGCGGCTGGCTGCGATCCGATATCGAGCCCGACGAACTCGCCGTGAGCCTGTGGCTGCTGGTCTCCATCGAGAATTACGACAAGCTGACCGGTCGCCTCGGCTGGAGCCCCCGGCGTTACGAGCAGTGGCTGACGCGCGCGCTGAGCGATCTACTGTTCCGCTGATCGCCGAATCACACCGTCCGATGTGGTCGGTCTGCCCGGCATCGATACCCGGGCAGGTGCAGACTCGCGACAGTGCGCCGCGAATTACGCGATTCGCCTGGCGATCTCGTGCAATGTCGCGAAACGCGCTTCGAGGTAGGCGAGTTCTGTGCCGTCGACGACGGTTCGCTGGATACCGGTTTCGACCAGGAACGCGCCTTGGCGATGGTCCTCGATCGTATCGATCTGGAGGGCGACGGCCACGTAGTCCGGTGCGTCGGGCATCGGGTCGGCCACCACCCGCGCGAAGCCGCCGGCGCTCACGGCCACATTGCCACCGGCGAGGATCATCAGCACCACCTCGGGGCGTGCGCGCAGGCGGGTCAGCGATCCACGATGGTTCATGAGACTCAGCAGGATTCGACGATCACCAGCGCGGACAGGCCACGAGACGGGGATGGCGTGGAGGGTGTCGTCGGCTGTCGCGAGTACCCCGATGGTGTCACGCGGCCATTCCGGCAGAATCGGCAATTGGGGATGCCCGGCAACTTCGGTTGCCTGCGGCTGGGAAAAGGAGTGCTGTCGACGGGCTGTAGTCACCATGTGCTCGCTATCTGAGGATCCCCTTGTATTCCGATGTGGCTGCCCGGATGAAGAGCCTACGCGGATTGTTTGCTCGCCGTAGGAAATTCGACATTTCGGTGTTTCGTCCGACCGCTGCGAAATCGCGGAACCGGAATATCGCAGACGGGCGCCCCGGCCTTCTACATGTCCAGGACGATATCGGTCTCGGGCCGGGCGCAGCAGATCAGGACTTCGCCGTCGGGTGGGGCTTCCAGCGGGGTGGGACGGTAGGTGATCGCGCCGGCCAGCAGGGTGGTGGTGCAGGTGTGGCACACGCCGGTGCGGCAACTCCACCGTGACGGGACGTCGCAGGCGTCGGCGAGGTCGAGCACGCTGTGCTCGTCGTCCGGGTAGGGCACCGAGAGGCCGCTGCGGGCGAAGGTCACCAGCGGGCCGGACCCTGGCGGCCCGGGTGGCTGATGCGGTGGCAGCCCGGTCTGCTTCGCGATGCCGGGATTGACGGCAGCGAGGGTTCCGAACAGTTCGCTGTGGATACGAGCCGGGTCGAGACCGGAGGTGGTGAGTGCCTGCCGCATATCGGACATGAAGGAGGTGGGGCCGCAGACGTATGCCGTCGCGGTGGCGGGGATCGACAGCGCGATAAGTTTGTCCGCGGTGAGGCGTCCGGTGTGGGTGTGGCCCGGTTCGGCGGGCGTCTCGGCGCTGTAGAACACGTGCTCGTGGCCGTGCGGAAGCGAGGCGAGCAGGGCGTGGGCTTCGGCGGCCAGCGGATGTTCCCGCGGGCGGCGTGCGCCGTGAATCCACCAGATCTCGCGTTCGCTGTCGCGGGCGGCGAGTTCGTGCAGCATGGCCAGTACAGGCGTGAGGCCGATACCTGCGGAGACCAGGAGGACGGGGCCGGTGTCGTCGTCGAGGACGAAGTCGCCGCGCGGTGCCGCGGCGTCGACGGTATCGCCCGGCCGCGTCCTCGTCGTGAGGTAGGTGCTGACGCTGCCGTGCGGTTCGTGTTTGACGCTGATCCGGTAGTCGCCGTTGTCGGACACCGTCGACAGCGAGTAGCTGCGCACCGGGGCGGGTGTGCCCGCACCGGGGAGCCGTAGCGTGAGGTACTGGCCCGCACGGACATTCGGGAGTGGGACACCATCCGGGGTGGTCAGATGGATCGAGGAGACCGTCGCGCTCTCGGGGACCACCTTCGCCACGCGCAGCGCGCGGAAGCCGGGCCAGGCGGGACCGACGGCGGTGCTCGACGCCTCGGCGGCGGCGAGCAGTTCACGGAACGAGCCCTGCCATCCCGGGCTCAGCGCGGTGAGACCCGTGGCCCGGCGCAGCGTGGCGGTATCGCGTTCGGGCAGGTAGAGCAATGCGTCGATATCGGCCACGCTCATGGCGCCGGGGCCGGTCACGGTTCGGACTATCGGGTCGCCCGCCCGTATGTGTCCTTCGCGGATGACGCGCATGTAGAAGCCCGGCCGGTGGTGGCTGACCAGCAGCGCGGGCATTTCGGGTTCATCGAGGCGCAGGCCGACGCGGTAGCAGGTGACCCGCGGCTGGGTGACTTCGAATTCGGCCTCGCCGATGCGGTACCGGTCGCCGATACAGACCTCGTCGTCGGAGAGTCCGTCGACGGTGAGATTCTCCCCGAATCGGCCGTACTCGAAGTCGTCGCGTCCGAAATGCTCCTGCCAGTGCCGGTAGGACTGGATCTGGTAGACGAGCACGGCCCGCTGCTCACCGCCGTGGCCCGCGGTGTCGCCCTGACCGTCGCCGTCGATATTGAGGCGACGGACCATCACCGGGCCGTCCTGCGGGTACTTCCACACGCCGGTGTGCACAGTTCTGCCCTGCCAGCGGTGGTCCTTCGGCATTCCGACGTTCACCGACAGCAACGATTGCATCGGTTCCTCCCGTGAAGGTGATAGCGGTTCGCGAGCCGACAACCGAGCGGGCAATCCTTCATCGTGGGTGAGGTTCGAGCGACGAGCTGGTCGGGTAGGCGCTGTGGTCGGAGGCGACCGGACCCCGTCGGACCTGATGCTACCGGTGACGCTTCGGCTGGTCGGACGAGACCGGGGTGGCCGCGAGGCTGCCGAGGAGGCGGATCCGTTCCTCTGTGGGTGACCCCGGTTCGGTGGTGAGCGCGTAGAGCGTCCAGTCGGGTGTGCCGGGGAGATCCATTCCCTCGTAGACGAATTCGAGGTCGCCGAGGTCGGGGTGGTGGATCCGTTTTGTGCCGGTGCGGTGGAAGCGCACGTTGTGGGCGGACCAGCGGTGGCGGAAGGTGTCGCTGCGGGTGACGAGTTCGCCGATGAGGTCGGTGAGTTCCTTGTCCAGTGGGTTCTGGCCCGCGTAGGTGCGCAGAGTCGCGACGATGGAGTTCGCGCCCAGTTCCCATTCGGGATAGTAGGTGCGCGCGGCCGGGTCGAGGAAGACGAACCGGGCGTTGTTGGCTCGGTTGGCGGGATCGTCGAGCACGGGGGCGAGCAGCGCGCGTCCGAGCGGGTTGGTCGCGATGATGTCCATACGCCTGTTGCGGATCCAGGCGGGCGCGTCGGTGATCGCGTCGAGGAATCGTTGCAGGCTGGGACGCACGCTGTGGTCCTGCCCCGATTTGCGGCCGCGTGTCTGCCGGGGTTGCGCGGCACGGGTGAGGTCGTGCAGGTGCTGGATTTCGGCTTCGTCGAGCAGCAGGGCGCGGGCCAGGCTGTCGAGCACGTCTTCGGAGACCCCCGTGAGGTTGCCGCGCTCGAGGCGGGCGTAGTAGTCGACGCTGATCCCGGCCATCAGCGCCACTTCCTCACGGCGCAGGCCCGGCACCCGGCGGTGTCCGGCTCCGGTGATGATGCCCGCCTGTTCGGGGCTGATCCGTGCGCGTCGGGTCCGCAGGAACTCGCTCACCTCGGTCCGATTGTCCATACCGTCCACGGTAGGTCCTTCCGGTCACGGGAAGGAGGACCTATCGGTACACGGAACAGTGGTCACTTCCGGAGACCGCCGGTAGGACGTCGAATGGTGGCGTGAGTACGGACTGCGCCATCGCACCGCCCAGCACGGGCGCCACCGACCCCCGGCACGGGCGTGCGGTCCCGGCGATCGTGCTGGTCAGCTACTTGCCCATCCCCGGCACGACGCGCGCCTCCCATCTCCTGGAGCATGTCCGCGCCGGAGAGGTCACCTGCGTCACCGACGAGTTGCGCGAACTCGCCGAGATCACCGGGGCGGACCACAAAGCCTGGGGCCAGGGGGACCATTACCCCGGACACGCGCGGTCACCGACCCTGACGCCGAACACGCGGGTTGTCCCAGGTGCTCGTGCCAGCGCGCTCGGGACGCCGAGAACCGAGTATCCGAAGTCGACATCACACCAGGAGGACGCCATGACCACCCCATCGAACACCCCTCGCACCGCCGTGATCACGGGTGCTTCCTCGGGCATCGGTGAGGCAACCGCCCGTGCCCTGCACAGTGCGGGCTATCGGGTGGCGTTACTCGCTCGTCGGACCGACCGGATCGACGCTCTCGCCGCAGAACTCGGTGACAGGGTGCTCGCCGTTCCCGCCGATGTCACCGACCGCGATTCCCTGTCCGCGGCCGCCGAGCGGGTGCGCGCGGAACTCGGTGGCGCCGACGTGCTGGTCAACAACGCCGGTGTCATGCTTCTCGGTCCGTTCTCGGCCGAACAGCGCGCGGACTACCGGCGAATGATCGAGGTCAACCTACTCGGCGCGATCACCACCACGGAGGTCTTCCTCGACCAGATCCGTGACGGCGGAGGCGATATCGTCAACATCTCCTCGGTCGCGGGTCGCACCGCGCGTCCCGGCAACGGGGTGTACGCCGCGACGAAATGGGGCATCAACGGCTGGTCGGAATCGCTGCGCCAGGAACTGCTGCCCGACGTGCGCGTCACAGTCATCGAGCCGGGAGCGGTGGCCACCGAACTGCCCGACCACATCACCCACGCTCAGACCAAGACCGATATCGAAGCCCTCTACAGTCAGGTCCCCGTCACCGCGACCGATATCGCCGAGGTCATCGCGTTCGCCGTGCAGCGGCCCCGCCACCTCGTCATCAACGAGATCCTGCTGCGCCCGGCGGGGCAGCTGGGCTGACTACGGTTCACGGCGAATCACGTTGAGCGCGAAGGCCTCCGAGTCGTGGGCCCTCGCCTTTCCGTCCTCCGCCACACCCGTGGAACACCGGGCAAACCGGATGCGGGCCCTCAGCATTCGCTGGGGGCGGGTTCGCCGCGCAAGCGGGCATCGGTCCAGCGGTCGAGATCCGGCGAGCCGGTGATGTAGCCGATCAGATGCTCGCCGGGCACGCTGCGGAAGACCGCCGGTACGCCGCGGCCGCACTGTTGCAGGTACATGCGTCGGGCGTCATCGATGGGGATCCACGGGTCGTGGGCGCCGTGATAGATGTACAGCGGCACGGTGGATGTGCGTCCGGTCAGGTCCAACTGCTCGAACATCTTCGCGGCGAACGGGCTGTCCAGCGGGGCCGCGGTATCGGCCGCGACGTCGATCGGGAGCCCGACCACGCCGAGTGGTCCGGAGGAATCGCCGCAGATGTCACGCAGCGGTGAGGTCGCCACCCACTGCGCGAGATGATTCATGTGTCGCAGCAGTTCGGGATGTTCGCGCGCGATGGCCAGCGCCACCGTCAACAGGATCCCGGAGGAGATGTTGCCGTTGAACTGGTGGGCCACGTTCGCGTAGTCGGTGACCAATCCGCCCGCGGCCGCGCCGACGAGAACGCCCGACAGTTCCGGCGCGTACTCGTCGAGCAGCATGGCCGCCGCGTACGCGGCGATCGCCCCACCCGAGTAGCCGACGGTCACATATCGACTGTCACCGTATTCGCCCGGCAGGTAGGACCGCACCGCGCGGATGGAATCGAGCATCACGTGCGCGGCGATATTCGGTTCGGCGTAGGCCATCAGCGGCCCTTCGTGATCCGGTACCAGGACCGCGTGTCCTTTGGCGAGGGCCGACCAGAGGGCTGGCACGAAGATCGGGAGATCGGTGTTGGGCCGAACGAGGAGGCCGTGGGACAGCTGGAAACCCGGCGTGCAGTGCGCCCCGAGCGAATTGATCGGCATCGCGTTCACCTCGACCGGCCGTGACCCGGTCCCGGACCACCGCGTCGCGGGAACGATCAGTGTGGCCGTGCCGAAGGTCGGGCCGCCGGTCGCCGACGTGGACCGGAACTTGATCAACGTCGCCCGGGAGATCGGCGTCGCCATCCGCAGCGCCGTCGTCGCCGTCACGTCCCGGGTTTCGATGACCTGCCCCGGTACCAGGGTTTCGAGGTCGGCGGGCCGGACGTCGAAGATCGGGTCGCCGGTCGGCGGGGACAGCACCTGCCGCAACAGTGCCGATTCGGCAGGCTCGGACGCCGAGGGAGAGGCCCGCGGCGGTGCCGGAACCACGCTGTCGATCCACTGCTGCAACGGGGAAGGACCGGCAGTTGCCGGGGCCGACGGCTCCGCCTGCACGTCGGGCGGATCGGCCAGGGCACGGGAGGTCGGCCCGCACAGCAACGTAGAGCCCACGAGCACTGTAACCACAACTGCCAGAGACGACTTCACGGATCTCACTCTCGATCGGACCGACGACGCCGAGGGTATCGACTATCCGGTACCGGAATCCGAATCCGATCGAGGGTTCTTGGCCACTCACAAGAATCGACTGTCGCGGTGTGAGTTTCACCAACGTGGGATCGGCCTGTCTTCCGATCGAGCCCGCTTACGGCCAGGTCTTGCGGGCGCGTAGGCCCGCGACGGCGATGGCGAGGTCGGCCACGATCTCGAATATCGCTGCGAACCAGGAGAATCCGATCACCCGCGCTGACGGTGGCGCGGCGATGAAGCTGTCGCTCAGTGGTCCGAACCAGTCCGGGAGCAGGTGTACGACGGTGAATCCCGCCGCGCTCGCGAAACCGATCGAGATGGCCGCGGTCGGGGCCCATCGGTGGCGGGTGAACACCAGGGCGATCGTCACGATCGCGAGCACCATCTGAATTGTGCCGAGTGTCATGACCAGCATCGAGACAGTGTCCATGCCACGTCGTAGGTGGTCGGCGCCGTGCACGGTGAGTGCGATCGCGAAGACGACCGTCACCCGACGTAAAGCGGTGTTCGGAGGTACGGACAACCGGTGTAGTCGCCGCGTCGAACTGATCATGGGGTCCTCCAGAATGTTCTCTCGGCTGGTCGATCCGGGCAACGGCTTCGACTGGTCCGGCGCGGCGGCGCGGCTCGTGGCAGCGTTCTCGCGCTACCGCTGATCGCATAGGGTCGGCGATCGGTGAATCGGTCGCCGAGTGCGCTGGTCGTTTCGGTTCGCGGGTGCGGCACAGGTGATGTTCGACGGTGCGTATCGGCCGTACGGGCGAGGGACCGATGCGTCGTTTGTCGAAACACTTTCGTGGACGGTAAACGGCTGTGGGAGTGCCGGATCCGGGTTGTAGGCATGGTAGGGCGTACGTGTGTCGGTCATGGTGTTTCCGTGACAGCTCGGACCGCGGTGCGCACGAGGTCGTCGACCCAGGCGGGCGGGGGTTGGAGTTCGGCGATGTGGCGACGTACCGCTCCCGCGGGGAGGTCGAAGACCGCGAAGCCGACCCGATGTGGATCGAGATCTGGGTGCTGCTTCAGTAGCGCGCGGTAGGCGGCGGCCGCGTCGTCGTTCAAGGTGGTCAGCGCCGTTCCGAGTTCCGTCGGCCAGCGACGGGCGAGATCCTCGCGGCGGTGCATCAGCAGTACCGCCGCCTCGATGGGGTGAGCGCGGCACCAGCGCACGCCGTGCAGCGCGGCCGCTTCGATATCGCCCGTACGCAACGCCTCCACGAAACCGGTTTGGAAATGGCGGATTCCGCGAATCCAGAGCTCGGCGACGATCAGGTCGCGGGAGGCGAAGCGGTGATAGATCGATCCGGTCGGTGCGCCCAATCGCGCCGCGATGGCGGCCACGGTGGCGGCCGCCGGCCCCTCGCGGGCGATGAGATCCAGCGCGGCGTCGAGGATCGCGTCCTTGTCGTATTTGGCTGACCGACCCATGAAACCGATATTAGAATGAAGAATCTAGAATGTGAAGTCGTCAATCCGCCCGGCCGAGCCCGGTGCGTGGTTCGAGGGAGACGGTGATGCTCTACGACCGGACCGGACGGACCTACGCATCGACGCGTCGGGCCGATCCGAGGATCGAGGCACAGATGCGCCGCCATGTGCCCGAGACCTGGTCGGTGGCCGATATCGGGGCAGGTGTGGGTGGCTACCAACTCGGCCGAACCGTGGTGGCGGTGGAACCGAGCGCGGTGATGATCGGCTAACGTCCGGCGGAAGCGGCGCCTGTCGTCCGCGCGGTCGCCGAACACCTCCCGATCCGCGACAAAGCCGTGGATGTCGCGTCGGCGGCTTTGACGGTGCATCACTGGAGCGATCTCGAACTGGGGCTGCGTGAGATGTCACGGATCGCGCGCCGACGGATCGTCGTCTTCACCTGGGACCACCTGGTGATGCGTGAATTCTGGCTGCTCCGCGACTATCTCCCGGCGGCCGCCGCGACCGACGCGCGGCTGGCGGTGCCGCTCGACCGGCTCGTCGACCTGCTGCCCGGCACGGTCGAGGTGCATCCGGTCGCGGTGCCCGCGGACTGCACCGACGGATTCGGTGCCGCGTTCTGGCGCAGACCCCACGCCTACCTCGATCCGCGAGTCAGGGCCGGGATGTCGATGCTGGCCCTGACTCCACTCCTGCTCCTCGAGGACGGTCTTCGCGATCTCCGCCACGACCTCCACACGCGGGCGTGGCACCGGCACAACGCGCGTCTGTTGGTCCGCGACGAGTTCGACATCGGCTACCGCCTCGTCGTCGCATCACTCGGCGAGTGAAATCGACCCGTCCTGTCCACTCGAACAGCGCCCGATGGCGCCGCGACCCGGCCCCGGTCCGACGGTCGCTCCCTGACTGGGCACCCCTATGGGTCGAGTGTGATCGCTGGTGGCTGGCTGAGTGGTCCGGGGTATTCGGCGTAGCGGTCGCGACGTCAGTTCAGTCGCAGGAGGCCGGCGTCTGTAGGGCGGAAACCGCAGGCGTCGCGATAGAAGCCGTGCAGGTGTGGTTCGTAGTCGACGTGGAGCCATGCGACACCGAGTTCGCGTAGGTCGTCGATCAGCGCTGTGACCAGACCGGTTCCGATGCGTCGACGGCGCAGGTCGGGGGCGACGGCGGTGTCGAGCAGGAACGCGTGTGCTCCGCCGTCCCATATCGCGTGCACGAATCCGACGAGCCGGTCGTCGACGAACGCGCCGACCCATGATCTGCTGTGCCGATCCAGCCGTGCTTTCCAGGGGTCGGCGTGTGGTCACCGCCGAACGCGTCGGTGTGCAGTCGCGAGAGTGCGACGTCGTCGACGGCGAAACGTACGCGCAGATCCACGGGCGAACGGTGTCCTCTCGGCGCGGGTCGCGATCGACTCGGCGGTGTCATGGTGGCATGACGGTGATGCTGGAGCCAGCGAATTTCAGCAGGGCTGCTCGGCTTTCGGACATGGCGTAGCGGACGTCACCGAGTCGGTTGGGGCCACGCAGATCAGCTCACACACCGCGCGGCAATCGCGGTCGTAGCGGGGCGACTGGCCTCGAAGAAGACACTCGCACAATGGCTCCCCGTCACCGGCGCGGAAAGTCGTTGTTTCCGTTTGCCGTGCGGCGGGCATTCTCCGCGAGATAGTCTCCGGGAAACGGGCGACGGGGAGGTGCGGTCCTGGACACGCTGTGGGATTTCGTCGTCGCGCGGCGGCATCAACTGCTCGTCGACTCGTATCTGCATGTCTCGGCGGTGGTGCAGTCGCTGATCATCGCCACCGTCGTCGCGGTGTTGATCGGGATCGTGGTGTATCGCAGTCCGCTGGGTTCGTCGGCGGCGACCGCCACGGCCAGTGCGGTCCTCACGGTGCCCTCCTTCGCGTTGCTCGGCCTGCTGATACCGCTGTTCGGGCTCGGTGTCGGGCCGACCATCGTCGCTCTGGTCGTTTACGCGCTCTTGCCGATCCTGCGCAACACCATCATCGGGCTCGCGTCGGTCGATCCGGCGGTGACCGACGCGGCCCGCGGTGTCGGCATGAACCGGCTGCGCGTGCTCGCGGCGGTGGAACTGCCGCTGGCCTGGCCGTCGATCCTGGCGGGTATGCGGGTGAGCACCCAGATGATCATGGGCATCCTCGCGCTGGCCGCCTACGCCAAGGGCCCCGGACTGGGCAATCTGATCTTCTCCGGTCTGTCGCGGCTGGGCAGCCCGAACGCCGTGCCGCAGGCACTGACCGGCACCGTCCTCATCATCGTGCTCGCACTGGCGCTCGACGGGATCCTGCTGCTCGTCGGGCGTCTCACCACCTCGAGGGGTATCCGTGACCGAGACTGAAACCCGCACCGGCGGGTCCGGACCCGCCGGGGACGGAGTGTCCGGGGTCGAGATCGTGCTCGACGCCGTCACCAAACACTATCCGGGACAAACCGATCCCGCCGTCGACCGGGTGTCGATGACGATTCCGGCCGGGAAGATCGTCGTGCTGGTCGGCCCGTCGGGGTGCGGCAAGACCACCACCATGCGGATGATCAACCGGCTCATCGAACCGAGTTCGGGCACGATCACCATCGGCGGCCGCGATGTCACCGGCATGGATCCCGACCAATTGCGGCGCGGGGTGGGGTATTCGATCCAGCAGGCCGGACTCTTCCCGCACATGACGGTCGCCAAGAACATCGCGACCGTGCCCGGACTGCTGGGCTGGGACCGACGCCGGACCTCGGCGCGCGTGGACGAGATGCTCGATCTGGTCGGCCTCGATCCAGGCACCTACCGCAACCGCTATCCGCGTCAACTGTCCGGTGGCCAGCAGCAGCGGGTGGGGGTGGCCCGAGCGCTGGCCGCGGATCCTCCCGTCCTGTTGATGGACGAGCCCTTCGGCGCGGTCGACCCGATCACCCGCGCGTCGTTGCAGGACGAATTGCTGCGGCTGCAAACCGAATTGGGCAAGACCATCGTGTTCGTCACCCACGATTTCGCCGAGGCGGTGAAACTGGGCGACCGGATCGCGGTGCTGGGCGAACGATCCCGCATCCTCCAATACGACACCCCCGCCGCCGTCCTCGCCGATCCCGCCGACGACACCGTCGCCGGATTCGTCGGCGCGGACGCCTCCCTCAAACAATTGACCCTGACCCGGATCGAGGACGTCCGCCTCGACGAATGCCCGTCCGCCGTCGAATCCGAACCGCTCGAGACCTTGCGCGCCGCAATGGGAGACCGTCCGCTCGCGGTGATCCTGGACGAGAACCGCCGCCCGCTGCGACGGGTCACCGCCGCCCAACTCGCGACCGCGTCCTCGTTGCGTGAGGCGGGGACGTCGGTGGGGGAGACGGTCTCGGCACGCTCGACCCTCCAGGACGCGCTCGCGGCGCTGCTGGCCGAGGAGTCCGCGAGTGCCGTCGTCACCACGCCCGGCGGCGAATACGCGGGACTGGTCACCATCGACACCCTCGTCGGCCATCTGTCGGCGCTGCGCGCCGCGACGGGCGAGACCTCGGAGCCGACGACGTGACCGCGGCCGTCGAGACCACCGCACGCCCGCGCGGGACCCGGCCCGCCACCGAGGGCAGGGCGGAATACCTGCGGTTGCTCGCCCAGCCGGTGCTCGTGCTGCTGCTGACCGTCGGGGTGCTGACCTGGGCATTGCGCCGCGACCTCACCGTCACCCAGCAGGCCAGCCTCAACACGAGCAATATCGTGACCGTCACCTGGCAGCACATCCTGATCACCGCGACGGTCGTGGTCATCGTGGTGGTGATCGCCGTCCCCCTGGGCACCCTGCTGACCCGGCCCGGATATCGCCGTCTGACACCGATTTTCGTCGGCGTCGCGAATGTGGGGGCCGCCGCGCCCGCCATCGGCCTGATCGTGCTGTGCTACCTCGCGACCCGCACCACCGGATTCTGGATCGGCGTCGCACCGATCGCCTTCTACTCGCTGCTCCCGGTCCTGCGGAACACGATCCTCGGCTACCAACAGGTCGATCCCGTGCTCATCGACGCGGGCCGCGGACAGGGCATGTCGGCGGCCACGATCCTGCGTCGCATCGAGTTCCCGCTCGCCGTGCCCTACATCCTCGCGGGTCTGCGCACCTCGCTGGTGCTCGCCGTCGGCACCGCGACCCTGTCGTTCCTGGTGAGCGCGGGCGGACTCGGCATACTCATCGATACCGGATACAAGTTGCGCGACGACGTGACCCTGGTCGTCGGTGCGGTACTCGCGGTCGCGCTGGCTCTGCTCGTCGACTGGCTCGGCGCGCTGGCCGAACAGTTCCTCGGACCGAAGGGACTGCGATGAGGGCGGCGCGCGCGCTGGCCGCGCTGCTGGGAACAGCACTGCTCGCGGCATGCGGTCTGCAATCGGGTGGCGCGGTCCCGCTGCGGGTCGGACCCGCGGGCATCGGCCCGGTCCCCGAACTCGGCGGTGTCGCGATCACGGTGGGGTCCAAGGATTTCACCGAACAGAACATCCTCGGCTACCTCATCGAATTCGCCCTGGTGGCCGCGGGTGCCGACGTCCGCGATCTGACCAATATCCAGGGCTCCAACAGTCTGCGCGACGCCCAGCTGCACGGCCAGATCGACCTCGCCTACGACTACACCGGCACCGGCTGGATCAACTACCTCGGCAACGAGACCCCGATCGCCGACGAACTCGAACAGTTCGAGGCCCTGCGCGCGGCCGACCTCGCCGCCCACCACATGGTCTGGACGGCGATGGCCCCGATGAACAACACCTACGCCCTCGCGGTGAGCCGCCGCGTCTCCGAGGAGACCGGGGTGCGCACCCTGTCCGACTACGCGCACCTGGTCGACACCGATCCAGCGGCCGCGACCACCTGCGTCGGCACCGAATTCAACGTGCGCCAGGACGGATATCCCGGAATGGCCCGCAAATACGGAATCGACACCGGCAAGGTGCGCAAGCAGATCGTGCAGGACGCGGTCGTCTACCAGGCCACCGCCGACGCCACCCAGTGCCGTTTCGGTTCGGTCGCCGCGACGGACGGCCGCATCCCTGGTCTGGATCTGGTACTACTGCGCGACGACCGAGCGTTCTTCCCGAAATACAATGCCGCCCTGGTGATGAGCGCGGATTTCGCCGAGGCACACCCGGCCGTCGCCGAGATCATGTCACCGATCTCACGGCTGCTGACCAACGAGACGATCACCGAGTTGAACCGTCAGGTCGACGTGGAAGGCCGGGAACCGGCCGATGTGGCCCGGGACTGGATGGTCGCGCAGGGCATGGTGACGAAGGGCTGACATCTGAGCGGGTGGGCGTGCGGACGGATCCGGTGCCCCTGGGTGCGTGACTCGAGTGCGAGTCCGTCGACATGGTGGAGGCGACCCCACATGACCTTCGAACGCCCTTTCACATCCGTGGCGGAAACCGCTGCTGTATCGCTGTTCGACTGGAACGTTTTTCGGCGTCGAGCCGCAGCATCGCGGAGGTGAGCGTTGGTGCGAACAGGTGGTCCTCGCCGCGCTCGATCATTCTCGTGATCGCCGCGTCGATATCCTTTGCGGTAGCGATGAGGGCCTGCGCGGAATGACGGTACGCACTGGTCGGAATCGGTCCCGGCTCCAGTGAGGGGTTCATCCGCCCGAGTAGATCGACCGCGCGCAGATAATGATGGACGAGATCCTTTTCCGCCGTTGTCATACCGGGCAGTCGCGGAGGTTCATCGGATGGCTGGTTCGGCATTTCATCGCTTTCGATCGGTGGCAGATGGTGGTGTACCGGCGTTGCCGGTGGGCGTTCGCGCGATCGTGGCTCCCCTCGAAGTCGTCATCACAGCGACGGCGTTGATTCGGGGCGGTTGCACCGCGGAGAGCTTCTCCCAAGCTGGGAGATTAGGACAGTGCGCGTACCAACGCATCGAAGGTCGGCGCGTCGTCCCACCTCGGGGTCAGCGTCCCGACTCGCGACCAGCCCCAACGCCGATAGGCGGCATATGCGCGCTCGTTGTCCGGCCGAACGAGCAATGTTCCTCGCTGTTCACCACGCGGACGAAGCAATTCGTCGTGCAAGCTGTGAGCGAGCCCCTTCCCGGCGTGATCGGCGTCGACCATGATCTCGCTGAGTGCGAAGGTACGTTTTCCGTCTTCGGCAACGAATTCAGCTCGGTCAATGGTGGCGTCATCGAGTTCGAGCCCGCCCCACCATGCCGATTCCGTCCCCAGCGGCCAGCCCCACGACTGTCCAACAGCGATATCGGAAATGTAGGCGACCACCAGATCGAAACCGGCACCCCGGGTGTAGGCGTCGAATCGCTTCCCGAACGCGTCCGCCGACTCGAACGGATCCCCCGACGCAATCGCATCGACGTATGACCGAGTGAAGATGTCCAGCACCGTGTCTCGGATTTCGCGCGCCTCGACTGAGTTGTAGCGCCGGAACTCGATCACGTGGTCACCTTCTCGGCCTCGAGTGCGTCGAATCGCGCGCAGAATTCGGATGCGGCGGGAAGTTTCCGCACTGCTCGTCGCACTGGCCTCAGCGCCGTCACGGTTCGGGGAGAAGTCACCGCGGATTCCAACTGCTCGAGCACTGGTGTACCTCCCTCCAGCGCGCCGTCCAAATCGCCGACTCGGGCGCGGCCCGACGCAGCCCACGCCCATGTGTTCGCGGTGTTGCCGGGGCTGGCGTGCTCGGTCACCGCGACTTCGAAGAGGGCGAGGGCCGCGCGATGTCTGCCGACATCGGCGCAGCCTCGGGCTTCGTGCCCGCGGACCTCTTGCGGGGTGACGAACCTCAGCCACGCTGGGCAGTCACCGATCGGTTCGAACTGTTCGGCGCGCTCCAACTCTCGCCACGCCGTAGCGATGGCTCGACTGAAACCGTCACGGTCTCCCAGGACGCCTAGTGCGGACGCTTCCCTGACGGCGATCAATGCATGGATGCGCGACGGCGGCTTTCGGTGCATGGCGTCGGCGGCACGGCTGATCAGCGGCAGTGCACGAGAGGCGGAGCCTTGCCCGTTACGGGCCAGCGAGATCGGCTGCGACGAGGCGGTGAGGCACGCGCGTGCGATCAGTCCGTCATCGTCCGCGGTAGCCGCCAAGGACAGGGCTTCTGTGAAGCATCGGCGGGCGAGGGCATGTTGGTGGCTGTCGTAGGCCAACCAACCGGTGGTCGTGGCGAGATGACCGACAGCGGACATGAGCATCCGGCCGGTATCACCATCGAAGGTGCCACTGTCCAGTAGCGCGAGCCCTCTGTCGAGCGCGGCTTGTGCGTCACCGACCAGGCCCGCACCCCCCGATCGTTGGGCGGCCGCGCTCAGCTCGGCGGCGATCCCCTCCAAACGGATGGCGTCGCTTCCGCCGACGCGGGCCGGGGCGAGGCTCGTCGCGGCGGCAGCGAGTGCGAGTGTGCCGAGAGTGCGCCGTCGCATGTCGTCCTCCTCATCGGTCGTAGAGGTCGCGACCGCAGTTCCAGAGTGCCTGCTTCGGTCCGACTCTGCTTCGGTCAACGCGGCTGTGAAGCGCGCGAGTTGTTCCGAGGACAGCTCGGCGAGTGTCGTATCGAGTGTGGCGGCCCGGTCGCCGAGGACAGCGCGCGAGCCGCCGTGTTCCCACTTCTGCACGGTCGACGTCGCCCAGCCGAGGCGTTCGGCGAACTGCTCGCGAGTCATGCGCAGCGCCGCTTCGCGCAGTGCCCGAACTTCGACGGCCGTCCACGTGTTGACGATCATCCAGCCCCCTGCCCTCGCCCGAAATCGCTTGTATCGGAATCGTATCGGCAGCGTGTGTTTCGCGCGCTGGTCTCGAGTACCTGCGACCGAGAGGCTGGATTCGAGCCCGCTGCCGGGTCGACACCGCGCCGCTTACTCATCCGGTGCACACCACCGGCCCGCGTGGGCGAGGGCTCCGGCGGCGGGTGCCGTTCGAATCGGACTGGAGGCGTGGGCTTGTGGATGCTGTGGGAGTGGTCAGTGTGGATCTGACCGAAGACATCGGAGCGAAACTTCCGATACTCGACCGGATCGCGGGCCAGCACGGCGTGTCGATCGCCGACGTCCTGACGATCGACCCCGGCGAACAGGGGTGGGTGTTCCGATTGCTCGAGCGGGTGAATGTTCTCGGTGCTCACGCTGTTGTCGTCGAGAGTTTCGAGCATGTGCACGGTCTCGAGCGTGCGGTGACGGGTGTGGCCGATCTGCACAGCCTATTCGGGTCGGTGCGCTACGTCGGCTACGGGGCGGGGCACACCCGGCCGTCGGCTGCGGGCGAGGGGACCGGGCTGTGAGCGTCATGGAGTGGGCAATGTTGGGGTACGCGGTCGCGATCGGGGTGCCGCTGTTCGTGCTGCTGTGGGTGGTGTTCTGGCCGTCGAAGCGCAGCGGGCCGAGTGTCGATGACATCACCGACCGGATCGCGCGGGAGGATCGGCAGCCAGAGCCTCGGCGTCGAGGCCCGCGGCCCCGGGATGGTCGACAGTGACGGATGGTTCGATATCCGCCGAGATCGAGAGATCTCGGCGATCGGGTTGGGGGATGTCCTGGCCGTTCGATCCCTGTGCCCGTCGTATCGAGGGGTTGTCGCCCCGGCCCACGGCTGTTGATGCACCATTGGGACCCATGGGAACCTCCGACACCGCCGCTGAGCCCGTCGCCGAGGACACTCTGGTCAGCATCGGCTACGAGGGTAAGACGGTTGGTGACCTCGTCGCCGAGCTCGTCGAGCAGGAGGTGCGGGTACTGGTCGACGTACGCTTGACCCCGCTGAGCCGTAAGCCGGGACTGTCGAAGACCAAACTCAGCGAGGCCCTCGCCGCAGTGGGTATCGACTACGTTCACCATCGCGCGCTCGGCAACCCGAAAAGTAATCGGGAGGGGTTCCGCGCCGGTGAGCCGGAGTCCCGTGCCCGGTACCGCGAGGTTCTCGACAGCGCCGCAGCGACCGATGCCCTCGCGCATGTGTCCGAGCTTCTCGACGGTGGCGTTGTGGCGCTGTTGTGCTTCGAGCACGACCACGCCGAGTGCCACCGCGACATCGTCGTGCATCGACTTCTGGAAGTCCGCCCCAACGCCGCGGTGGTGCACGTCTAGAACAAGGCCAGCTCCGTCTTCGGGTACCAGACGCCGAGGACGGAGAAGGAGCGACGGTGTTGGTTCTGGTTGCCGACATAGAAGTGGACGTCGCGGTCGGGGGAGAGCATCGTGTCGCGCCATTTCTCGAGGAGCATCTGTCGCGCTCGGATGTCTCCGTTGGACTTCAGCCACCTTCGCCCGGCTTGTCCCGCCTCCCAGTCGAGTACTTTCTGGTCGTGGCCGCGGCATTTCGGAGCCTCGCAGCGGTACCTGTATCGCACGGCGTAGGGGGCCGGTTCCAGCGGCTTCAGAGAGGTGCCGAACAAGTCCGGGGCCGACGCCTTGTCTATTTTCGCCTGTTCTGCTGCGGACCAGGCATTTCCGGTGACGACGCTGACCTCGATGTCGGTCGGTTTGATCAGCCCGAGTGACGGTGACGGGATGCCCATGCCGCCGAGGGGGTTCTGTGCGACGAGCCCGCACATCGTGGTGGCGCCGATGAGACCGTGCAGGTTCATGCGCCGCCGCTGCCAATTGCCGCCGGTGTCCAAGAGTTCCACATGCTCGAGCTCGTCCTGGCGCGGGCGGAACGACTCGGGACGATTGTCGTTGGGTTGTTGGTAAGTGCCGTTCACGCGCAGGATTTCGTACTTCTTGAACTTCCTGTCGAAGTCCGCGCTGCGGAATTTCACCGGATACAGACGTATCCATTCGAGGTGCCCTCGATCGAGCCTGACACCCGCGACACAGACTGTCTCGCCGTACGTTTCGCTCGGGTTCGGGTAGGTCTTGACGGTGATCATGACCTTTGCTGTCTCGTCTCCTGCACGAGGTGACCTGAGACTCGACGCATCCATGGCACCCGGTAGATCATTGTCCCCCACTTGTCCAGGGTAATGATCTGGAACTCGTTTCGGAACGAGATTGCGGCCGTCGATGGCTCGGCAGCAGATGTGGAGAAGGCTGTTGTGTCACCGCGACATTCGGAACGCTGGCGAGCCGTGAGAGGGGCTGCGACACGATCAGGCGACAGCGGCGATGATCAGCGAGGCCTCGTTCATCGCGGATCGGGCGATGGCCAACTTCTGCCTCCATTCTGCGACAGAATCACTCCGTCGCGCAGCCTGACCGGAGTCATCGACGCGGTGCGCGCGTGGAAGCAGGCGCGTCCACGGGCGCGAGGCTGATCATTCCTCCGGGGCTACGACCCACAGGGCGGTTTCGAGGAAGTCCTCCACGTCGTCACGACCCGGTCCGAAAACCCAGATCTCCGGGCCGCCCTGAGCGGTGTCGATTTCCGCCCGAACGGTGTCGTCCTCGGACCACAGACGGATCTCGTCGCTATCGTGAAAGACGAGCAAGGTTTCCGACGAATCCTCACGACTCTCTACCAGATACTCGGCCAAGGCCTCGGACAGCCGATGGCGCAGGCTCTCGACTGTCGGCACGGTCATCGCACTCCCCGGATCGGCTGCCGGACACAGCAACCGGCTCGCGGGTAATCCTGCACTACGGACTGGAACCCGGCGCAGCGCCCCGGATTCAGGAGCCGACGGCTACCCCGTGACTCAGTGGGCCGCAGCGAATATCGAATCGTTCACGCACGGTGTCCAGGGTCCGGCGGAGGTGTTCGCGTCCGCGATGGTGGGTGAGCAGGAACCGCGTTGTGCCGATCATCCGGCGCGGCAGCGGGTACCAGTGATCGAGGTCGAGTCCGCAGTCGAGCAACACTTTGTTCGGGACACTGTCGGCGATCAGACTGAGGTTGTGCATGGTCAGCGATCCGAGCGCGTACGGCAATGCCGCGTTCGATTTCTTCTTCAGGGCCGCAGCGTCGAGTTCGTACAGGGGGATCTCCCCGAGTTTGTCCAGAAAGAGCAGGTGGGTCAGGAAATAGCCCATGTACGACGTCAGGTGGTGTGTGGCGGAGCGCGGCTGCACCGAGACGACCGCGCCGCTATCGGAAACGTAGGGCTCGTAGGGGAGATCGTGACGCAGGAGGTATCCGGTGCAGTTCACTATCCAGCTGCCCGGCTGAATCGTCTTCGTCGATCCGCTACGGAACACCAGGTCGGTATCGCCGTTGCGGTCGACGGCGTCGACGAGGTGATCCATGATCACGTCGTTCAGGCCCGCGGCGATGGTCTCGTTCTCCGATTCGGACAGTATGCCCAGCAGGAAGTTGCCCGTGGTGGGGGTCAGCCAGGTGCCGTAGGTGGTGCGCAGCCAGGTTGCGATATCGGCCTCGTTGGTCCCGTCGAAGCGCCGACCCAGTTCCGTGAAAATTCCGGAAGTCAGTGTGCCGCTCCACCATCGTCGGCCGCCGGTAGGGAACAGACGGTCGCGGCTCGAGAAGAATGTGCCCGAACCCGCGACGAGGTTTACTTCCCGACCGGGGTATTCCGTGATCAGCGCGTGAGCGGTATCCATCGCGGTCTTTCCGCCGCCGACGATCCACACGGGTGCGTCGCTGGCCCGCATCTCGTCCCCTTTCATGTCGCAGAAGTCGGGTGAGACCGACACGACACGTGAGCTGGAGATCTCGAGCGGGTCGTTGGGCACAACCCCGAATCCGCCGGCTTTGATCAGTCGCGTCGCTTCTACAACCATGAGTCGGCCGTCCGACGACGTGCAGCGCAGCCGCACGAGCCCGTCGGTCTCGTGATGTGACTCCAGCGCCCAGCCGAAGTACGGATCCACCCGTACTCGCTGCTTCGCAACCTCGAGGCAGTGGTCGAAGTGGGCGAGCACCTCGTCCTTCGTTGCCAGGTACGAGCGATCCCGGCCGAGCGTCCATTCGATGTTGCCCGCGGTGAACAGGCCGTGCGGTTGGTGGAGCCGCACGTAGTCGTAGGTGTCGACCCACATACCGCCGGAACGATCACGGCGATCGATCAGGATGATCTTCTGCGAGCGAGACATGTACCGACTGGCGACGAACAGGGCATTGACCCCGGTGATGCCGGCTCCGACGATGCAGAGGTCGCAGTGCTCCACCCGAACGGACGTCTCGGTCGACGCGGCACCATTTGTCACCGCAACCTCCAAGGGAGACTTCGGGGCAACAACCGTTCTGGGCTGTTGTGCCGCCTTATCCGCTCTTTATCAATTGCGGATAGGTGGCTATCAGTCGATCTTCCTCGCAGTAGCGATAAAAGTCACTGATGATTTGCTGCGCTAAACGCCTGCCTGTTGAAGAATGTTCTGCCCGGTGCCGACCCTTCGCTGTCTCGCCTGGCTGTCGAGCCGCGAATCGCAGTGAATCATATTGCCGAAGAACATACCTGAGCTACACGAGTGGCGATGTCCGAAATGGGTGACATGAAAAGTTCGTCTCTAGATGGATAAAGGTACAGAATTGAATCATATCCACCGTCAGATACCGCGTTTGCTGTGGTCGAGCAGAAACCGATCCATTCGAGCGCTGCCGCGAGTTTCCGGCAAAAATTGATCACAGGGTTGGGTTGTGCGGTGAAACGGAGATTCCAACTGTCCGAATTTCATGCCCCGCCGACGTTTCGAGACCTCATTCGGTCGGACCTTCAGGCAATTTCGCACATCCGCCTGTACGTCGGATTTTGTGGCGACCACGATCGGCACCGCTCTCCGAAGCGCGAGCATCGCGCGGTGAACGCTATCGCGGCAGTGACGCCCAGGTTCCGAACGGTGTCCCCACGCACGTGGCCCCGGTGCCCTCATCCCAGGCGATCGCTCCCGCACCCAAGCATTGCACCGAGCCCTCGACCGCGCCGACCTGAGCGCGGGAACCGAAGAACGCGATCGCCACCGCTCTCGCCGCTCCGTCGGTCGGGTCGTCGTCGGTTACCGAACTCGAGGCCATCGCGTCGGGACCGAAGCCCAACGCGAGCGGAACACCGCCCGATCCCTCGCTGGCTCCGACACCACCTGCTATGCCGACCCCGAGGGACGACGCGCCGAGCGTCGCGCGAGCGTAGCCGACGCCGCCGTATCCGGCCGAATGGGCCTGTCCTGCTTCGTCACCGACGGCGCGGCATCCGGTATCACCGTCGACGACGGTGTCGTCGGCACCGAATTCGGCGGTGCAGTGCACCGCGGAGGTGGCTACCGCGGCGGGGACGGTCAGAGAAGCGCCCACCGCGGCGGTCGAGCACAGAATCGCGCCGATGAACCTCATGGACAGCCTCGTTTCCGCCACGTGTGACCGGCGCGCCGACTGCGCGCGGTCCTGTTCAGGTGGCTACCCGGAGGTCGGTCCGGCAAACACGCGCGCTTCATGCCTGGAAGGGCACGGTATTTCCGGCGGCGTCGCGCGTGTTCGCCTCGGCTTCGACGGCGGCGGCGAGTTCGGCGACGGTCTTCCAGGTGCGTGGCGGTTCCGCATCGAAATTCCCGATGGTGTACCAGGATTCGGTCTCGCGATAGCGGACCAGCCCTTTGCCGGTGTCGTCGACGGTGACATCGAGATCGCCCGATATCGTGCCTTCTTCCTCGGTGAGAACGGCTGCCTTGGCGGCGATCTCGTTGCTCTCGGTACTGTCGATCATCTGAACTCCTCGCGCGGCACGATCCGAGACCGCGATATCAGGCCACACGGCGGCGGATATGGGTGACGGTGGCCGGTTTCTGCTCGGTGTCGGCGAGGGCTTGCTCGCGCAGTTGCGTGAACAGGCGCGTCAGCTTTCGCGAGACCTGCATCTGGGAGACACCGAGCCGTTCGGCGATCTCGGATTGGGACAGATTCTCCGAGAACCGCCACACCAGCAGTTGGCGTTGTTCGGCGGGAAGGGCTTCCAGCAGCGGCCGGACGGTCATCGCGTCTTCGAGTTGCCGGTAGGAGGTGTCCTCGGCTCCCATACGGGCCACGACGGGGTTGTACCCTTCGCCGTTCTCGTCGTGGAAGGTCGTGTCGAGGGAATCGGCGCGGTAGGCGTTGGCCGCGACCAGCGCGTGGGTGACCTCGCCGCGGTCGAGGTCGAGTTCGGCGGCGATCTCCGACGGACGCGGCATCCGGCCCAGTCGCTGCGCCAGCATCTCGGTCGCGGGACCGATCTTGGCGTGGACTTCCTTGGTGCCGCGCGGCACTCGCACCGACCAGGACTGGTCGCGGAAATGACGACGAACCTCACCCATGATCGTCGGGACCGCGAACGACAGGAAACTCGAACCGTGCGAGGGGTCGAAACGGTCGACCGCCCCGACCAACCCGAGGTAGGCGACCTGGCGCAGGTCGTCGTCATCGATTCCGCGACCCCGGAACTTGCGGGCGATATTCTGCGCCAAGGGCAGACACCGCCGCATGATCTCTTCGCGGATCGCCCGGCGTCGGGGGTCCGATTCATCGAGGGCGCCGAGTTCGTCGAACAAGGGCTCGATGTTGTCGTAGGAATCGCCACTGCCGCGGGGCGATGGGGACGTCGTGTTCGGGTATTCGGTCATCGAGATCATCTCCGCATGCTGCCGGGAACGACTTCCGTTTCACGCCCGGTTATCCTGCGAAAACGATCTCAAACGCTGCCGCTCGTAGGAATTTTTCCTCTCGACGTGCCTGTAGGCCGTTGTGAAACCCTGCCGCATCCGTGATCGCCGGTCGACTCCGGCGGATGGTCCCGCGCGACGCGGCAATGCCCTGGTTCCCGGCTCGGTGTGAAGCCATGCCCAGGTCCACATTCGGAGAACAATGTCGGTGCGAGTACGCGTTTAAGATCAACTTCGCAGGCTATCCCTGCGTGCGGCGGTCGATCCCCGGCATACCCGGAGATGTCATCGATGACCGACCTCGACCACGACATGCGAGATATGAGCACGAACCGAGCACGCTTCCTGATGGCCCTCACAGCGGCCTTCACCACGACTTTCGCCATCGAAGCACAGTTGGCGTCAGCAGATTCCGGAGCCGTTCCCGCGAAGGACTACGGCGACGGCTGCGTCGTCGATCCAGCCGACAGGTCGGTCACCATCGATTCCCTACGGTCGTGGTGCTCGCTCGAACAACAGACCGCCATCTTCTCCGACGCGAGCGCTGGATCGGTGCCGAGGGGAGTAACAAACGGGTGGGTCGTGAGCCCCGCCGCGATACATCCGATCGCGCCGACCTTCTGGACCGGCAAGACCTTCTACACCGGAAGCGACGGCGGGTATCTGATGAACCAGGTGACCTCGGCCGGTTTCGAGGGATTCCGCGCGGATGTCTACACCGGCCCCGCGATCACCGATGGCAGGCCGACGTGGGTGTTGAACTACGACTCGTCGCCGATCCCGCAGATCTACGACGAGATCAGGGAGATCACGCCGGGGCTGTGGTTCGGCTACTCCTGGCGGCGTGACACCGCCCCGCCGACGCTGCTGCTGACCTTCGCGCTGACCTGACGGCGACAACCTTCGGGCATCCTGGGCCGTAGTCGCACGTTCCGTATCCTGCTGGTACGTAAGCGATCAGAGCCACTCCGAGTTGGCGGAAGGTCATGAACACCGTGTGGCGAGCGTGGACCGATGTTTTCGCCCCGCGCCGGGGGTGGCGGAGGCGAGCGAGGTGGGAGTGATGGAACGTGACCATGATGTGTCGACCCGATCGAGGGCAGCGGCTCGGCAGGCTTCGATTTACGCGAACGAAGTAGAGGCCGGCGCGGTGGGCCGACCTCTACCTCCTGTTTCGATCGCGAAGCGCTTGGACTGTCGCCGTCAGCCGAAGGTCGGTGTGGACAGGGGCAGTTCGAGCACCGAGCGGATACCGGGGGGCGCGGCGCAGACGGCTTCGACGAGGTTCACCGCGCGGTTGGCGGTGTAGGCGGGTGTGGTCTCGGCCATCTGTTCCAGTGAGATCGGCATCCGCAGCGTGACGTCGAGGGGTGCGTCGCCCTGGATATCGATATGCCAGCCGGTGTCGCCGAGTTCCCACGTCGCGTCGAGATCGGTGGTGGTGTACCAGGTGGCGCGGAAGGTGATCAGCTCGCGGCCTTCACGCAGTCCGGTGATGGTGATACGTTGCCCGGCAACGGATCCGGCCTTCTGGGTTCCCGCGGCGATCGTGAGTTCGCGCGGAGTGGTCGCGAGTTCGCCGCTGGCGACCACCTCGTCCAACGGCAGGCCGACGGCGTCGGCGATCAAGCGGAGCGAGGGGCCGAAACTGGCGCCGAGATAGTCGGCCCGGAATTGCTCGAACGGGGCCAGGTCGCGACCGAAACCCATGAGGTCGAACAGCATCTCGGGCGAATTCCGTCGCGACAGGTCCGCGTACTCGTCGATGATGATCTTGTCCAACCGGCGCTGGATGGAGGTCAGCACCAGGGGGACGGCTTCGGAGATGAAGCCGGGGCTGCTTCCGGTGCTGTGCACCGATGTGCCGCCGGTCCGGCAGGCCGCCTCGACGCGGTCGCGCACCGCCGGGTCCATGCTCGGGGGATGGTGGAACACGCCGCAGGTCGCGACGACGTTCGAGCCGGATTCGAGCAGTCGGCACACGTCATCGAGATCGAACACCCGCGGCATGTAGAGCACGCAGTCGGCGTTCGTCGCCAGCACGTCTTCCAGTTTCCCGGTGGCGGCGACACCGACGGGGTCGAGTCCGCAGAGTTCACCGGCGTCGCGTCCGACCTTGTTCGGGTCGTAGACGTGCACTCCCGCCAACGTCATCGAGGGGTGTTCGATGATTCCGCGCAACGCTTTGAGTCCGATATTGCCGGTGGCCCACTGCGCCACGCGGTGATTCGTGTTCGTCATGCGGGATCCACACTCACCGGAACGCCGGAATAGCGCACCATACCTGTCATCACGTCGATGTCCTCCTTGTTGGTCAGCATGTTGACGTTGCATTCGGGGTAGCCGTGCGGCACCGATACCGCGCCGGAGCGGATCGCCGGATCGAGTTTCGCGACGCCGGTCAGCGCGCCGTGGGCGCCACGAACCGTGACCGCGGCACCGTCGGTGACGCCGACCTCGGCGGCGTCGGCGGGATTGATCAGCACGTCCGGGCGGTCGCCGAGGAAGTCGAGTTGGGCGTTGAGCCGTCGCATCTGGCGTCGCGGGATCAGCACCATCGGCGCGGTCTGCCGCAGGGTGGCCAACTGGTCGACCAGGAGGGACGGCGCCAAACGCCAGCCGCCCATCCGTTCGATGTGGCGCGTCACCCAGGGGGCGGGCAATTCGTGACCGACATCGACCCAGCCGGTGCGCGTCAGTTCGTCGAACGAGCGTCGCCCGCCGACCGTCACGCCCGCCAGCACTGTGTCGTCGGACTGATCAGGATCGGCCACGTCGTGACCGAGCCGTCGACCGAGTTCGGCCAGGAACCACCACATCGATCGCCGGTCACCGACGGGGGCGACCACGGCCGGTGTGTGCTGGGCCGAGACCCGCGAGCTGAGGGCGTCCCAGATGGTGACGTCGGATCGTTCGAGCTGATCCTTCGTGGGCAGCACATGCGTGGACAGCGCCGTCGTGTCGTTGGCGATGATCTCGGTCGTCGCGAGCACTTCGAGTCGGCCCAGCGCGGACCGCATGGCCGCGGTGTCGGGGAAGGAGGTCAGCAGGCTTCCGCCGAGGTTGAGTACCGCCCGGATATTGCCCGCCTCGATCTCGTCGGCCAGTGTGGCGCAAGGCCATTCGCCCATGAACGAGCGAGCTTCGGGGCGGCTGCGCGGACCGGGACCGAACGAGCCGTCCGGTGCGGAGATGGGCAACTCGAAGGATTCGAGCTGGTAGGCGAAACCCGGGTGGAACCAGAGACCCCCGCGACGGTTCATCGATCCGGTCAGAATCATCAGGACCCAGGCCAGCCACTGGGTCACATTGCCTTTGTCGGCGGTCATGGTCACGCCGGTTCCGGTCTCGACGGCGAGGTGGCCCGCCGCGCGGACCGCGTCACGCAGACGGGTCAGATCCTCGGGCGCGAGGTCGGTCGAGTTCGCCGTGTGTTCGAGTGTGAACGGTTCGACCGCGGCGGCGAGCTCGTCGAGACCCTGCACCGGAACGCTGGGATCGATGCCGTCGCACAGTGTTTCGCGAACCAGATAGGCCAGTAGGGCGTGGTCGGTGCCTGGTAGCGGCGCGAGGTGGCCGGTGGCCGATCGGGCCGTTTCGGTTCGTCGCGGGTCGATGACCCACACCTGGCCGCGCGCGGCGATATCGCGGATCGTGCCGGTGGGATTGGGCACGGCGATCGCGTGACCGTGGGAGATCATCGGGTTGGTGCCGATGAGGAGCAGGAAGTCGACGTCGTCGTAGTCGGGCCGACCCGACAGGCCGACGAATCCGCCCACCAGATCGGCGATGAACGGTTTGGCCGTGCCGTCGATGGTCAGCGGGCTGAACTTGGCCGGTGTGCCGATCGCCGCCCGCAATGCCTCGGCCACCCGGGTTCCGGTGGCGTCCATGCCGACGCCGGTGCCGAAGAAGATGCCGACCGACTCGGGGCCGTGCCGGTCGATGATGTCCTTCAGTCGAGTGCCGAGATCGTCGAGACAGGCTTCCCACGAAGCGTCGCGCAGGCCGCCGTCGATACGGAGCTGCGGACGCTCGATTCGTTCGGGGTGGTGATGCATCTGCGGCAGCGCACGGCCCTTCGGGCAGGTGTAGCCCTTCGACAGGGGATGTTCGCGGTCGCCGCGCACTCGCGTCACCACATCGCCCTCGACCTCGACGACGATGCCGCACACCGACGTGCAGATCCGGCAGAAGCTGCGCACCGTGCGCGCGGCTTCGAACGGCTCGGCATCCTCTGCGGGGGATCGCCCATGCCCTATGACTCGGATCACACGGGGAAATATAGGCAGCACCGGCCAATGCTGTCAATGACAACATTGTAGGATCGCCAAACATGTCCGAGCGTCGCTACCACCACGGCAACCTTCGCGCCGCACTGCTCACGCAAGCCGAGACGACACTGCGGACCTCGGGGGTCGACGGGTTGTCGCTCCGCGAACTCGCCCGCGAGGTCGGGGTCAGCTACGGCTCTCCGCGACGGCATTTCGAGGACAAGGCGGCCCTGCTCGACGCGCTCGTCGAGGTGGGTTTGCAGCGCTTGGGCGCCGAGCTGGCCAAGGCGGTCGAACCCGACGGGCGCGATTTCGCCGAGGTGCTGACCGCGGTCGCGATCGGATATATCCGCTTCGCCACCGAGAGTCCGGCGATGGTGGATCTGATGTCGAGGAGCCGGTATCTCTCGCAGGCCCCCGCCGCGTTGGTCGAGGCGCGTGACGCGAGTTTCGCGCCGGTCCGCGATCTGGTCGAACGAGGCCAGGCCAGCGGTGAACTGGTGCCGGGCGACGTGCGACGGGTCGGGACGCTGATCTTCGCGACGCTGCACGGCCTGGCGACACTGGCCAACAACGGGATGATCGATCCGCTCGACGATCGATTGATCGCCGATGCGATCCAGTCCTTGCTGGCGGGGATATCCAACACCGAGTCCCGGTAGCTGGGAAGAGTTGGGCGAGATCTGTCGTTGTGGGCGGCGGCGAGGCCGGTGCTGGTGTCGCGTCCGACTGATGTATCCCGACCTGCGGTGATTCGACCGGCGAAATCCCGCTGGTGGGCCCTGTCGCACGGCAGAATGCGGCCATGCGGATATTTGCTCGATTGTTGCAGGCTGCCGTCGTCGGGTTCGTGCTCGTGGGGGCCGGTCATGGCGCGACGGCCGCACCCGCCGCGAGCGACACCCATGTCGGTCTGCCCTGGCCGAGCCCCGGGCCCGAGGGTGTGCAGGCGACAGGGGGGGCGCTGGCGGACGGATTCACCGGCACGATGCTGTGGTCGCGACAGTCGAACACCTCGGTCCCGATAGCCAGTATCACCAAGGTGATGACGGCGCTGGTCGTGATCGATGCGGGCGACCTCGACCGAGCCGTCACCGTGCCGCGCGAGGCCATCACCTACGCCGCCGAGTACGACGGAAGCACCGCGGGCCTGGTCCCCGGCGAGGTGCTCACCGCGCGGCAACTCCTGTACGCGATGATGCTGCCGTCCGGCTGCGACGCCGCCTACGCCCTCGCCGAGGCCTACGGTCCCGGCCAGGACGCATTCATCGCCAAGATGAACGACACCGCGCGTCGAATGGGCTTGGCGGGAACGCATTTCACCGATCCCAGCGGATTGCCCGCGCCCACCGACTACTCCACGTATTCCACACCGGCGGACCTGCTCACCCTCGGTCTGCGTGTGATGAGCCTGCCCGCGTTCCGCGATATCGCCGGGGCGCGGACCCATCACGTGGCCGAGGGCCCCGGCAACCGCGCTCACCTCTGGCAGACCACGAACCTGCTGCTGCGCGACTATCCGGGCGCCATCGGCATCAAAACCGGATACACCGACGCCGCGGGAACCTGCCTTCTGTTCGAGACGGTCCGGGCGGGCATCCCGATGATCGGCGTGGTCCTGCACAGCTCGCCCCACAGCGAACTCGTCGCGAAGAACGACGCCGAGCGCATGCTGAACTGGGCCTACCATCCGATCGCGAGCGCACTGCCGATCGGTTAGCGTCCAGCGGACGAGGCCGAACGCGCGGAGTCCCGCACGGCATACCGTGCGGGACTCCGTGGTTCGTGCGCGACAGGTGACGCGCTAGCTGCTGTGGGCCAGTTCGGGCCGGTCCACGGTGTCGGCTCGCGCTTCGGTGTCGAGTCCCGCGCCTTCGATGTCGACGTTCGGCAGAATCCGATCCAGCCAGGCGGGCAGCTGCCATGCCCGGTGTCCGAGCAACGCCATGACCGCGGGGACGATGGTCATGCGGACGACGAAGGCGTCCACCAGCACACCGATGGCCAGAGCGAAACCGATGCTCTTGATGGTGGTGTCGTGGCCGAGGATGAAGCCCGCGAATACCGAGCCCATGATGAGCGCGGCGGCGGTGACGACGCGGGCGCCGTGGCGGAATCCGCCGATGACGGCCTCGTCGGGGGTGGCACCGTGGGTGTAGTCCTCGCGCATGCGGCTGACGAGGAAGACCTCGTAGTCCATGGCGAGACCGAACAGCAGTCCGATCAGCAGTACCGGAAGGAAGCTGATGATCGGTCCGGTGGTGTCGATGCCGAGAAGTTCGGCGCCCCAACCCCATTGGAATACCGCGACCAACGCGCCGAAGGTGACGGCGAGGCTGAGCAGGAAGCCGAGGGTGGCCTTGAGGGGCACCAGGATCGAGCGGAACGCGATCATCAGGAGCACGAACGACAGCCCGACCACGACCGCGAGGAAGATCGGCAGCGCGGAAGCGAGTTTCTGGGAGATGTCGATTCCGGTGGCGGTATTGCCGGTGACGAGGATGCGGGTGCCCGTGGTGTCCTCGATCTCACCGCGCAGGCCGCGGATCTGACCGACGAGGTCCTTGGTCTCCTCGGTGGAGGGCCCGCTGCGCGGGATGACCGTGACCAGTCCGGTGTCGCTGCTCGCGGGCACCGGCACGACCGCGGCCACGTCGGAGGTGTTCTGGATCGCGGAGGTGATCGCGGAACTCGCGGCGTCGAGATTGCCGCCGTCGGCGGCGTCGATGACGAGGGTCAGCGGGCCGTTGAAGCCGGGTCCGAAACCTTCGGCGAGCAGATCGTAGGCGTGACGTTGGGTGGTGTCGGCGGCTTTGGTGCCGTCGTCGGGCAGTCCGAGTTGCAACCCGAGCGCGGGCAGTGCGAGCACTCCGGTGCCGATGATCGCGACCAGCAGTACCGGCAGCGGACGCCGGGTGATGGCGCGGGCCCAGCGGGTGCCGAAGGAGTCGCCGGTGCTCAGGCGTTGCTGCCGTTTGCCCATCCCGGGCACCGGCCACCGGTCGAAGCGTTCACCGGCGAAGCCGAACAGCGCGGGGACCAGGGTCAGCGCGATCAGCACCGCGATCGCGACCACTCCGGCGGCGACCAGGCCCATCGAGGTCAGGAACGGGATTCCGACCACCGACAGCGCGGCGAGGGCGATCATCACCGTGGCTCCGGCGAAGACGACCGCGCTGCCCGCGGTGGCGACCGCGCGGGCGGTGGCCTCACGCGGGTCGAGTCCGGCGGCGAGGTTCTCCTTGTGGCGGGTGACGATGAACAGCGCGTAGTCGATGCCGACGGCTAGTCCGATCATCAGGCCGAGGGTGGGCGCGATGCTGGACAGATCGATGACGGCGGTGAGCGCTGTGACCGCGGCCATGGCGGTGCCGACACCGAACAGTGCTGTCAGCAGCGGCAGTCCGGCGGCCAGCAGTGAGCCGAGGGTGACGGCGAGGACGACGAGCGCGACGGCGACACCGATCAGTTCCGCCGCGGAGTTGCCCGGCGGGGTGTTCATCGCCTCACCGCCGTATTCGACCTGCACTCCGGCCGAAGCCGCTCGGTCGCCCGCCGCGTGCAAGGCGGTGCGGTCGGCGTCGGTGACGGCGTTGGCGTCGCCGCGGTAGGTCACGGTGGCGTAGGCGATGCGACCATCGGGGGAGATCGCGCCGGTGCGGTAGGGGTCGGAGACTTGAGCCACCGCGCCGCCGGTAGCGGCGGCGGCGATCGTGGATTCGATCCCGTCCCGGTACGCGGGATCGGTGACGGTGCGGCCCTGTGGCGCGGCGAAGACGATCCGGGCACTGGCGCCGCCCGCGCCGCTTTCGGGCAGGCGCTGGGCGAGCAGGTCGGCGGCTTCGATCGCTTCCACGCCGGGAATGGTGAACGCGGTCTCGGTCGATTTGCCGAAGCCCATGGCGAGACCGCCGAAGGCGACGAGGAGGAGCAGCCAGGCGGCGAGGACGCGCTTGCGGTGCGTGAACGCCGCTCGCCCCAGGCGATACAGAGAGGTGGCCATCGAAGAAGTCCTTCCGAACGAACATTCCGGATCGGGTCGGTCCACGTCGACCAGTTCAGCGGTACTCACACGATAAATGCAGTCACTGCAAACAGGCAATGAATGTAGTAGGATAGTGACGGCACTTACATGAGCGTTCGGAGGACATCACCCCATGGACTCGGCACCGACAACCGTCCACGCACCCGATACCGGAGAAATCGACCCGGCGTCGGATCCGGTCGCCCTGTCGCGCCGCGAGCGCAAGAAGTTGCAGACCCGCCAGGCGATTCACGACGCCGCCGTGCGCCTGTTCGCCGAGCGCGGGTTCGCGGGCACCACCGTCACCGATATCACCGAAGCCGCCGATGTGTCCCCGCGCACCTTCTTCTCCCATTTCGCCGCCAAGGAGGACGTACTGTTCGGCGACCGAGCCTCCGCGGTCGCCCACTTCGAGGCGGCACTGGCCGAGCAGCCACCCGAAGTCGACGCGTTCACCGCCGTACGCCGCACCGCCCTGAACGGACTGATCAACCGCGAGACACCGATCGAGCAGATGCGACTTGCCGCGCGACTGCTCCACGACGACCGCATTCTGGTCGGCAGCCTCGCCGAACGTTTCGCCGGACTCGAGGAAGGATTCGCCGCCGTCATCGCCCGCCGCGGCGGCCACCCTCTCGTGCCCGACAGTCATTCCCGCCTGTTGGCGGCCTGCCTGCTCGCGGTGGTCCGCACGGGGCTGACCGTGTGGCACACCGACCGCAGCGACGACACCCTCGAAGAGGTCGTCGAGGAACTGTTCGACCTGCTCGGTGCCGGTTTACGCGGCGATACCCCGCGCGCGTGAAGTAGGGCCGTGGGCGGCCCCCGGGGAGACCGCCCACGACGCTGTCAGGTGAGGATGACCAGTTGCTGCGTCGCCCGGGTCATCGCCACATAGCGGTCGACCGCCCCTTCGACGCCGTCGCCGAACGCTTCCGGTTCGACGAGAACGACGAGGTCGAATTCCAGTCCCTTCGACAGCGTCGGGGACAACGATCGGACTCGCGATGTCGCCCGGAACGTCGGATCGCCTATGACGCAGGCGATTCCGTCGGCACGTTCGGCGAGCCAGGTTTCCAGGATCGAACCGAGTTCCGAGGTGGAGCCGTGAGTGACCGGGATGGCGCTGCTACGGATGGAGGTCGGCACGTTGGCGTCGGGAAGTACCGCCCTGATGACCGGCTCGGCCTCGGTCATCACCTCCCGCGGCGTCCGGTAGTTGATGCTCAACGAGGCCACGTCGATCCGGTCCAGCCCGATCCGCTCCAGGCGTTCGCGCCACGACTCGGTGAATCCGTGCCGGGCCTGGGCGCGATCACCGACGATGGTGAAGCTGCGCGACGGGCAGCGCTGCAACAGCATCTGCCATTCCGCGTCGGTCAACTCCTGGGCTTCGTCCACGATGATGTGCGCGAAGGGACCGGCGAGCTGATCGGGCTCGGCGCCGGGCAGCGCGGTCTCGTCGACGAGTACCTCCCGCAGGTCCTGCTGACGTAACTGGGTCATCAGGCCCTCGCCGTCGGCGTAGGTGTCGGAGGCGATCAGGTCGTCGATGACGCTGGACATGCGCTCGCGTTCGGCGGCGACCGCGGCATGGTGTCGGCGCGCGCGTCGCGACGCCGTCGGGTCACCGAGCCGCCTGCGGGCCGCGTCCAACAGCGGCAGATCCGACACGGTCCACCGTCCGGGGTCGGTGCGCTGGAGTTTCGCGACCTCGTCGGGGGCGAGCCAGGGGGCGCATTTACGCAGATAGGCGGGTACCGACCACAGGTCGGCGATCAGGTCGGCCGCTTCGATCATCGTCCACGCGTTGTCCAGGGTCGCGCGCAATTCCTCGTTCTGCCGCAACGAGTTCCGCAGTTGCGCCGCCGAGGTGTCACCGTCGTACTTGTCCATCAGGATCGTGATGAGCAGTTCCCAGATCCGCTCGCGCGCTTCGTTGTGCGGGGTGCCGGGTTCGGGCGCGTCGAACGCTTCGGTCCAGTCCTCGGGGCTCAGCGGAATATCGGTCCAGTCGGTGGCGACCGTCATGCCCTTGGTGGGCGGCTGCTCGTAGAACTTCACGGCCGCTTCGATCGCCTTCATCATGTCGGCGGACGATTTCAGTCGCGCGACCTCCGGGTCGGTCTCGAACGTGGCCGCCGCGCCCTCGGTGACGAGATCGCGCAGCGTGCACAGTTGCACGTTCTCCTCGCCGAGACTGGGCAGCACATCGGCGACATAGGACAGGTAGGGCTCGTGCGGGCCGACGAACAGCACGCGGTGACGAAGCGCGGGGTCGGAGTAGAGCAGGTAGGCGGTGCGATGCAGGGCGACGACGGTCTTGCCCGTTCCCGGACCACCGTCGACCACCAGCGCGCCGCGCGACCCGGCGCGGATGATCGCGTCCTGATCGGCCTGGATGGTGCCGAGTACGTCCCGCATCCGGGCCGACCGGTTGCCGCCCAGACTGGCGATGAACGCGGACTGATCGTCGAGCGCGGCATTGCTCTCGAATCCGTCCGGGGTGAACACCTCGTCCCAGTAGTCGCTGATCCGTTCGCGGGACCAGCGATATCTGCGGCGACGCACGAGCCCCATGGGGTTGGCGTGGGTCGCGCCGAAGAACGGCTCGGCGTCGGGGGAGCGCCAATCGATCAGCAGCTGATTTCCCGCGTCGTCCAGCAGCCCCTGTCGTCCCACGTACACCGGCTCCGGGTTGTCCGCGAGGACCATATGCCCCAGGCACAGGTCCACGCCGAAGCGACGCAGCGAGCGCAGGCGCGAGGTCAGCCGGTAGATCTCCGCATCACGTTCCACGGCCTCCTGTCCCGCGCCGACGGGCGCTTTGCGGGTGATGTCGAGGCGTCGGGTCAGCTCGGCGATCGACCGCTCGAGACTTTCCGCGATGGCGGCGAAATGCCGCTCGTCGGTGGCGACGAGCGTCGGGTCGGCTTTGTGGGACAGGTGGTCGGGAAGGTCGAACACACTGGTGGTCGATGGGCTCGCGTCATCTGTTCCGTTCGACCCGTCGGTCGACGACAACATACGCAATTCGCACTCCATTTCCGCAGGTAATGGCTTCGGTGGGCCATTGTGCGGCATCACCGGGGTCTTGCCGCAAGCCCCGGGGTGCGCTATAAGTTGGAAGTGGAAGGAGACGTTTTCCGCTCCTCCGTCACCGTGTTGTCGACGCGCCGGTGCCGTGTCCCACCTGGATCCCCACCACGCAGGTGTCGTCGTCGGTGTTCGCGTCACTGTCCCGGAGCACGTGGTCGACGAGATCGTCCAGCGCTCCAGTGAACCGCGCCGCCTGTGTCAGCAGCCGCTCCACGCAGTCGTCCAAGGGCAGGTCGCGGCGCTCGATGAGACCGTCGGTGTAGAGCAGCAGGATATCGTCGGAGTCGAGTTGGAGTTCGGCTTCCTCGTAGGTCATCTCCGCGACAGCGCCCAGCAGCATTCCGCGAAGTTCGGGTAGTGACGTGGCCACACCGTCACGCACGAGCACCGGCGGCAGGTGCCCCGCCCGCGCCCACCGCAACACCCGTGTCTGCGGATCGTAGAGCCCGCAGACGGCGGTGGCGTAGAGATCCTCGGTCAGGTGATGGGTGACGAGATTGAGCCAGGTCAGCATCTGCCCCGGCCCCGCGCCGGTGGTGGCGAGGCCGCGAAGTGCGTTGCGCAGCACGACCATTCCGGTGGCGGCCTTGATGCCGTGCCCGGTGATGTCGCCGACGGAGACCAGGATCTGCTTGGAGGGCAGCACGATCGCGTCGTACCAGTCGCCACCGACCATATGGCTCTGTTCGGCGGGGCGGTAGCGCACCGCGATATGCAGGCCGAAGGCCTCGATGGACGGTTGTTTGTCGGGCATGATCGCCTGCTGGAGTTGCCGCGCCAACCGGCTCTGCTCCGCCGCGTGCTGTTCGGTGTGCGCGAGACGATCCTGGGTCGCAGACAGCGCGACCTCGGTCCAGTGCTGTGCGGAGATGTCCTGGTATGCGCCACGTAGGGCGAGCAGGTTTCCGTCGTGGTCGAGAACCGGCTCGGCGACGATCCGGATATGGCGGGTGTCGCCGCTGGGCCGGATCAGGCGGAACGCCGCCGAGGCCGGACGGTGGTAGCGCACCAGCGTCCGCACCAGCCGCCGCACCGATTCCGCGTCGTCGGCGTGGACGTGGTCCGGAAGCTGTTCGAGGGGAACGGGATTCGCCGCTGGGCCGAGTCCGTGCAGGTCGTAGAGCTGTGTGCTCCAGGTGATTCGGCCGGTGGCGGTGTCCTCCTCGAAACCGCCGACGCGTCCGAGGCGCTGGGCGTGTTGCAGCAGCGCCGCCAGCCGAGCCGTCTCGTCTTCCACCCGCCAGAGCACCAGCACGCAGTCGCCGTGGCGACTGACGGTGAGCGCGGCCGAGACCGTCAGCGGTACCTGATCGACGAGTTCGGTCAGCACGACCCGGTCGGTGCGGTAGGTCTCGCCGGTGGCGAAGACGTGCTCGATCCGTTCGAACAGTCGCCCCTCGACCGTGGCCAGCGGGTAGGCCTCCAACAGCAGGGCGCCGCTGACCGCGCCGCGTGCACGCCCGACCGGATCCACGAAACACGAATTGACGTGGTGGATGCGGAAATCGGTGAGTGCGCCGTCCGCGTCGAGATGCGGCAGCAGCACCAGCGCCGGGTCGAACAGACTGTCGGTCAAGCGGACCAGGTCGGCGACGTCGGGTCGATCCGGTTCGCCCACGGCGGACGGACCGGATTCGAGGGTGTGGGCACACAACTCCGCCAACGCCTCCAGTTGCCGCCGAACGCGGGTCGGTTGCGGTGCCAGCGGTGTCGGCCAGCACATTTCCAGCACCCCGGTCAGCTTGCCGCCGGTGCCCGCCGGGATCGCGACCCGCCCGCCCGCGCGATCACCGATCGACGGCAACCCGGCCGCCCGCAGGTCTTCGATCCACTGCGCTTCCCGTCGCATCAGCGCCTGACGGGCAGGTGTGGCGACACCGGGCGGCACATGACGCCACCGCTCGGCCTCGTGCCGGTCGATCCCCGCGAAACCCACCAGCGACAGCGAGGAATCCGCGCCGACGGACCAGATCGCCACCGCCGACGCCCCCAGAGGCACCAGCGCGTGGTCGAGTACCGACTGGGCCACGCGCTGCGGGTCGCCGGTCGCGAGCACCGCGCTTTCGGCGGTACGCAGGCGAGACGCCGTCGAGGGTTCCTCGGAAGTGCCGGTGCGCGGCGGGAATTCGTCGATCACGGCGCTCAGCGTGTCGTCCGCGGCCTGGTTGATCAGATCGACGGCCAATTCCAGCGACGTGACACCGGCCCGCTCGGCCAGACTCTCCAGCTGCCGCGCCGCCTGCGCGGGTCCGCATCGCAACCGTTCGACCATGATGCCCTTGGCCATCTCGATCAGCGCCCGTCCGTCGGCGGTGGCCTGAGCGTGCTGGATCCGCGCACGCAACCGCGCGACGGTGGCCGCGAGACGGGCGACGGCCGCTTCCGGTGCCGTCCCCTCCGCCGCGCCGGGTATATCGAGATCGGTCATCTCGTACCGAGCCAGTGCTGGATGCAGACCAGCAACGCGTCGGCATCGACCGGCTTGGTCACGTAGTCGTTGGCGCCCGAGGCCAGGCTCTTCTCCCGATCACCCAGCATGGCCTTGGCCGTCACGGCGATGATCGGCAGATTCTGGTAGTGCGGCATCTCGCGGATCTTCGCGGTCGCGGTGTAGCCGTCCATCTCGGGCATCATCACGTCCATGAGGACCAGGTCGGTTTCCGGGTGGGCGAGCAGGGCGTCGATACCCTCGCGCCCGTTCTCGGCGTGCAACACCGTGACGGCGTGCAATTCGAGAATGCTGCTGAGCGCGAACAGATTACGGGCGTCGTCGTCGACGATCAGCACGGTGCGCCCGGCCAGCCGACCGTGGCGACGCCGCGGTACGGCGGCCGGAGTCTCGTCGGCACGGACCAGCGGCAGCACATCGCCTGGCGCCTCGGCGGTGATGTGCAGGGCGATGCGCTCACGCAATTCGTCCAGACTCGACAGCAACTCCAGCGGCCTGCGCATCGTGCGTTCCTGGAGTAGGTGTTCCTGTTCGAGGCCGAGTCGCCGGTTGTTGTGGGCGAGCACCGGGACATCGGTCAGTGCGACGTCCTCGTCCATCGTCTCCAGCAATCGCAGCGCTGCGCCCTCTGGCATGTCCAGTTCGAGCACCACGCAGTGGAACACCTCGGAGGCCATGGTCGCGGCCGCCTCCCCGACGCCGATCGCGGTGACGACCTGGACGGGGCCGCGCGGATCGTGGGTGTCGGCGAGATCGGCCACGGCACTCTGCGCGACGAGCGTCAACAGCCCCTGCGGGCGTTCCTCCACGACGAGCAGCCTGCGGTGCTGCTGTGGCGTGGTCGGGGCGGGCACGTGTTCGGGCTGACGGTCGGGCTGCCGATCGTCCTCGCGTTCTGGATGCTGCGCCTCGCGGAAGTCGGGACGGGCGACCGGCAGGTAGAGGGTGAAGGTGCTGCCCTTGCCCGGTGTGCTCTCCGCGGTGATCGCGCCGCCGAGCAGGTAGGCGATCTCACGGCTGATCGACAGGCCGAGACCGGTGCCGCCGTATTTGCGGCTGGTGGTGCCGTCGGCTTGCTGGAACGCACCGAAGATCGACTCGAGTTGATGTTCGGCGATGCCGATACCGGTATCGATCACCCGGAAGGCGATAGCCGGGCCGTGACGGCGGGCGGCGGCGGGCAACTCGTCGATCGTCGCCGATTCCATGCGTAACTCCACCGACCCGGTCTCGGTGAATTTCACCGCGTTGGACAGCAGGTTGCCCAGCACCTGGCGCAACCGCGAATTGTCGGTGAGCAGGTCCAGCGACAGACCCGGGGCCGCGCTGACCCGGAATCCGAGACTCTTCTGCGTGGTCATCGGCCGGAAGGTGGCTTCGACGTAGTCCAGCAGCTTGCGCAACGGCACAGCCTCGGGCGTGATGTCCATCTTGCCCGCCTCGACCTTGGACAGATCGAGGATGTCGTTGATCAGTTGCAGCAGGTCCGAACCCGCCGAGTGGATGATGCCCGCGTATTCGACCTGCTTGGCGGTGAGGTTGCGGGCCGGGTTCTGCGCCAGCAACTGAGCCAGGATCAGCAGGCTGTTGAGCGGCGTGCGCAGTTCGTGGCTCATATTGGCCAGGAACTCCGACTTGTACTTCGAGGCGAGCGCGAGCTGCTGAGCACGGGTCTCCAGCTCTTGGCGGGCCTGTTCGATCTCGAGATTCTTGGCCTCGATATCGCGATTCTGGGTCGCCAGCAGCGCCGCCTTCTCCTCGAGTTCGGCGTTGGAGCGCTGCAACTCGTCCTGCTGCACCTGCAATTCCTCGGAGCGGGCCTGCAACTCGCTGGTCAGGCGCTGCGACTCGACCAGCAGCTCATCGGTGCGGGCGTTGGCGATGATGGTGTTGACGTTGACGCCCACCGTTTCCATCAGCTGGTCCAGGAAGTCGCGGTGGATGCGGGTGAAGCGGTGCAGCGAGGCCAGCTCGATCACACCGAGTACCTGCTCCTCCACCACGATCGGCAGCACGAGCAGGTTGACCGGCGCGGTCCGGCCCAGTCCGGAGGAGATGGCGACGTAGTCGCCGGGTACCTCGTCCACCGCGATGGTGCGGCGGCTGCGTGCCGCCTGCCCGACCAGCGACTGACCGAAGGTGAACCGCACCTGCGAACCCGGTTCCGTCGGACTGCCGTAGGAGCTGATCAGGATCAGTTCCGGTCGTTCGGTGGTCTCGTCGGCCAGGTAGAAGGCGCCGAACTGCGCCGAAACCAACGGCGCCAGCTCATCCATGATCAGCTCGGCGACCACGTGCAGATCGCGCTGGCCCTGCATGAGTCCGGAGATGCGGGCCAGATTGGTCTTGAGCCAGTCCTGGTCCTGGTTGGCGGTGGTGGTCTCGCGCAACGACCCCACCATCGAGTTGATGTTGTCCTTGAGTTCGGCGACCTCGCCGGAGGCCTCGACGGTGATGGACCGGGTGAGGTCGCCCTCGGCGACCGCGCTGGTGACCTCGGCGATGGCGCGGACCTGACGGGTCAGGTTGCCCGCCAGTTCGTTGACGTTCTCGGTCAACCGTTTCCACGTGCCCGAGACACCCTCGACCTCGGCCTGGCCGCCGAGGCGACCCTCCGACCCCACCTCGCGAGCGACGCGGGTGACCTCGGCCGCGAACGCGGAGAGCTGATCGACCATCGTGTTGATCGTGGTCTTGAGCGCGAGGATCTCCCCGCGCGCGTCGACGTCGATCTTGCGGGTCAGATCGCCCTGGGCGACGGCCGTGGTGACCTGGGCGATATTGCGCACCTGATTGGTGAGGTTGTTCGCCATGGAGTTGACGTTGTCGGTCAGGTCCTTCCACGTGCCCGCGACATTGGGCACTCGGGCCTGACCGCCGAGCATGCCCTCGGTGCCCACTTCGCGCGCCACACGGGTGACTTCGTCGGCGAACGCGGACAGGGTGTCGACCATGGTGTTGATCACCCCGGCCAGCGCCGCGACCTCGCCCTTGGCCTCCACGGTGATCTTCTGGCTCAGATCGCCGCGGGCCACCGCGGTGGCGACCTGGGCGATCGAGCGCACCTGACTGGTCAGGTTGGAGGCCATCACGTTGACGTTGTCGGTGAGGTCTTTCCAGGTGCCCGAGACGCCGCGCACGGTGGCCTGGCCGCCGAGGTTGCCCTCGGTGCCGACTTCGCGGGCCACGCGGGTGACCTCGTCGGCGAAGGAGGACAGCTGGTCGACCATCGTGTTGATGGTCTCCTTGAGTTCCAGGATCTCGCCACGGGCGTCGACCCGGATCTTCTGGGTCAGGTCACCGCGCGCGACAGCGGTGGTCACCTGCGCGATCGAGCGCACCTGCGCGGTCAGGTTGTCGCCCATGACGTTGACCGACTCGGTGAGGTCCTTCCACGTCCCCGAGACACCCTTCACATCGGCCTGGCCGCCGAGCCTGCCTTCGGTGCCGACCTCGCGGGCGACGCGGGTGACCTCGTCGGCGAAGGCCGACAGCTGGTCGACCATCGTGTTGATGGTGTTCTTGAGTTCCAGGATCTCCCCGCGGGCGTCCACGGTGATGTTCTGGGTCAGATCGCCGCGGGCGACGGCGGTGGCGACCTGGGCGATCGAGCGCACCTGCGCGGTGAGGTTGCCCGCCATGAAGTTCACCGAGTCGGTCAGGTCGCGCCAGGTTCCCGACACGCCCTTGACGTCGGCTTGGCCGCCCAGAATGCCTTCGGTGCCGACCTCTCGCGACACCCGGGTGACCTCGTCGGCGAACGAGGAGAGCTGGTCGACCATGGTGTTGATGGTGTTCTTCAGCTCGAGGATCTCGCCGCGCGCCCCGACCGTGATCTTCTGGCTCAGGTCACCGCGCGCGACGGCGGTCGTCACCTGGGCGATATTGCGGACCTGGTCGGTGAGGTTGCCCGCCATGAAGTTCACCGAGTCGGTGAGATCACGCCACACTCCGCCGACGCCGGGCACCTCGGCCTGGCCGCCGAGCCGACCTTCGGAGCCGACCTCGCGGGCGACGCGGGTGACCTCGTCGGCGAAGGCCGACAGCTGGTCGACCATCGTGTTGACGGTGTTCTTCAACTCCAGGATCTCACCGCGGGCGTCCACGTCGATCTTCTGCGACAGATCACCGCGGGCCACCGCCGTTGCGACCTGGGCGATATCGCGGACCTGACTGGTCAGGTTGCCCGCCATCGCGTTCACCGAGTCGGTGAGGTCCTTCCAGGTACCCGACACCCCCGGCACCTCGGCCTGTCCGCCCAGACGTCCGTCGGTGCCGACCTCGCGCGCGACGCGGGTGACCTCGGAAGTGAACAGCGACAGCTGGTCCACCATGCCGTTGAACACGGTCGCGATCTCACCGAGTAATCCATCGGCGTCGGTCGGCAGCCGGGTGCCGAAGTCGCCGTCGCGCACCGCGGTCAGCCCGGCCAGGAGTTGATGCAGCTCTACCTGACCGGGGGCCGTCTCGACCTGCGTCGGCGCCGTCCCCGCGTCGGGCGTCACTGTGTCCGTCATAACCCAACCTCGCATCGAAAAGGCTTGAACCGGAATCCATCTGGTCCGCGCAGGAAACACCGGCTCCGTCTCGGTCGACCATGTCGACCCGTGAAACGGTTATGTACTACTTGTTCCCGGGAAAACCTTACGTCCCTGGCTGCGGCCAGTCCTGACTCGAGCCGATATGTGTACCCCGAATCGCCGAAACCAATCTCGCACGAGCATGTTGTGGCACGGTCTCGTCGTCGCGTGTCTTCGCCGACCCCGTTCGAAGCGACACGAATCCCGTTGTGACGCTCCAGGAGTACGCCGAACAGTCCGAGTGGGGCGTTCTCGGCGGAAGGGGTCCGTGTGTGAGCACGATCTCATCGCCTACGACGCCCCGCCCACCGGCGGGGCGGCTACCGAGGTCGCCCGGCGGCGTCAGGTCCTGGGGCTGCGCGCGTGCTCGGTGAGGTACCGGAGCACCTCGTCGTCGATCTCGCGCTGCGGACCCAGGTTCCTGCCGTCCACCCCGTGCACCTCGGTATGCAACTGCTCCATCCGGCGGTCGAGTTCGGCCGCGGTCGCGGCGGCGCTGGTCAGATCATCGATGAGCCGCTGCGGGACATCGCCGTCGTATTTGTAGAAGATCTTGTGCTCGGTCGTCGCCCAGAAGTCCATGGCGACGGTGCGAACCTGGAGTTCGACCGTGACGTTCACCGGCCCGGTCGACAGGAACACCGGGATCTCGACCAAGGCGTGCAGGCTCTTGTAGCCGTTCGGCTTCGGGTGGGCGATGTAGTCCTTGACCGCGATCACCCGCACGTCGTCCTGCGAGGTCAGCGCCTCGAGCACGCGGTAGGTATCGCCGATGAAGCTACAGGTGACCCGCACCCCCGCGATATCGGTGATGTGCTCGCGCAGAGCGGGCAGCTCGGGCGGGATGTCCTTGCGGATCGCCTTCTGCAGAATGCTCGTGGGAGATTTCACCCGGGACGTGACGTGTTCGATGGGGTTGTAGTGGTGCAGATGCAGGAATTCCTCACGCAGGATCGTCACCTTCGTGAGCAGCTCTTTCACCGCGAACTCGTACTCCATCACGAAGCGCGTCATCTCGTCGCGCATCCGGCTCATGAAGCCGATCATCGCCTCGTCCTGTGTCGGCCGATCGCGACAGACGCTGACCTCTTCCGTCACGACCTCGCCTTTCCGTCTCGCTGCACTGTCCAATGGAGACGACGCCCGCGAGGGCGGTCCGTCCCGATGCCATCGACAGTACGCGGCAAATCTCCAGCGCCGCTCACGCGCCGATCGGAAGAGGTGTGCTCACCGCGCACATGTCGTCGAGTCCTCGGGAATGTGCTCGACGATGTGCTCACGCGACGCGATCCCGAGTTTTCGCAGGATCGCCGCATCTACCTATCGGTGCGGTCCGCACTCACCGATGTCGCGACAACGGGCATGGGTGATACTTCCTGCGCGAAGCTCTACCCGAACCACTGTCGAAAACTATTCGAGGACGTCATGATCAAGCTCTTCTCCGCCGCTCTGCTGACCGTGGCCGCGGCCGCCGCTGTGCAGGTCCTGCCCGCCGCACCCGCGCACGCGCAGTCCCCGATCTGCGCCAAGGCGGTCGACCTGATCAACGCCGCGGTCGATATCAGCGGCGGCAACTTGGACGATGCCACCGCGCGGAGTCTGTCCGACCGACTGTCGGGCCTGGCGGTGCTGACCGGCGGTGAGGAACAGGCCGCCATCGTCGGTTACGCCAATGCCTTGGTCGACGACAACATCACCGATCTGGACCCCGCCACCGACGAACTCAATCGCGTCTGCGGCGCCGCGAGCTGAGCCGGAAACGGACTACCCGCCGCCGTCGCCGAACAGGTCTTCGCGCGTCTCGGCGGGTGTCCGCCCGTAATGCTCGCGATAGGATTCCCGGAATCTGCGCGTACTGGGGAATCCTTCCTCGAAGGCGATTCGGTCCATGTCGACCGGCAGCGCGGCGGACAATCGCCGATGCGCCCGTTCGACACGGACCGCGCGCAGCATCGCACCCGGCGAAGGATATTCGGCCCTTTTCAGTGCCCTGTACAACGTCGGCTCGCTGATACCCAACATCGCGGCGATGGCTCGTGGTGTCACAGCGCGGTCGTTCGCGTGCTCTTCGATGAGACGTCGTGCGCGTTCCGCGTCCGCGGCGCGCGTGCCCGACCCGACGGCCGGGAACGGGTTGAGCACCCCGTCGAGCAGCATGAGCGCACCGGAGTACGCGACGCTGAAATCCGCTGCCGTCCACCCCTCGGCCTCGACGAGCAATCGGACCTGCGCGTCCAGGGCGCGTACCAGGGGACGCTTCTCGTTCAGCGCGAGCGGGGCGTCCTCGGCACGTCGGGGATCGATCGATCGTTCGGGGACGGTCATGATCAACGCGCTGATGGTGTCGTCGTGCGTCATGAACAGCGGACGGTTCCAATGGAAGAAGCCGATCTTGCCCGGCTGGAAGATCTCCCTGGAATCACCCTGTTCGAACGCGAAGCGCCCGCGCAACGGGATCAGGAGCCGGTAACTGTTATCGCCTTCGTCGGCTCGGATATTCCGTCGAGAGCGCCGGTAATCCAGTGCGGCGGAAGAGAATCGGACGATCTGGTACCGGCCGACGTTCTGGGCGTACGCGTCCGATCGGAATTCCTCGGCACGAAAAGCCAACCCGACCGAGCCCTGCCTGTTGCTGAGATACCAATCCCAGGACGCCGTCGGATCTTCGTCGTCGGTCGTGAATTCCTCTCTCCGATACTCCGCATCGGTCAAGGGACCGCCCTTCCACGCACCCGCAAGCAGCAAAACTTGGCACAAGATTACAAGTCGAGGGTCGATGTGCCTTGGCGACAGTGGCGGGGGAGCGGCGGTGCGTCGGCAGTCGACTGTCGCATGGACTCGACTGCCGGTCGCTCGTCGGGCACCGGTGTCGACAGGAAATGACCGTGATCCGACAGGAAAACGGTCGAGACCTGAAAGTCACGCGACTTATTGTGCGAGAAGACCTTTCACGAGACCGGTCGGTCCCGTCCACGACGAAGTGGCGTCCGAAGATCTCACAGCGTGATCGGCACCCCCAATGCCATACACCGAATGGCAACACGATAACCCCGCGCTGGAAGCCACTGATTCGGCGAACGGGCCGAGTACCCCGGCCTCCGGCCATCCGTCGTGCGCCATGGTCGCGATCACCCGGTAGGTCGATCGTGTGCCGACAGGACAGGCGGCGCCGCTGTGCAGCGCCGCCCGACGGTCCCGGCCCCGGTGGCTGGAGGGGAGTTCGCGGTGAGTGCACCTGACCCGCGAACACCGCCACCGGGGCCGGCGACCACGAGTCGCCCCGACGATCCGGCACGAAAGGCCTTTTGGTCGGTTGGGTCTGCTGTTGCCCTGTGCGGTGTGGCGGTGAGCCACACCTCGGTGACGGTCCATGGCCACTCGGTCGAGGTGGGCCGGAGGTAGAATACGAGGCTGGTATGTAGTGCCGAAAGCTGCCTCGAACAGGTAGTACTTCACTGGTCGCTCGCTCGGGCGTTCTTCTCGCATAACGATACCCGGGTCTGCTTCGCCAGTGTCGGGGAGGATTGCGAGGGAGGCGTCAACCCTGTAGCGTCCGTCGCATGCAGACTGAGGGGGTTCACACTGCGCGCGGCAAGATTTGGCGCTGGAACAGGAAACGCGCAACTGGGATCGTAGAATCGACAGCCGGTGATCAAATTTGGTTCGGCTTGGATTCTCTTCGAGGAAGAAATTTCGACGCAATCAATATCGGGGATGTTGTTGACGTCGAGTATGAGTTCGCTCGGCAGGACTCGCACGATCGACGTGCGGTGCTCATAACCTGGGTCGAATCTTAAAAGAAACATAAACGGGGGAACAAGTGAATAAGCTGATTTTGGCGTTGGCTTCGGCCGCAACGGCTCTATCGATTCTTGCCGTGCCGGCGGTTGCGGAACCTAATCCTGCGAACCTCGAGTTCACGCAAAGCAAGCCATACAAAGAGTACCAGAACAATGTTGCTCGATTCACCGGTCAGATGGACTATGGCACAGGCACTCTCGCCTGGTCTTTGAAGCTCACCTCATCGACTCAGAATGTTGTCTACGGGTCGATGAGCTGCCGAACTACAATTAACGGTATCTCAGGGTACTCGGACAGCCATCCTGACATTCCGCGTGACTATCTGCTCCACTCGAGTGTTCGGATCGACCGAGGGCGCTGGTATGGCCTGCGGAGCAGGTGCGATTTCAAGGTTTTGACCGATACCGGAATGCAGCCGGGCAATGTCGAGACTTTCGTGGACTTTATTGCGCGATAGGATATTCGACACCAACGGTGCCGGTTGTCCCGTTCGAGGCGGGGCGACTCCGACCGGCGACGGAGCACGAGAACAGATGTCGGTGTCAATGCATACCACTGCATTGACACCGACATTAGAATCGGCCAAGGAAATTCAAACAACACGGCGTTCGGCGAATTGTAAAACAAAATACCTCCCGCTCATGTGTCGGCGAATGTGTCGGGGGCGCACTGGATGGGGTGAACTCACGCTTGGGTTTTCCACCAGGCGACGGTGGCGGCGACGGCCTCGTCCAGGGGTGTGGCTTCCAGGCCGAGTCGAGTCTCGCTGAGGGTGGAATCGAATTCGATCGGTCCGGCGAGGTGGTAGCTCATCTCGGCCATTTCTCGCATGAGGCCGTTGACCGAGCCGATCGCGCGGATCATCCAGGGGGCGAGGGCGGTGACTTTCGGGTCGTCGATTCCGGCGACCTGTCCGATGAGTCCGATCAGTTGACGTTGGGTGATCGCGGGTGCGGTGGGAGCGTGCAGGAAGGAGTTCCAGAGTTCGCGGTCGGTGGCGGCCCGGATCATGGCGGCGGCCAGATCGGGTACGTAGGTGAAGGAATGGGGGAGGTCGATCCTGCCGAGTGCTTTGGCGCGTTTGCCCGCGAGCAGGGGTGCGAAGAGGGTTTCGCCCGCCACCGAGGAGCGGACGTGGGGGCCGAGGAAGTCGGCGGCGGCGACGCTCACGGTCGGTGTGGTGTGGGCTTCGCGGGCGCGCAGTAGGGCGACGCGGACCGCGGGTTTGCCGAAATCGGCGTCGCGGGGGAGGTTTTCGGTGATGCGGCCGGTGACCCGGCCGTAGGAGTAGACGCTTTCGGGGAAGGCGACCACTGTTCCCGCCCGTCCGGCCTCGTCCATGACGAGTTGTTCCATGCCGGGCAGTTCCTTCCACCAGGTGGTTGCCTCGTATTTCGAGGCGTGCACGCAGTGATAGACGGCCGCGGCGCCGTCGAAGCGTCCGGCCAGTTGCCGGGGGTCGCTGATGTCGACGCGCTGACGCTCGACGAGGGGGTGGTCGGGGCCGCCGCCGGACCGGGTCAGGACGCGGACCGTGTGGCCGGAGGTCGCGAGTTGTTCGGCGACGGAGAGTCCGACGGGTCCGGCTCCGGTGACGATATGCAGTGGCGACATGGTCGATCCTTTTCGTTCGTCGCCCCGTTCGGGGGCGGTGATCTCTTTCGAGAGCGACGCTCTCTGGCGACTTCGAGCATGGCCGATGTCCGCCGACATTGTCAAGAGCAGTGCTCTCATTAGTTGACATCGCTCTCTAGTGCGAGCATGGTGGTCCTATGCCGACGACACCCCGCTCCCGCGCTCGCGCCCAGACCATGGAGGACATCGTCAGGATCGGCCGCGAACACCTGGCCAGTGACGGCGCGGCGGCGCTCTCGCTGCGCGCGGTGGCACGCGACCTGGGTGTGGTGTCCTCGGCGGTGTACCGCTACGTCAGCAGCCGTGACGAATTGCTGACCCTGCTCGTCATCGACGGATACAACGCCCTCGGCGACGCGGTGGACGCCGCGCTCGCCGATGCCCCGGACGATCCGGCGCTTCGGCTACGGGTGCTCGGCCGCGCGGTATTGCACTGGGCGCGCGCCGAAACAGCTAGGTACGGATTACTTTTCGGCACACCGGTGCCCGGCTACGCCGCGCCCGCCGAGCAGACGGTCGAACCCGGTACCCGTGTGATCGTCGCCATGCAGGCACTATTCGCCGACGCCCATGCGCGGGGTTTGCTGACTCCGCCCGATCCGCTGCCGCGACTGTCGGGTCCGCTGGCGGCGAGCTTCGCCGCGATCCGGTCGGAATTCGGTCTCGACGTACCGGATTGGCTGATGGCCAGGGGGGTCACGGTGTGGCCCGCCCTGTTCGGCGCGGTCACCTTCGACGTCTTCGATCAGTACGGCGCCGAGACCTTCGCCGATCGCGACGAACTGTTCGAGCTGCAACTCGACGGATTCCTGGACATGCTCGGTTTCGGTCGCTGAATCGCGACACTCGGTGATTGCCTGTTGCCCGGAGGTGTACGCGCCGTTACAGTTACCCGCCAGTAGGCAGGCGATGTCGTCGGTGACATCGGAACGAGTGGGGACTCATGAACAGACGGCGTCGTCTCGTCCGGGTCGCGGTCACCTTCGTGGTGGCGGCGATCGCGATCAGCACCGGTGTGATATCGGCGCAATCCGGGCGGGCGGTGCCGGACGGGGGAGCGCTCGGGGCGCAGTGGACCGCGACGCACGACGGACCGCGCGCCTATCCGAATGTCTTCATCGAATGGGACGTCCCGATCACGATGAGTGACGGCACCGTGCTGAAGGGCAATGTGTATCGGCCCGCCGACGCCTCGGGGCAGCCGATCCAGGAGCGCACGCCCACCATCGTCAACCTGACGCCCTATTCGAAACTCGTGTCCAATGTGGCAGATTCGGCGCTGAGCGTTCCGGTGCTCGGTGACGCGCTGATGGATGTGCTCAACCGCTTCGACCTGTCCGGACTCGGACTCGGCGGGCTCACCGAGATCGCCAAGGCGCTGCCCGCCGGTGCGGCGCGCACGTTCGCCGTCGATCGCAAACTCGTCCAGAGCGGGTACACCCAGGTCGTCGTCGATGTGCGCGGAACCGGTTTCTCCCAGGGGGTCTGGCAGGTCTTCGGCGAGCGCGAGCAGGCCGACGGCGTCGAGGTGGTGAATTGGGCCGCCGCGCAACCGTGGTCGGACGGCAAGGTCGGGATGAGCGGCATCTCGTATTCGGCCATCAACCAGTTGCAGACCGCCGAACGCGGTCCCGAGGCGCTGCGGGCGATCTTCCCGGTGGTGCCGGGCAGCGATCTCATGCGCGATATCGCCGCGACCGGCGGCGGTGTCGGCATCGGTTTCCTGCCGCTGTGGTTGTTCGCGGTCAACAGCACCAAATGGGTGCCCGACGTGCGGTCCATCGTGACTGGCACCTTCGACTGGCGATGGCTCGCCGATCGTGTGCAGGATCCGATGACGTTCTTCGACTACCTGTTCGCCGCACTGACGGTGCCGAGTGTCGACGAGATTCCGCAGAACCTGATGGGGCTGCTCCAGGACAGCACCCCGGTGCGTCAGGCGTGGCTCGGTCATCCCGACCGGATCGAGATCCCGACTTTCGTCTACGGCGGCTGGCACGACATCTTCGCCTACTCCTCCCCTCGGGTCTACGACGCGGTGAACGTGCCCGCCGACCAGAAGAAACTGATCATGGGCGACACCTACCATCTGACCACCGGCAGCGGCCTCGGCCAGCCGGGCGGACCGCCGCGGCTGGACGTGCTGCAACGGGCGTGGTTCGACCACTGGCTCAAGGGCATCGACAACGGCATCGAAACCTACGATCCGGTCACGCTGTGGCAGCAGGGCGGCGGCTGGGTCGGCGGCACCGAATTCCCCCGCGCCGGAGCCGAATACCGACGCATGTATCTCGATCCGGCCGTTTCGGGCACCGCGCGCAGCGCGTACGACGGCACGCTCGCCACGGCTCCCGGCGGCGCGGCACGGCTGACCGTCGCACCCGAACTGCTCACCCTGTGTTCGCGGGATTCGGCCACGGGAACCGCAGGCGTGACCGCGGTGCTCGACGTGTGCGCCAAGGATTCCCGCATCAGCGAGGCGGCCGCGCTGACATTCACCAGCGCGCCCGTCGCCGAGCCGACGGTCATCTCCGGACCCGTTGCGGCCCACCTGAATACGGTACTCGACAGCACCGACGGGTATTGGGCGGTGACGGTCAACGACGTCGCGCCGGACGGCCGGTCGACCGTGTGGACCAGCGGTCAGCTCCAGGCGTCGCTGCGCGCGGTGGACGACGCGAAGGCCACCCGGTCGCCGAGCGGTGACTACACCGATCCCTATCCGGTGCTCACCCTCGACTCGCGTCGGCCGATCGTGCCCGGCGAGCCGACCGTGGTCGATATCGGTCTGGCCGCGACCGACGGCGTGCTCGCGCCGGGGCATCGCCTGCGCATCGATATCTACGCGCTGAACCTGCCGCGTGGCCTGCCGCTGCGGCCGCTGCTCAACGAGAGCGAGCTGAAACCGCAGCATCTGGAACTCGATCCGAGTCGGCCGAGCTGGGTGAACATCCCGGTCCTCGGCGATCCCGGATGGTGAGCGGATCACCGCCGGGTATTGTCTGGGACCGCGAGTCCCATATATTCTGATGCCACGCGCACTACCGCGCATCGCCGACGCCGCACGCCAGCGGCCGGAACGAGGAGGCATCGATGACGCTGTCCGAATCGGTGGGCGCCGAACTGTTCGACCAGAGCTACCGGGACGCGCTGGCGACCCTGTCCGAGGGTTCGGTGCACCGCAAGTTCGACCCCTATCTGGATATCGATTGGGACGGGCCCGAATTCGCCATCGACCCGGATGATCCGCGCTGGATCCTGTCACCGGAATACGATCCGCTCGGTGCGACGAGTTGGTACCGGAATCTGCCGGTGCGGCGCCAGATCGACATCGGCAAATGGCGCGTCGCGAATGTGATCAAGGTCGGCGCGGCCTTCGAGAGCGTATTGATCCGCGGCATGATGCAGTACGTCATGAAGTTGCCCAACGGCGCGCCGGAGTTCCGGTACTGCATGCACGAGATGACCGAAGAGTGCAACCACATCCAGATGTTCCAGGAATTGGTGAACCGCATCGGCGTCGACGTTCCCGGTATGCGTCCACTGTTTCGAGCGCTCTCGCCGTTCATCGGTGTCGCGGGTGGATACGCGCACGTCATCCTGCTGATCGGGGTCCTGGGCGGCGAGGAGCCGATCGACCACTACCAGAAGGCGGTCATCCGCGACGGCGGCAATATCCCGCCCGCGGTGCTGCGCACGATGGAAATCCACATCGCCGAGGAGGCCAGGCACATCTCCTTCGCGGGCGAATTCCTCGCCGCGCACCTGAAGCGGATGAGTGGGCCGGGAAGAATGGCCGCCGCGCTCGCCTTTCCGTTGGCCATGCGCTGGCTGGCCGGGGAGATCATGGCGCCGCCGAAATCGTTCGCCGAGCGTTTCGACATTCCCGACGAGGTGATGCGCGAGGCGTTCTGGGACGGTCCGGAGCAGCGCCGCATCCTGGCCGGCTATTTCGGCGATATGCGCAAACTCGCCCGCGAACTGGGGCTGATGAATCCGGTGACCGAGCGACTGTGGTCGGCGTTGCGTATCGGCGGTGCGCCGTCGCGCTATCGCAGCGAACCGGAACGCCGCATGCGCGAGGTCGCCTGAGCACGCGTCACGGATCGGGGACGGCCAGCCGCTCGAGCAGGGCCAGCAGCGGCTGGTCCGGATCGAGCGCGAGCCGGTGGGCGCGAGCGACGCCGTCGAGCACGCTCCACGCGTAGTTCGCGAGTTCGGCGACGAGCCGATCGCGATCGAGGGCCGGTGCGGGATCGTGCGCCCACCGGGTGACGGTGGCCTCGGTCATCGAGACGATCGCGAAGGTCATGGTGTCGACGACCGGTTCGTCCACGACGCCGACCACCCCGGCCAGTCCGGAGACCAGCCGCCGCGTCCTCGCCGCGATCGAGGTCTGCAAGCTGCTCATCGCGTTCGTCTCTTCCGGATCGCCGACGGCGGGCCCGCGGCGCAGGAATTCGTGCAGCCGGGGATGCCGATCGATCCAGTCGACCACCGCGCCGATGCTGCGGTGCAGGATGTGATGGATGGAGCCGTCGGTGACGTCGAGGGCGGTGTCGAGCGTGTCGGTGAACTGTTCGCAGATCGTGGTCCTGGTCCGGCGATCGAGTTCGTCGCGGCCGGAGAACTGGCGGTACACCACTGATTTCGACAATCCGGCACGTTCGGTGATCGACTGCATCGCCACCTCGGCCCCGGCCGGGCCTTCCTCGAGCAACTCGATGAGCGTCGCCACGATGCGTTCGCGCCGCTGGTCGTTGTGCGGCTGCCAACGCGCCTGCCTGCCGCCCCCGACGGGGGTCGACGCGGGTGACGAGGGGACCGGCACCGGTCGAGTCTAGAACACCGGGCCGGGGCCGCCCGAGACCGTCGGAACACCTCGGCCCCTCGGTGCGGGCTTCGCATTCGGCCGAAGGAGCGACCGCGGACGCATACGGTGTGTATGTCGGATTCGTCGGTTGAAGGTGGATCGTCATGGAGATGTCGACGGAGGTCGTCGTGGTCGGCGCGGGCCTGGCCGGGCTGGTCGCCGCCAGGGAGTTGATCCGGCGCGGCCTGGACGTACTGGTGCTCGAGGCGCGCGACCGCGTGGGCGGACGCCTGCTCAACGCGCGATTGCCGGGCGGCCTGCCGATCGAGGTCGGCGGCCAGTGGGTCGGTCCCGGCCAGAAACGGGTACTCGCGCTGATCCGCGAACTCGGACTGAAAACCTTCCCGACCTTCGACGACGGGTTGCGCATCGCCGAACTCGGCACGGCGCGTTCGGAATACAGCGGACGGATCCCGAGGCTGAATCCGGTGGCGCTGGCCGATATCGCGCAGACGCAGTGGCGGCTGGATCGGATGGCGCGCCGGATCCCCGCCGCGGAACCGTGGCTGGCCGCCGACGCCGAACGTCTGGACTCCCAGACCTTCGCGACCTGGCTGCGCCGGACCGCGCGCACCCGCGACGGGCGGGCCTTCCTCCGGTTGATCACCGAGGCGGTGTTCTCGGCGGGCCCGGAGGATCTGTCGGCCCTGTGGGCCGGTTTCTACATCGGCGCGGCGGGTGGGCTCGACGCGTTGATCGATACCGGGGGCGGGGCGCAGCAGGATCGCGTCGTGGGCGGATCGCAGCGGATCGCCCTCACGCTGGCCGAGGAGCTCGGTGAACGGGTGATACTCGGAGCGCCGGTGGACGGGATCGACTGGGATCCGGCGGGTGTCCGGGTGCGGGCGGCGGGCATCGTCGTCCGTGCCCGTCGTGCGGTGCTGGCGGTCCCGCCACCGTTGAGCGCTCGCATTCGCTACGCTCCCGGCCTGCCCGGTGATCGTGATCAACTCGTCCAACGTCTTCCGATGGGGCGGGTGATCAAGGTGAACGTCGTCTACGACGAACCGTTCTGGCGCCGTGACGGTTTCAGCGGCCAGGCCAACAGCGATACCAGGCCGCTCGGTACGGTTTTCGACAACACGCCGCTCGACGGCGCCCCGGGCGTACTCGTCGGGTTCCTCGAGGGCCGCCACGCCGATATCGGCGCCCGCCTCGGCCACGGCGGCAGGCGCGCGCGGGTGCTGGCCGATCTCGTCGGCTACTTCGGGCCGAAGGCGGGCGACCCGATCGATTTCATCGAAAGAGACTGGGCGGAAGAGGAATTCAGTCGCGGTTGCTACGGCGCGTTCGCCACTCCGGGGACGCTGACCCGATTCGGTCCCGCGCTGCGCGCCCCGGTCGGGCCGCTGCACTGGGCGGGCACCGAAACCGCTACGCGTTGGGCCGGTTACATGGACGGGGCGGTCGAGTCCGGCCTGCGTGTGGCACGCGAGATCGCTCCCGACGCGGTGGAATCGCCCGTCTGAGCGCCGCGACGCCGTCCCGGTGGACCGCGCGCGGTCGTGCGTGCGGAAAGGGGCGGGGACAAGGGATTCGACCCGGCGGAAGTCGGGAACTCGGTTGATGCCATACTTCTGATCCCGAGCTGAACGTGAACGGTCGACGTTCGCGCGCTATTCTGCACACAGCGTTACGGAAAACACCGAAGGCAGTACCGAATACGACACGAGGGGGCTTGCTATGGCCGAGAAGGTGACTGTCACCCTGGTCGACGACTTCGACGGAACTTCGATCGCCGACGAAACCGTTCAATTCTCTCTGGACGGCGTGCATTACGAAATAGATCTGTCGACCGCGAACGCCGCCGAACTACGCGAATTGCTCGGCCCCTGGGTCGAGAATGCGCGCAGGACCGGTGGCCGGACGAAACGTTCGCTCATCACGAAGGTGCCGTCGGCATCGGACCGTGAGCGCAGCGCGGTCATCCGTGATTGGGCGCGACAGAACGGTCACCCCGTTTCCTCGCGTGGTCGCGTCGCGTCCGGCGTGGTCGAGGCATACGAACGGGCGACCGCCTGAGTTCCGTAATGGGACACTTCACAACCTGGATTCACTCGTTTCGGGCTTTTGCTCGAGACAGGCCGGTCGACGCCGATGTGGGGCGTTTTCGCCACTAACGTCGGTGGCGAGTTCGGTGCGGGTGAAGGAGTGCGATGGACGTGGACGGAACGTGCGAGCCCAGGTCGAGTCCGTCCGCGCCGCGCGGGTTCGCAGGTCAGGCGGGTGCGGAGTTCTTCGCGGCATTCCGCGACGGGCTCGATCGCGCGATCGCGATGCTCGACGACCTGGATGAATCGGGTGTCGTGCTGGCTCGGCTGGAATTGGCCGCGGCTCAGCGCGCGCGCGAAGGTGTCCCGATCGAGGCGGTGCGCAGTGCCGTCAGCGACAGCGTTCGAATGTGTTTCGGGCTCATCGAGCCGACCGCGGCGCATTCTGTCGCGGGCATGAAAGTCGATGGTGTCCGCATGGTGGAAGTGTTGGATTTGTTGACCGCGGCTGTCGACCGCGCCTATGGAATGCGGCGCGGAGACGGTTCGTAGTGTCAGGGCACGCGATAGGTCCGGGCAACCAATGCGGACCGCAAGTACCACAAACCGGATGGTTGGGTGGGATCGACTCCGATCAGACTGCCGATTTTCTTCAGCCGGTAGTCGACGGTATTGGTATGCACGTGCATGACGCGCGCGGTGCGCTGGCGATTCAGACTATTTCCGATGTGCAGTCGCAGCGTCTCGAGCAGTTCGGGATGATGGTCGAGCGGGTCGAGCAGCGCGCCGAGATATTCGCGACCGGGCCCCGGCCTGGTGAGCTGGTATTCCAGCGCCATATCGTCGAAGCGGTACAACCCGTTCTCACATCCCAATCGCTGCACCATATCGAGCAATTCGTGGGCCTGGTCGGCGGCTTCCGGAATCCGCTCGGCCGCCGCGTCGACCACGGCGACCGTGATCGGCACGCGCGCGGCCTCGGACAGTTCGCCGACGAGCGCGTCGAGCTGTTCGTGGGAGAGCGCGGTCCGCGGGATCAGCACGGTCCCGCCGTCGACGCTGAGCAGCGACAGCGGCCGGTCCCGGCACGCGGTCGCCAGTCGCGCTTGCACCCGGCGCAGCTTGCGCCGTGCCACCACCTTCGCGTCGAGCCTCGGATCGTGCTCGTCGGGGTGGGCGGGAATCGACAGTGCCAGTACCGAATACGAATCCGCGATCTCGATGCCGCATTCCCTGGCCATGGTCGAGGTGCTGTGGCCGCCGAGCAGCGCGGAGGTCAGGGTGTGCACGGCGGTGTGGTGTTCGCTGACCACCGACCGCAGTTCGCGCACGTAGGCGACCGATATGGCGGTGGTCATCGTGTCGAGGATTTCGAGGACGAGTTTGGTCCCGTCGACGAGATCGCCGAAATCGGTGGTCGTGGCTTTTCCGACCACGAGGTCGAGACCGAGTTTGAACCCCTCGTGGACCGCGTGCAGGATGGTGTCGATCGGCACGCCCTCGCGTGCCCATCCGGCCGCGGCGTGTTCGAGCTGCTCGGTCTTCTCCGGGATGTCGTCGCCGTCGAGCATGCCGACGGCCAACTGGAGACAGACGCGCGTGATGGTGGTGACGTCACCGTCGATCGCCTCGCCGGGCAAGGTCCCGCACGGCGCCACGTTGGCGACGAAGTGACCGACCATACGTCGCGAGAGCGCCCGAACATCTTGCAGCGGGGCCGACATGGGCTGTCCGGCGAGGGTGAGACCACTGCGACTCACGTTGTCGATGGCCATGGTGACTCCTTATACCGCTTCCGACACGCGATTCGGGGTGCGGACGCACACCCTGTCCTCGCCGTCATGGGCTCACACCCTACCGCCCGCGTCGCGCGGCTGTGGCGCGGTGGGGTATCGGGTCACGAGGCCGCCTCGCATCGTTCCCGAACGGGAAAACGTTTCACATATTGGACACTCGATTATGAGATCTTGATCACTGCGATGGTCGTTCGTTCCGCCGGTGAACACGTTGTCGGCCCGACCCGGAAATCGCGTTCTCCCACGTCGGCGAACTTCTGGCGTCCCGGCGCCGCTCGATCGCCCCGTGGGCTCGTCGCCGGCGAGCGGAGGCGGGCGGTTCGCCGTCGAAGCGGGCAGCCCTGCGGGTCCGCGGATTGGTTTATCGTCGGCGTCGGTCCTGGCCGTAATGCGCACAATGGTTGGTGCGTGGACGATGTCGGCCGGGTTGCCGGTTTGTCCGAACAGCAGTCGTCATCGGGGACGACTCACACACGTACCGAGGTCGACCTTGCGCCACATTCCCTGCCCGAAGCGTGACGGATCCGGTGAATCCGGGAACCGCCCGGTGCTGCCCCGTCGAGTATCGGTGATGACGCAGCCGCCCGTGCGGCTCGAGGTTCCCGACGATCTGGTGGTTCGTGCGGCGAACGCGTTCACGGTGTGGGCGATCACCGACTACGACTGGGACAACTTCGACGCGCTGTTCTCTCGGGATACCACCGGCACCGATCGCAATCGTGGAATACGCGGCGTCGGTTGATATTCGACGAATCGTGACGAGGTCGCTCATCGGTTTACCATGCGCCGATGACTCCCACCACGTCGCTGATGGACTATCGCGTCATCACCGCCGAGGAAGCACAACAGCGTTTCTCGGTCTCGGCACACATCCAGCACCCGTTCCAGGATTTCGGCGACGAACAGGAGATCCGCCTCTACGAGAGCGGGCTGCGCGTCGAGGGGTCGATCAGGCCGGAGTCGGACGGCGACTGGGTGCCCTACAACGTCATCGTCGCCGGTGATCTGACGGTCACCGACGATATCGACTGGTGGGATCACGGCGGCGGCAACTTCCTGCTCGTCACCGGAAACGCGCGGGCCCGCAACATGATCCTCTTCGGTTGTCCCGAAGTCGCGGTGCGCGGCGATCTGACCCTCACGGGCGGAATCCACGGCAGCTACGGCGACAACGGCGGTGTACTCGCCGTAAAAGGCCACGTCCGAGCCGAATTCGTCATCAGCACCTCCTATTTCTGCATGTCCTTCTCCGGTCAGCCCGAGGCGCTGTTGGTCGCCGACCCCTATCGCGTCGACTGCCCGGTCGACTTCGAGGACGACGAACTGCTCGACATCGCCCTGCCGGAAGTGATGGGAAAGGATGGCACGCCCGACGAACGCCTGATCCGTACCGCGATGCGGGCCGGTCGTCCCGTCCTGCCCGCGGGGCTGCGGCCGAGTCATCTGGCGGTGCTGGACGAACTGCGGGAATCGCTGCCGCGGGCGCGGGAGGTGACCGAACTGGACCTGTCCGGCCGGAAGTTGCGTGAACTGCCCGTCGAGTTGCTGGAGTACTCGAACCTTCGGGTGCTGTCCCTGGCGGGTAACGACAGCCTCGGCGGTGCCGCCACCACCGGCGAACGACTCGGAGCGCTGTCGGCGCTGGCGAACCTGGAGGAATTGAATCTGGCATCGACGGGGCTGACCGGTCTGCCCGACGCCATCGGCGCCCTGCGTGCCCTGCGGGTGCTCGACATCTCCGGCAACGTCTTCGAGTCGCTGCCCGAGCGGATCGGCGAGTTGTCCACGCTGGAAGTACTGCGGGCGGCGCGGCTTTCGTGCCCGGTTCCCGAAGGGCTCGGTCGGCTGACCGGATTGCGCGAACTGGATCTGTCGTCGCTACAGCCGGGGGACTACAAGAGCAGGGTCGAATTCCCGATGGCCGTCACCCGGCTGACCGGCCTGCGCAGGCTCGACCTCTCGCACGTATGGCTGACGACGGTGCCCGACGACCTGCTCGCCCTGACCGAACTGGAGGAACTCGACCTGGGCGGCTCGCTCTCGGCGATCCTGCCGGGTCTGCCGCGACTGGACCGGCTACCGCGTCTGAAAGTGCTCCGGGTCAACGGCAGCACCCCGTGGTCGTTCCAGCCCGAACCGCCCCGCGAACTGCTCGACCACATCTGGGCGATCACCACCCTGGAACACCTGGCGATCGACCGCTGGGGCGAGAAGTCCGCGGCGGGCCGGGTGCGGCGTCCCGGGCTCACCGAACTGCCCGACGACGCGTTCGCCCGGATGCCGGGCCTGCGCAGGCTGGATCTGGCCTTCAACGACCTGACGACGCTGCCCGAGTCGTTCTTCGGACTGCGCCGTCTGGAATCGGTGGACCTGCGCTACGTCGAACTGGACGAGCCGACGCTCGAGCGGCTTCGCGCGGACTTTCCCGACCTGCGCGCGCGACTGGGGGACGGCTAGGACCGCCGCCGCCCGCACCGCTGTCTCCGGAATCGGGATCTCGAAAGCATCGAATATGCCTATCTACTAGTGGTAATCTGATTACCAGTGAGTGAGAGTATCGGCTCCACCGACGGCGGGAAGGGGCGGGTCGCATTGGCCGAAGGCCACGATGTCGTCATGGAGTCGGCCCTCGGGCAGGGTGAGTACCGCATTCGCGAGACCGTCGTCGAACTGCTCGAGGTCCAGGGGTACGAAGCGATCCAGGTGCGCGAGGTCGCCCGGCACGCGCGGGTGTCGCTGACCAAGATCTACAAGCTGTACGGCACCCGCGACGACCTCATCCTCGCGGCGCTGGACTGGTGGATGGCGCGGAACTGCTACGCCGGACTTGCCGAATACTCGGCCGCTCCCGGCGAATCCCTGCACACCGCGCTCATGCGGGTACTGCGACCGATCTTCGAACCGTGGGAGCGTCATCCAGGACTGCTGGTCGCCTACTTCCGGGCCCGCGCCTCGGCGAGCGGGGAAACCTTGATGAGTCACGGCATCGAGGCCGTCTTTCCCGCCGCGATGGCCGCCCTGGAGGACGTCGACCTCGGATTCATCCGGGATCTCGACGCGATACTCACCAGCCTCGTGTACGGGCTCATGGGTCGTTTCGCGGCCGGGGAGATCGCGGTCACCGATATCGTCCCGGCGATCGACCGCACCATGTTCTGGCTCACCGCCGGCTACGACACCGTCCGCGCGCGACCATGACCGCATCTTTTCCGCCACAGCCACAGCCCGACATCGACGTCACGAGAAAGCCCGACAGCATGACCGAAACACACGCACAGCCCTCGACCGTGGTGACCGAACCGGCGCCGGTGTACTGGGATCCCTTCGACCGCGACATCGCCGGCGACCCCTACCCCGTCTATGCCCGGTTACGCGCGGAAGCCCCCCTCTACTACAACGAGAAACACGACTTCTACGCGCTGAGCCGCTACGAGGACATCGATCGCGCGCTGCTGGACTGGAAGACCTTCTCCTCCTCGCGCGGTCCGATCCTGGAAATCATCAAGGCGGGCATCGAGATTCCGCCCGGCACCCTGCTGATGGAGGATCCGCCCGCCCACGACATCCACCGGGCGTTGCTGCGCAGTGTGTTCACTCCGCGCCGGGTGCTGTCGCTGGAACCGCAGATCCGCGAGATGTGTACGCGCTCACTGGACCGGCTCGCCGGACTCGATCACTTCGACCTCATGACCGAATTCGCGAACGAGGTGCCGATGCGCGTGATCGGGATGCTGCTGGGGATTCCGGAGGAGGATCAGCAGGCGGTCCGCGACCGCGCCGACGAGAATCTGCGCACCGAACCCGGCCAGCAGATGCGGGTGTCGGACAAGGCGATTCCGCACGCGGACCATTTCGCGCAGTACATCGACTGGCGCGCCGAACACCCCTCCGACGACCTGATGACAGAACTGTTGCGCGCCGAATTCGTCGACACCGAGGGCGTGACGCGCACGCTGACCAAACAGGAGATCCTCACCTACGTCTCGGTCGTCGCCGGTGCGGGCAACGAGACGACGGCCAGGCTGCTCGGCTGGCTGGGTTCGCTGCTGGCCCGCCACCCCGACCAGCGTGCCGAACTCGTCGCCGACCCGCGGCTGATCCCGAACGCGATCGACGAGGCGCTGCGCTTCGAACCGACCGGGCACGCGATCGCCCGCTATGTCACCACCGACGTCGAGTTCTACGGCACCACCGTGCCCGCGGGCAGCGCGATGATGCTGCTGATCGCCTCGTCGAACCGCGACGCGGACCGCTGGTCGGACCCCGACCGGTTCGATATCCATCGCAAGATGAACAACCTGCGCACCTTCGGTTTCGGCACCCACTTCTGCCTCGGCGCGGCCTTGGCCCGGCTGGAAGCCAAAGTGGCGCTGGAGGAATTCCTCGCCCGGTTCCCGAGCTGGGATGTCGACTGGGACCGGATCGCACTGTCGTCGACCTCGACGGTGCGCGGCTGGGAAACCCTGCCGATCACCGTGGGCTGAGCGGGACCGCCTACCCCCGTAGCCGTTGCGGCCCCGACGGCTACGGGGTGCCCGGCCGACAGCTCACCGAAGTCCCCGCCACGAGGGCCATCGTGCCCTTACCTCGCCGATGTCCACGGTGCGACCGTGAAACGACATCGAACAGAGGACGGCGACATGGAACACGGAATGCCCGACGACACGACCATCGAGGCGGCCATCGCGCTCGCCGTGCGGGCACCGTCGGTGCACAACACACAGCCCTGGCGGTGGCGCATCGGTGACCGCTCGGTCCATCTGTGGCTCGACCCGACCCGGGCACTGCCCGCCACCGACCCGGATCAGCGCGAGATGCTGCTGAGTTGTGGTGCGGCCCTGCACCATTTCACGATCGCCTCGGCCGCGTCGGGCTGGTCGGCCGTGGTGCGCCGCATGCCGAATCCGGCCGACCCGAACCATCTGGCCGCCGTCGAACTGGTGCCGCATCGGGCGACGCCGCAGGACATCGCCCTGTGCTCGGCCATCACGATGCGCCGCACCGACCGGCGGCACTACGCCCCGGAACCGATCCCGCCCGGATATCTCGGACTGCTGGTCGAACGCGCGCACAAACTCGGGGCGACCCTGCGCCCGGTCGCCGATCTCGAACGCGAGCGCCTGCTCGACACCGCCAGGGCGGCCGCCGCCGAGCACGAGCAGGATCCGGACTACCTGTACGAGTTGACGATCTGGAGCGGCAGGCACAGCAGTCCGGACGGTGTGCCCGCCCGCAACGCTCCGATACCGCGCTCGCGAGACGACCTGCCCGCCCGGCACTTCGCCGGCGCGCGGCTCCACGACCCGGCGTCGGAACCGGATGCCGCCCGGCTGTTGGTACTCGCCACGGCCGGGGATGATCGGGTGTCCTGGCTGCGTGCCGGGGAGGCGTTGAGCGCGGTTCTGCTGACGGCGACCAATATCGGCCTGGCGAGTTGCACGCTCACCGAACCACTCGAAATCCCGCGATCACGGGATCGGGTGCGCGGGGGAGTACTCGGTGGATCGGCCGCCCCACAGGCGATTCTGCGGGTCGGCTGGGCGCCCACGGGTGCGCCGCCGCTGCCGCAGACACCGCGCCGGGCACCGACCGAGGTGCTGGATCCGTGCGAGTCGGTCAGGTGACCGCGCGGCCCACCGGTTCAGGGCAGCGGCACCGACCAGTGCAGTACCGTGCCGCCCTCGGCGGGCCGCTCGATCTCGAACGTGCCGCCCGCGGCCTCGGCGCGGGCGGCGAGATTCCTCAGCCCGCTGGTGCGGGGCAGGTCGGCGGATAGTCCGATGCCGTCGTCGGCGACGTCGATGGTGACGTCGTCGCGGATCTGCACGTGGACCGAAACCGTCGTCGCCTCGGCGTGGCGCACGACATTGCTGACCGCTTCGCGCAGCACCGCCTCGACATCGTCGGACAGGGGCGGTTCCAGGACCGAGACCGGCCCCGCGAGACGGACACTCGCGCGCAATCCGGTCTCGGCGGTCATGTCGGTGATGATCGCGTGCAGTCGTTTTCGCAGTTCGGGGGTGTCGGTGGAATTGCCGCCGTGCAGGTCGAAGATCGAATGCCGGATGTCCTGGACGATGGCCTGGATGTCCTGGATCGTCTCGGTGAGACGCGTTCTGACCTCGGGGACGTCGGCCCGGCGCGCGGTGCCCTGTAGCGCGAGGCCGACCGCGAAAAGCCGCTGGATCACGTGATCGTGCAGGTCGCGGGCGATCCGGTCGCGATCGGACAGCACATCGAGTTCTCGCATGGTGCGCTGGGTGTGCTCGAGTTGCAGCGCCAGGGCCGCCTGGTCGGAGAACGCGGTCATCATCGCCCGGCGCGCGGCGTCGAGTGGTTCCGCGTCGGGGGCGCGTACTGCGGCGAGTACGCCGATGACCGAGCCGTGGGCGCGCAGCGGAAAGATCAACGCGGGCCCGAGTCCGGTCCTGGAGTCGAAGAGCGGATCGCATTCGACCCGGTCGACAGTCACGGTCCTCCCGTCGCCGAACGCGGCGCCCGGATGTGTGCCGTGTATCGGAATGCGCTGTCCGGGTAGAGCTCTCGCGCCGATGCCGGACGCGGCGGCGACGACCAATTCGGTGACATCGTCGTGCGGGGTTCCTGGATCGTCCGGGAGCGCGAGAAATGTGCGTACCGAACGGGTCAACTCGAGCGCGCGGTCGGCGACGAGTTGGAGTACCGCGCCGGGTTCACCGCCGGTGAGCAGTTCGGTGGCCACGTCCTGGGTCGCCTGCAACCACTGCTGACGCAGGCGCGACTGTTCGTAGAGCCGGGCGTTCGCGATGGCGATACCCGCCGCGGCGGCCAATGCCTGCACGACGACTTCGTCGTCCTCGGTGAACTCCTGGCCGTCGGCCTTCTCGGTCAGGTAGAGATTGCCGAACACCTCGTCGCGGACCTTGACCGGCACACCGAGGAAGGTGTGCATCGGGGGATGGTGTCGCGGAAAGCCGACCGAGGCGGCGTGGGTCGAAAGATCTTTCAGCCGTATGGGTTTCGGGTCCTCGATGAGCAGGCCGAGAACGCCGTGGCCGCGCGGCAGGTCACCGATCATGACCCGGGTCCTGTCGTCGATGCCCTCGTAGACGAATTCGGCGAGCTGGGTGATCGACCGGTCGGTCTCTCGAACACCCAGTGCGCCGTAGCGGGCGTCGACCAGCTCGATCGCGGTGTGCACGATGGAACGCAGCGTGTCGTCGAGATCGAGGCCCGCGGTGACCACCAGCATCGCCTCGATGAGTCGGTCCATCTGATCTCGGACGCCGACGATTTCGGCGATCCGGTCCTGGACCTCGCCGAGCAGTTCGCGCAGCCGCAACTGTGCCAGTGTCTCGATCACCGGGGGTCCGCCGGACATCGACGATCGCGGCGCGTCGCCGCGGCGCGAGGTCATCGCCGGTTCGGTTCCCGGCCGAGTTTCGAGGCGAGAACCGCAGCCTGGGTCCGCCGCTCGACGCCGAGTTTGGTCAGAAGCCGGGAGACGTAGTTCTTCACGGTCTTCTCCGCCAGGAACATGCGCGCGGCGATCTGCCGATTCGTCAATCCCTCGCCGAGCAGTCCGAGCAGTACCCGTTCCTGATCGGTGAGCGTGGACAACGGACCCTTCTTCGTCTCGGCCTCGGCCCGCAACTTGGCCATGAGCGCCGCGGCGGCCCGATTGTCGAGTAGTGATTTCCCCGCGCCGACGGTGCGGATGGCGTCGACCAGTTCCAGCGTGCCGATATCCTTGACCACATACCCGCTCGCCCCCGCCAGGATGGCGTCGAGCATGGCCTGCTCGTCGGTGAACGAGGTGAGGATCAGGCAGCGCAGCTCGGGATGCCTGCTCAGCAGTTCGCGGCACAGCTCGACGCCGTTGCCGTCCGGCAGCCGGACATCGAGTACGACGACATCGGGCATCATGGCCGGGATACGGGCCAGTGCCTGGGAGACGGTGCCCGCCTCGCCGATCACCTCTAGATCGGGTTCGGCGCCCACCAGATCGGCGACACCCCTGCGGACGATGTGGTGATCGTCCACCAGGAACACCGTGGTCATTCCGGTCGGCCTTCACGACGCATACCTCCAGCTTACGACGACAATCCGACGACGAGCACCGACGACGGGCCCCCGATCCGGTGACCGAAGTCCCTTGACGGGTGTCGCGACCACGCGCGGCGCGCGGGAACGGTGGCGGCCGAACGGTCCGGTTTGCGACATCTGCCCGACGGTGTCGCGGCCCGGGGGGATTCTTCGGGTGGAACGAGGTTGCGCGCCGGTTTCGGGGACCTTGGACCCTGTTGCCCGCAGGCCGCACGTGGTGGCGTGGGTCGGTCTCATCTCACTCGTCGGAAGCGGGGTTGTCGTCGGTGGAACTGTCCGAAACGCGGTCGATCGGGACGGTATGTCGTGTGAGTTGATCACCCGCGGCGATGTCGGGGATCGGGAGGCCGAGCGCACACTGCGATCGGTCGATCGGGTGCTGCGATATCACCGAATCGAGGCGACCGCCCGGGTGCGGCTCACCGCAGCGCCGGACGCGGAAGGTCCGGTGCTGGCCCAGGTGAACACCCGATTCGCCGAACAACCGATTCGCGTTCAGGTCGACGGTCCCGCGGGGTTCATCGCCCCGTTCGTCGCCGAACGACTGGATCGGCAGATCGCGCGGATGTCCACCGGCGCGGTGCCACGGCTCTGGCCCGATCCGGCGCGCCCGACACTGGCTTCGGTGACCGGACCGCGACCGATCACCCGCCGCAAATTCTGCGAGCTACGCAGGGGCGGTCTCACGGCTGCCGTCGGTGTGCTGGACGCGATGGACTACGACGCTCACCTCTACATCGACGGCGAGACCGGCGAGGACGCCACCGTCTACCGCGCGGGGCCGATCGGCGTGCACCTGGCCCGGCAGCATCGCGTCGATCCGCCACGGACTCCGAATGCCCTGCCGCTGAGCATGAATTCGGATCCCGCACCCGTGCTCACCGACTCCGAGGCCGCCGAGCGGCTGTGCCGCGACGGTCTGCCTTTCGTCTTCTTCACCGACCCCGGAGACGCCAGGGGCAGGCTGCTGTACCGGCGCTACGACGGCGATCTGACGCTGGTGACTCCCTCGGCGGGCCGGGTCGCCGGATCCGACGGTGCGTCGGGGGAGTAGCTCACCGCCGCACGGTGAGGAATTCGGCGAGCGGCCTGCGCGGCGTCGGTGCGATCGCGTCCCCGCCGTCCGGGGCGGTGCCGACCCTGACGACGACCTGCGGAACACTGGATTTCGGCAGCAGCCCGGCCAGTGTTGTGCGGCCGGAGGGCAATTCGGTGATATGGGTGAGGGCGCAGGTGGCGAACCCGCCCGCGGTGCACTCGAGCAACAGCACCGACAGCGCCTCGCCGGTATGCAACCATGCGGCCGTCGAGTCGGCGGCGGTGCTGAGCACGAGCAACCGGGCGTGGTCGTCGAGATCGCCGCGTCGCGCGGAGGGCGACCCGGGCGGGAAGCTACGTCCGACGTCGACCCGGGCGGATTCGGCGGCCGAGGCGAGCGCGTCCGCGGGCACGCCTTCCGGCGTACTGGAATGCCCTGACCACCAGTGCAATTCGGTCTGGTACTCCATATCGTATCGGCGCAACGCCGCGGCCTGATCCGAGGCGGCCGCGACACGGGGGCGCGCGGATTCGTCGAGGACGTCGAGTTCGAGATCGTGGGGGTGCACGAGCATGCGTGCCGCGTGCAGCAGATCGGACAGACCCTCCGGCGCGCGCAGCGGTAGACGATCGGTCCGGCGACGTTCGATGACCCCGGCCCGCTCGGTGACCCCGTCCGGCGGGTCGGGCCACCGGCGGAAGGTGATGGTCGCGAGCAGATCCGGATGTATCGGATCGGGCAGCCGCACCGTATCGGTGTGCCAGCCCTCGGCGGCCAGCGCCGTGCGCACGTGGTGCAGCATCGCACCGCAGCTGATCACCTGCTGCCTACCGCGCGGATCCGTCGTCGTCAGCTGCCGGTCGGTGTCGCGGTACAGGTGCAGCCTGGTGCCGTCGTACACCCACCGCCACGGCTGGGTGTTGTGGACCGACGGAGCCCGGCTCGCGAGCCGCAACGCCGCCGACACCGTCGCGAGGTCCGGTACGGACAGTGCCGAATTGCCCGGCGCGGGCGGTGCCGAATTGCCCGGCGCGGACGGTGCCGAGGAGTCCGGCGCGGACAGAAGTGAGGTAACTCTGCTGTCGGTCATACCCTCGAGTGTCGTCCCGGAGGTGCGCTACCGATATGGGACTTCTTCCCGAATTCGGGGGTCGATGGTCACCGTGACCGTCAGGCGTCGCGGCTGTCGTAGGCCTCGCGGTTGGCGAGCACGTCGTCCATGTGCGCCTCGGCCCAGACCTTGATGCCGCGGACGACGTGGTGCAGGGAGAGTCCGAGGTCGGTGAGTTCGTAGGTGACCGTGACGGGCACCGTCGGTGTGACGGTGCGGGTGAGCAGGCCATCGCGTTCGAGGGCGCGCAACGTCTGGGTGAGCATCTTCTGGCTGACGCCCGCCAGGCGGGCTCCCAACTCCGAATAGCGCATGGCCCTCGGCTCACCGGCGCACGTCGAATCGGGGTGCGGACCGTCGCTGCCCAGCGCGGCGAGCACGAGGGCGACCCACTTGTCGGAGATCCGGTCCAGGAGTTGGCGGCTCGGGCAACGCGCCAGGAAGGCGTCGTAATCCATTTTCGCCTCGGCTCGCTGCTGGGCCACTGTCTTGGTCGGCATCGGTCCTCCTTGTCGCCACGCGGTGGCTTACGCACTTCGGAGTGCGTACTTCCCATTGGAGAGTTACCCATCCATCGTGGAGTAGCAAGACCGAAATGTCCACAGGAGGCGAATATGTCCAGCACTTTCCGCACAGCGGTAATCCGTACCCCGGGCGGCCCGGATTCCATCGAGATCATCGAGGTTCCCGTGGCCGATCCGGGGCCGGGTCAGGTTCGCGTCGAGATCGCCGGGGCGTCGGTCAACCCCGTCGACCTGGCGCTGGCGGACGGAATGTTCCACGAACTCGGATTCGTCGATCAACCCGACCACACCGGCATCGGGTGGGATTTCGCCGGAACCGTCACCGCCGTCGGCCCCGATGTCGACGTACCGGTCGGCGCCCGCGTGGCGGGCCTCGTCACCGGCTTCGATCGCGACTACGGCACCTACGCGGAGCAACTGATCGTCGCGGCCGCCGATATCGCCCTCGTCCCGGACGGACTCGACCTGACCACCGCGGCCACGGTCCCGATGAATGGCCTGGCCGCCGCCCAGGCGGTCGACCTGCTCGGCGACGGTGCGGGCAGAACTCTGCTCGTGACCGGCGCGGCGGGCACCGTCGGCGCCTACGCCGTCACGTTCGCGCGGGAACGCGGCTGGCTGGTGACCGGTCTCGCCCGCACCGACGACGAGCGGTTCGTCCGCGGTCTCGGCGCGGATTTCACCACGCGGACCGACGTGCGCTCGTGGGACGCGGTCGTCGACGGCGCCGCCCTCCAGGAGCAGGGCTCGGCCCTCGTTCGCGACAACGGAGTCTTCGTCGGGGTGCGACCGGGCGCGGAACCGCAGGCCGAACGCGGCATCACCGTCAGCGCGGTATCCGTCCAGCCCGACGGCTCGCGGCTCACGCGGCTGCTGGCCGATACCGCGAGCGGCCGGCTGGCCGCGCGCGTGCACGCCGTCGTCCCGCTCGAACAGGCCGCCGAGGCGCACCGCGCGGTCGCGAAGGGTGGCGTGCGCGGGAAATACGTGATCCAGCCCTGAAATCGGAGTTCCGGTGACGTGAATTCCGGTGCCCTCTCGGCGTCGGGATCGCGGACGTAGTCGAGCGTTTCACCTGGCCCGAGACCTGAACGCATCCCGCCGCGGGCGACCGAGATCGCCTGCGGCGGGATTATTCTCACCGCGATCCGAATCGTTGTCCTGTCGACCGAACTCCGGCAGGCTTGGCTATCACACAGCAAGTGGCATGGCCTCGAGGTCGTATCTCTACACGGGATGATCCAGAGGCCGAACCCTATAGGATATTCGACAGCGAATCGGGATGAGACGTGAAACCATTGCGGCACTCGCTGGTCGACGGTGTGCACGAGATTCTCACCTCGCGTCTGTTCTCCGGCGATATCGCGCCCGGTTCGAGCTTGAACATCGATGCGCTGGCTCGGGAATTGGAAGTGTCGCAAACGCCGATCCGGGAGGCGCTCGCGCGATTGGCCGCGACAGGTTTGGTCGTTCGGGTCGCGCATATGGGATACCGGGCGGCCGAACTGGTTTCGGACGAGCAGATGAGCGAGATCCTCGACGCCCGTCTGGCCGTCGAACCGACTCTGGCGCGGCTGGCCGCGGGCCGGACCACGGCATCGTTCCTGGATGAACTCGATCGGTCGGTGCGCAGCCTGGAGGCGCGTATCGCGGGGGAGTTGTCGCAATCCTCGAACGAGGTACTCGAGCAGAGCGAAGATTTCCACAATCTGATCGCCACACAGTCCGGAAACCGGTTCCTGTCCAACGCGCACGGGACGATCACCGGACATTCTCGCCGATTCCAATTGATGGGTGTCGCAGGGCGTTCCGATCACGTCGAAGTCTTCCACGAGCACGGGCTGATCCTGGACGCGCTGCGCGGCGCCGATCCCGATCGCGCGGAAGCCGCGATGAGGTGTCATATCAAGGCGATTCGTGAACGGACCCTCCAGGATCTCGGCGCGATCTCCGAACCCGAGTGCGCGTCGTGAAACGCGGGGCGTTCGCGACGGCTTGATCCTATAGGATATTTTCTCCAATTCTCTTGAATTCCAACACTTTTCTCGGGCGCGACGGTGTGGAAATCCGGCGCCATTCTCCGCGAGATAGTGTCTCGCCCGAATCAGAAGGAACGAACGTGTCGACTCTGCTCACCGGCCAGGCCGAGCAATCGCCCGGCATCACCCTGTCGGAGGTTCGCAAGAATTACGAATCCCTCGACGGCGATCAGGTCCTCGGCATCGCTCCCGTCTCGCTCGACATCGGGGCCGGTGAATTCGTCTCCTTCGTCGGGAGGTCGGGTTGCGGCAAATCGACGCTGTTGCGGATGATCGCCGGTCTCACCGCGCCGTCCGGCGGCGCAGTCCACGTCGCGGGCGGTGTCATCCGAGGCCCCGACAAGACGGTCCGCTACGTCTTCCAGAACTACGGCGAGTCACTGCTGCCGTGGAAAACGGTGGGGGACAACGTGGAATTCGGTCTGCGTCACTCGTTGTCACCGCCGCCGAAGTCGAAACAGGCCCGCCGTGCGTCGATCGAGCACTACCTCGCGGAGGTAGGACTGCACGGCGTCGCCGCCAGGTATCCCAGTGAACTGTCCGGTGGCATGCAACAGCGGGTGGCGATCGCTCGCGCGCTGGCCTCGTCGCCGACGGTGCTGCTGCTCGACGAGCCGTTCAGTGCGGTCGACGCGTTGAGCCGCGCGAATCTCCAGGACCTCGTCCTACGTCTGTGGGAACAGCACGGACTGACAGTACTTTTCGTCACCCACGACATCGACGAGGCCCTGTACCTGTCGGACCGAGTTCTTGTCCTGGGCCCGGCGGGAACGGGGATCGTGGCCGATGTCGACGTCGCCCTCGAGCGGCCACGCGATCAGGTGGACACCCGGGAATCCGCCCGCTACCTGTCGTTGCGCCGCGAGGTCATGGAAGCGGTACTGGCATGAGCGCCTCGGTGATCGGTGAAAGGGAGGTCGCGGCCGAAGCCTCCGAGATCGCACCCGCACGTCGGATTCGCGGCGGAACGATGAAACCTAACGGACGCACACTCGGCAGGCGATTCTTTCGCAGCCGCCTATTCGGTTGGCTGGCGCTCGTCGCGGTCGTCGTCGCCTGGCAGTTGTCGTCACAGGTCCGATACAACCCGTCGATCTCCTCGCCGTCGCGTATCGGCTCCGCGGTGGTGTCGGGTCTGTCCGGCGGCGAATTGCTGACGGCTCTGCTGGACACCCTGCGCACGATGGGAATCGGATTCGCCATCGCGGTTCCGGTGGGTATCGGGGTCGGATTCCTCATGGGCCGCGTACGGGTCATCTGGGCGCTGCTGGAACCGACGGTCGAAATCGCCCGACTGCACCCGACGTCGGCGGTGATCCCGATTCTGATCCTGTTCCTCGGTCTGGGCGACCCGATGAAGATCACCGTCTTCCTGCTGTCCGCGGTATTCCCGCTCCTCATGACCGCGTACGCGGGCGCGCAGAGTGTGTCGCCCACGCTGCGGGAAACCGCCCAGACCTTCCACCTGAACTGGGTGCAGACCCAATGGGAGATCGCGCTGCCCGCGTCGATTCCCTACATTCTCGTCGGCATGCGCCAAGCGCTCGGATCGGCCCTGTTGATGGCGGTCGTGGTGGGCATGCTCGCGGGTAACGGCGGCATCGGCTATTTCATTCTCGAAGCGCAGCAGTCGCTCAATGTGACCGAACTCCTCGCGGGTGTCGTGACGGTAGCCGCCGTCGGATACGTCTTCAACACCATTTTCCTGCGTCTCGAGCGTCGATTCACACGCTGGCGCCGTACCGACACGATCGGAGATTGATCGACCATGACCGAATCCCGCCCGCCACAGCTGGAATTCGGGATATTCAGCTTCGGTGACACCTACCCGCACCCGGTGACCGGAGTGCGGCAATCACCGGGCGAGAATCTCGCGCACGTCCTCGAACGCATCCGCCTGGCCGACCGGCTCGGGCTCGACTATTTCGGTGTCGGGGAACATCACCGCTCGGATTTCTCGATCAGCGCCTGTTCGACGGTGCTCGCCGCGGCCGCCTCGACCACCGAACGTATCCACCTCGGCACCGCGACCACGGTCCTGACCACCGAAGATCCGGTGCGACTGTACGAGCAGTTCGCCACACTCGACCTGATCTCGGGTGGCCGCGCCGAACTCGGCGTCGGCAGCGGAGTCTTCGTCGAACCGTTCGCGCTGTTCGGCGGCACACTCGAGGACAAGGCCGCGGTGTTCGCCGAGAAATTGGCACTGCTCACCGCCATCGACGCGCGCGAGCGGATCACCTTCACCGGTTCCAGTCGCCCGCCTATCGACGACGCCGAGGTGTGGCCGCGCGCGACCGAAGGACATCTGAGTATCTGGCAGGCCACCGGCCCGTCGTGGGAATCGTTCGACCGCGCGGCCCGGCTGGGGCTCTCGGTCCAAACCGCCGCCACCGGAGGCGATCTCACCGCATTGCGACCATTGGTCGCACGGTATCGAGCGGCCGGACTCGAACACGGATGGCCCGCGTCGCGACTGCGGGTCGCCATCGGCGGGCACGGCATCATCGACGACGAGAGCCGCCGCGCCCGTGACGAATTCTTCCCCCACTACCGCGACTACATCGCCGGAATGCGCGCCAACCGAGGCAAACCCGCACCGACGCGCGCACGCTACGACGAACTCCTCGCCGATCCCGGCAGCGGGATCTTCGCGGGCGATCCGGAACAGGTGGCGGCGAAGATCGTCCACCAGCACCGAGTACTCGGCCACGACCGGCACATATTCCAAATCGATTGGCGCGCTGTCCCGCACGACACGCAGGTGCGCACCATCGAACTCCTGGCCACCGAGGTGGTCCCGCTCGTGCGGGCCGCGTTGGCCTCCGACGACACCAGTATCCCCTCGTTCGACATCCACGACACCGCAGTTGGAGCAGACACACTATGAGAATCACGAAGGGCGCGCGTCGCGTCGTCACCGTCGCGCTGGCCGGACTTCTGGCCGCGGCACTGACCTCCTGCTCCTCGGACGAGAGCGGTTCTTCCGGTGACAACATCCGCGTCGCGGTCACCACCGGCACCACCAGTGCCGAGATCGCCGCGGCGAAGAACTACTTCCAGGCCCGGAACCTCACCGTACAGATCAGCACGCTTGCCACCGGCACCGAGACGATCGCCGCGGTACAGGGCGGCAGCGCCGATATCGCCTACGCGGACACCTTCGCCGCGGTCAACGCCATCAGCAACGGCTTCGATATCGAACTCGTCGCGGGCGCCAACCACACCAGTCCGGCGGTCAGCTATCTGGTTCGCGCCGACAGTGACATCCGGGAACCGCGAGACCTGGTCGGCAAGAGCCTCGGCATCGGCGGTGTGCCCTTCTTCCGGGTCTTCGCCAACGGTTTCTTCGAACAGAACCGGATCGACCCGGCTTCGGTGAAATTCAACGTCATCCGCCAGAGCAACGCGCTCCCCGAAGCGTTGGCCAACGGAGCGGTCGACGCCATCCAGACCCTCGGCTACCAGGTCGCCTATCTCAACGACGGTATCGGACACCGTTTCCGGACGGTCGGCAACCCCGACACCTCCGCCTTCCAGAATCCCAAGGCGATGCAGGCGGGCTGGTGGACCTCGAAGAAGTGGGGCGAGCGCAATGCCGATGCCGCACAACGCTTCGCCGACGGCTACCGTTCCTTCGCCGCCTGGTACAACGCCGCGAGCGTCGACGAACGCAGTGACCTCTCCGCGCAGTACAACAAGATCGACTACCGCGCCACCGCGGGCGGTGATCAGAAGAAACTCGACAATCTCGCCTTCGCCACGATCGCCCGCTACATCGACGCTCCCGTCGACCTGGTCGCCACCCAGGAATGGATCGACAAGGGCGCGGCGGTCGCCCCCGACCAGGTACCCGGCGGCGTCGCCCTGAGCGGACACGTCCTGCCCTCGGCCTCGTGACCCTCACCGGAAGCAACCTGTCGGCCGACCCGTCCGTCGCGAAGGCCGCGCCGCGCTGGGACATCATCGTCCTGTGCGCGGCGCTGGCCGGACTCACCATCCTGGACCTGTCCAAGGTGAATGTGGCGCTACCGTCGATCGGGCGCGATCTGCACGCCGACGCCACCGGCATGCAACTGGTCGTCGGCGCCTACATCGTCACCTACGCCCTGACCCTGGTCCCGGCCGGACGCCTCGGCGACATCCGCAGTCGCAAACTCCTGATAATCGTGGCCCTGGTGATCTACCTCGCGGCCGGTGTCGGATGCGCGCTCGCGGTCGACGTGCGGATGCTCGTCATCGCGCGCGCCGTGCAGGGCGTCGCGGCGGGAATGCTGATGCCGCAGGTCCTGGGCACCATGCACGCCACCCTCGCCGGCGCCGATCGCGGTCGCGGCTTCGGACTCTACGGCGCGACCGTCAACGCCTCGATCGCGCTCGGACCGGTCCTCGGCGGTGCGCTCATGGCGCTGTGGCACGGCTCCGACAGCTGGCGAGCGGTGTTCTGGATGAATATCCCGCTCGGACTCGCCGCGCTGTGCGCCGTCCTGCGCTACGCCCCGCGGGGAGTCGCGGTGACGGCGACGGAAAGACGCGGCATCGATCCGATCGGACTACTGCTGTTCGCGATCGCGCTGGTGTGCACGCTGTACCCGTTCGTCACCACCACCGGAGGGGACGACGACCCCGCCGCGCGTTGGCTCGCCCTGATCCCGGCCCTGATCCTCACGGCGGCCTTCGTGTACTGGGAGCGAGCGGCGGCCTCGCGTGCGCGCCCACCGCTGATCGAACCGCGCCTGATCCGGGAATCGACCTACCGCAACGGAATAGCGATCGCGGCCTGCTGGTTCGCCGCCAATCTCGGTGTCGTCCTGGTCATCACCCTGTTCCTCCAGGACGGTGTCGGACTGTCACCCCTGGCCTCGGGACTGGCCAATGTCACCTTCGCCGTCGCCGCCGGATTCACCTCGTGGTTCGGCGCCCGCAACGTAGCCCTGCGCGGGCGCGGCGTGGTCGTCCTCGGAATCTCGGTCACCCTGCTCGGGCTCGGCGCCACCGCCGCGATCGGGGCCGTGGCCCCGATACACCTCATCGCCTACCTGGTTCCGGTGACGCAATTGATCGCGGGCGCGGGCGCGGGATTGGTGGTGTCGCCGAATCAGGCACTGAGCCTGGAACGGGTCGCCCCCGAACTCGGCGGCACGGCCAGCGCCCTGACCCAACTCGGCCAGCGAGTCGGGAACTCGGTCGGCGTAGCAGCGTGCGGCGCGGTGTATTTCGCGCTGCTGCCGACAGACGACGGTTCGGGCGGCGTTCGCTCCGCGTTCCTCGGTGGCATCGCGGTGGTCGGCTCGTTCATGGTCCTCGCGTTGATCCTGGCCGTCGCCGACCTGCGGCAGCGCCGCGCACATCCGTCCTCCCCGTGAAGGAGATCCAGCCATGAGCACATCCGAACGCCGACAACTCAAGATCGGCTATTCGATCTGGCCCACGGGCCACCATCGCACCGCGTGGCGACTGCCCGAGGCGGTCAACAGCGGCACCACCGACGCGGCGTTGCTGGCGAAATCCATTCGCACCGCCGAACGCGGACTGTTCGACTATTTCTTCATCGGCAACTCGGTCAAGAGCGACCCGCACTCCACCAGGGCCAACGGCAACGAGACCTTCAAGATCGAGGGCTACACCCTCGCCGGATACGCGGCAGCGATCACCGAGCGCATCGGCGTGGTCGTGACGATCAACGCGACCTACTCCGATCCGTACAACACCGCGCGCGCCATCGCCTCCCTCGATCACCTCACCCATGGCAGGGCGGGACTCAACGTCATCACCGGGGTCGCCGGATCCCACGAGGCGGCGGCCAATTTCAGCCGCTCCGCCCATCCGGATACCGAGGACAAGTACGACTGGGCCGACGAATTCACCGACGTCGTCTACGCCCTGCTCGGCAGCTGGGAGCCCGACTGGTTACTCGACGACCGCGCGACAGGCCGTTTCCTGGACCCGGCCAAGGGCCACCGGATCGACCACGAAGGCAAATTCTTCTCGGTACGAGGACCGCTGAACGTTCCGCCACCGCCGCAGGGCCGTATTCCCTTGATCCACGCGGGGACCTCCGAGCGTTCCTTCGAATACGGCGCCCGATACGCCGACATCCGGTTCAGTCCGTATCGCGGCCCGGAATGGAATCGCCGCTACTACGACGACATCAAGGGCCGCTTGGCCGCGCACGGCCGCGACCCCGAACACCAGTTCATCCTGCCCGGCTTCACCTTCTTCGTCGCCGACACCACCCGGGAGGCGCGCGCCAAATACCGTGAGATCCAACGATTCACGACCGACGAATACCTGCCCCACGCCGTCTCCGACTTCGTCGGCATCGACCTGTCCGCGGTGAAACCCACCGAACGGGTACTCGACGTCATCGACCCCTCGGCACTGCGCCCGACCCTCACCGGCACCGATGACCTCGCCGCCGCGGGCAATACCTGGACCATCGATCGCTACTCCGGCAACAAGCTGTGGGCCGTCGAACTGGCGCTGGAGGCCTACGGCGGCGACGAAGCGGTCACCTTCCGTGACCTGTTCAACTACATCGCCAATTTCCCAGGGAACCAGGCGCCGGTTGTCGGCGGCGGTCGCGAGGTCGCCGACTGGATCGAGCAGCGATTCGAAGACCGCGAGATCGACGGCGTCAAAGTGTTTCCGCCCTATTCCGAGTACCCGCTCGAGGCATTCGTCGATCTCGTCGTCCCCGAACTGCAACGGCGCGGCATCTTCCGCACCGAATACACCACCTCGACCCTGCGCGACCATCTCGGCCTGCCCGCCGTACCCTGACCGGCGTCGCCATGTCCTGGCTGTCGCGTAGGCGTGAAAGCCGGCGTCTCAGGCGAATCGGATGATCGAGAAAGCCCCGACGACCACGCAATACGCGGCGAAGGGCAGCAGCGTGCGGGTCTGGAAGTATCGCTCCAGGAACCGCACGGCCAGCCACGAGGACAGTCCGGAGACGATGGCCCCGACCAGCACCGGCCCCCTGATACCGGCGGTCTCGGGGCCGATCAGTTCCGGAATCTGCAATATGCCCGCGCCCAGGATCGCGGGGGTCGCGAGCAGGAAGGCGAATTTGGCCGCGTGTTCGTGTTCGAGACCGCGCCACAGTCCGCCGACCATGGTCAGACCGGCGCGGCTGAACCCGGTCAGCAGTGCGCCGACCTGTGCCGCGCCGATACCGAAGGCGTCGCCGAATCCGAGGGCGGCCAACGGCCGGTCGGCCTGGCGTCGCGGTGGCGCTGTCGCCGTGCGGGCACCGCTGCGGTTCTGCCGCCGGGCGAACCGTCGCCCGTATTCGGCCAGTGAGGGTTCGTTGCGTCGGCGCAGTCCCTCGCCGATGACGAGCACGACACCGTTGCCCACCAGGAAGGTCGCGGCGCATACCGGTGCGGCGAAGAGCGCGTGCAGCGGATGTTGCAGCGGCGGACCGAGTACGGCGACGGGAACGGTGGCGATGAGGATCAATATCGCCAGCCGTTGGGACACGGTGTCGAGTCGCCCGGTTCGTATGGTGGTGAGCAAACCGGTCACGATGGCGAGCCAATCCCGCCGGTAGTGTCCGAGCAGGGCCACCGCCGTTCCGACGTGCAAGGCCACCACGAACGCCAGATACGGTGTGCGCGTGGTCGACTCGCCCTCGGTGACCAACTCCTGCCAATCACCGCCGAGCCACGCCGCGACGAGTACCGAATGTCCGAGACTGGAGATGGGAAACAGTTCGGTGACACCCTGCACCGCACCGATGACAGTCGCTTGGAAGTAGGTGAGCATCGCGATGAGTCTCGCATGCGCGCAAGGGATTCCCGGAGCGGGCCCGTGCAGGTCCGATATGACCGAATCGTCTATACCACAGTGACTTTCGTCTGATTTGCGCCATTGCCGTAGGGGAGATGTGGCTCCCTATGAGCCGACTGCTCGGCCTACAACGCCCGGTAGTAGAACGAGGCCAATTTCGGGCCGTGTTCACCGTCGAATCGGACGGTGACTTTCCATTCGCCGGGGGCGGGGACGATGAGTTGGTCGCTGCGCCACACCAGGGTTCCGTTCTCCTCGACGGCGTCGGTCATCTTCACCGGCAGGCGGGCGACATTGGCGGACGCGGAGGACAGGTCGACGCTGACGGTGGGGGAGTCACGGGGTGCGGGGCTGTTCGCCCTCGGGTGCTCGATGGTGAGCCGCTGCGGGCCGCGGCGAACGGAATCGATGTCGACATGAAGGATTTCGGCGGATCCGAAGTCGAGCGTGGTCGCGAGGTCGGTGGTGTAGGTGTCCTTGGCCGGAGGCAACGTCGTCAGTACCGAGGTCGCCGCCAGCACGGTGACCGCCAGCCCGGTCTCCAGGGCGATGAGGCGCGGTGCTGCGGTGTCCGCGCCGACGCGGTGGATGCGTCGGTAGGCCCCGTATCCGAGACCGGCGACGACCGTCGCGCCCAGGACCTTGCCGACCAGGACGAGACCGTATGTCGTGTCGAGGAGGGCGGCCAGGGGCCGCACCTGAAGGAAGCTCAGCAGAAGTCCGCCGACGATCGCGACGACGACGTGCCCGACGGCGATCGCGTGCCATCGTCGAAGTTCGGGCACGCCGCAGTGTACCAGGAAGATCACGGCCACACCGCCCAGCCAGACGGTGATCCCGTACACGTGAACCAGCGTGCCGAGGAACGACCAGGGCCACCCCTGCACCGAGCCGCCGTGGCCTCCCAGCGTCACCGCGAGTACCGCCGCGATCGCTTGCAGTACGAGGAGCGGCGTGTGGCGACGGCCCGGCGGCGCGAGCGCGGCGGCCGAGAGCGCCACCGCGACGGCCGTCGCGAGTCCGTGCGGTGTGGCGAGCAGGGTCCGCGCGCTCGCCGCCGACACCTGCGAGAGTCCGCCGGACTGCTGTGCCGCGAGCACCGCGAAACGGGACACGAGGCCGACGATGAATATTCCGGCGCCGACACGGTAGGTCACCCGGAATCGGCGCAGACCCGTCGCCGTCGGCCATACCCACCGCGCCGAGGCGAACAGCCCGGCCGACAGGACGAGTCCGAGGTACGTGACCCCCTTGGTCGGATAGTTCAGATACTGCTCGAACCCGACGGCGGTGTCGTCGGAGAACTTCCCCTGTTCGGTGACCGATCCCACGGTGAACTGGATCGACAGCGAGACCACGTGGGTATCCGCCGAGACGACGCGCGCGGTGGCCAGGTAGGCCCCGTCCGGCACGACATCGGCCGGAACCAGCACGACGCTGCGCTGGCCGTCGTCGAGCCGCACGTCCGCGAGAGCGAATCGCTTTCCACCGCTGTCGATCAGCTGCGCCGAACCCTCGACCAGGGTGACCGGCTCGTTGAGTCGTAGCAGGAGCTCACCGGGCGGCTTGTCGGCATGGGCGCCATCGGCGGGCGACGTCGATTCGAGTCCGGCATGGGCCGACGCGGCACCGGCCGCCCACACCGAACTCGCTGTGACAACGAGGAATACGAACACCCACGGCAGTACGCTACGAACCCGTGACACGGTCCCGCCGCAACACCCACGCGACTGCGACCGAGGCGGCGAGAGCGAGGAGGAGGCCGATCACCGAAATCGAATGCCACAACCCATCCGACGACTCGTTCGCGTCGGGGGCCGCCGCGTCGTCGTGATGATTCGCCCCGGCCGCCGTGGCGGACTCGCCGTGCCCGCCGTCGTGGCCGTGTCCATCGGCCGCCGCGTTCAACGTCACGATCGGGGCCGGATGCTCGGGCTCGCTGGCCTTGTCGACCGCGACCTCGTTCCACGACACCACCACGCCGTCGCTGTAGCGCTGATCCGAGGGCAGCGCCACCGAATCCTTGCCCTTGGGCCACGGGCCACCGGAGAAGGAGAACTCCCGGTATTCGGTGTTGCCGAACCCGCTCGCCGGGTCGGTCGCGGTCCACACGATCCGCGACACTCGCTCGGCACTGCCCACCTTCTGGCGTTCGACGGTCGCGCTCCAGCCCGGAATGGGCAGTGTCCTGGCGGATTTCAGGTCGACACCCTCCGGAATCGTCACCGTGAGGGCGACCGTGGCGGCGCGCTCGGACTCGCCGGGCACGATCAAACGCACGATTCCGTAGCCGCCCTGTGTGACCGGTGTGCCGTCGGAACGGACATGGGCGGCGGCGGGAGCCGCGAGAGCCACGACCGCCAGCGCCGATGCGAGAGCCACGGCACCCGACCGCCGGGGGAAATGCTTCCGCACGGGTGCTCGTTGTCCGCGGGAGTCGCTGTCGACCATGGTCGTCCTTCTCGAATCGTTCGATGGATATCGGCCGAGATATGCGGCCGAAGAGGAGGTCATCTGCTGGTTCCGGCGGTTGCGGGGATATTCGCGCCGTGGAACTTCGTCTCCAGGAACTGCGCCAGCTCAGGGGTTTCCAGGGCGTGCGTCAGTTCGAGAACGCGTTGATCGCCTGCCAGCCGGGACGGCGCGACGAGCACATGGGTGTAGGGGTTGTCCCGGCCGGGTTCGATGGCGAGCGCGTCCTCGGCCGGATCGAGACCGATGGATGCCGCGTGCTTCGGGCTGAGCACGACCGCGTCGTAATTGCGGTAGATGGACTCGAGGTATTCGCCGTAATCGAGCCCGAGCAGGGTGAGATGTCGCAGCGAATCCAGCACGTTCGCCTGGGTGATCGTGAGATCTGCCGCGGACGTGCCGCCGAACGGGCGATCGAGTTTCACCAATCCCGAACTCTGCAACAGATAGAGTCCGCGCGCGAAACCGGTCGGAGTGGTGGGCAGAACGACCTGCGAACCGTGCGGGAGACTTCTCCCGGTAACCTGATCCGCCACCAGTCCCACGTTCACCCAGTCCTCGGTCGACGCGACATCTTTCCATTTGGATGAATACAGCGCGTAGGGGACCACATTCACCTTGGAGACGACACTCAGATTGTCGAACGAGTTCTTTTCCTTGTCGGCTTCGAACGCGGGGATGTGCTGGTAATAGGAAAGGTCACCATCGCCCGCCGCGACCTTGAAATTCGAATCCTCGGACGCGTCGACCAGTTTCACCTTCACCGAATCCGGAAGAATATTCTCGACGACGTATTCCAGGATCTCCCGATCGTCTCCCGCCCCCACGTAGACGAGGAGTGCGTCCCCGTCGGCCGCGGAATCGTAGGCGACCGTCGTCTCCGATCCGCACCCCAGCACGCCCGTCGACATCACGAGGGTGAACGCCGCCGCCGCCGCGAGGAAGCCGCGACGGCCGCGAATCCTCTCTCGCCCTGGTGGATTCATGACTTGTTCGTCAGACCGCGTTGCCAGGACGTCAGACGCCATTCGGCGACCGTCATCACCCCGTTGACCAGGATGCCGATCAGGCCGAGCGCCAGGATCCCCGCGTACATCTGCGGGGTCTGATACCGCAGCGCGGCATTGTTGATGTAGATGCCGATCCCGTGCGCGCCACCGACCAGCTCGGCCGCGACGAGCGCGGTGAACGCGTTGGCCGCCGCCAGCCGAATGCCGGGGAAGATCGCCGGGATCGCCGCGGGAAGGACGACACGGGTGAAGATGTACCCGCGCCCCGCACCGAGGGTCCGCGCCGCGTTGATCAGCAGGCGCTCGACCCCGCCCACAGCGCCGACCGCGTTGATGAAGATGGGCCAGAAGCACGCCCACACCACGATCGCGACCTTCGATTCCTCGCCGATCCCGAGGAAGACGACGAAGACGGGCAGTAGTGCGAGTAGCGAGAGATTGCGGAAGAACAGCAGGACGGGTTCGGCGAGCCGCTGGAAGATCTGGAACGAACCCACGAAGATGCCGAGGGCGATACCGGTCACCAGGGCGATCACGAATCCGAGCAACGCCCGCTGCACACTGGGCAGGACCTCGGACCGCAGTGTTCCGTCGGCGAGGCCGTCGATGAACGCTCGGACGGTGTCCTGCGGTGTCGAGAGGTAGAGGTCGCTGACGGAGCCGGAATCGACCACCCACCACCACAGGGTCAGGAAGAAGGCGAGGCCGAGGGCCCCGTAGATCACCCTGCCGTATTTCGCGAGCCACGGGTTGGGCGCCTTCGGCGGGATGAGATCCTCGTCGTGCCGGTGGTCTTCGCCGAGCGGGGGCTCAGTGATCGTCGTTGCCAAGGCGCACCTCCTCTTCGAGGATCCGCGCGACTCGGGAGCGGATATGGACGAAATCCTCGGAACTACGGGTCTCGAGGTCGCGGGGGCGTGGCAGGTCCACATCGATGAGTGCCTTCACCGTGCCCGGTGCCCGCGTCATGACCGCGATGCGATCGGAGAGGAAGATGGCCTCGTCGATCGAGTGGGTGACGAACAGGACCGTCTTCTTGGTTTCACCGGCTTCCCAGATGCGCAGCAATTCGCCCTGGAGGAATTCGCGGGTCTGCGCGTCCAGTGCGGCGAACGGCTCGTCGAAGACCAAGACCTCGGGCTCGTAGGCGAGGACTCGTGCGATCGCGACCCGTTGGCGCATGCCGCCGGAGAGTTGGTGCGGCAGTCGATCGGCGGCGGACTCCAGCCCCACCGTCTTGAGCACCTTCGCCGCCCGTTCTCTGCGCTCCGCCTTCGGAACGCCGCGAATCTTCAAGCCCACCTCGACATTTCGCTGTGCTGTGAGCCACGGGAACAGGGCGTATCCCTGGAATACGACGCCGACGTTCTTGTTGACGCCATCGACCCGCTTACCGTCGACGAGGACGGCGCCTCCGTTGTAGGACTCGAGACCGGCGAGGATATTGAGGAAGGTGGACTTGCCGCAACCGCTCGGGCCGAGCAGGGAGACGAACTCGCCCGCGCCGATCTCGAGGTCGAATCCGTCGAGCACCGCGGTGGCTTCCCCGCCCGACCTCCAGCCGGTCTTCGGGAAGAGTTTGGTGACGCGTTTGGCCTCGATCTTCCAGTCCGTGCGTGCTGGGCGTCGGAGGCCGGCCCCCGCGTCCCTTTCTCGTTGCTCGACGAGCACTTGCTGACTCATGTCAACCGACTTTTCTCTGGGTGGATGATGGCGCCGGGCCCGGAATCGAGCCGGGCCCGGCGGAAACAGGTGTCGTCGCGTTCAGTGCCGAGCGCGTCGAATCACTCTTCGACGCCCTGGATGTCGACCAGCTTGGTCTTGAGCACCCGGTCGTTCTGCTCCTGATCGAGGATCACCGTGTTGTGATCCTGGCTTTCCAGGAGATCGGCCGATTTGGCATACGGATTGAAGGCGTTGGTCGCGATGTCCTCCGGCTTCAGATGCTCCGAGCCCGGCAGTGGACTGCCCACCTCTTCCACGAGATCCCACCAGAGTTGCAGGCTCGCCTTGTCGAGCAGCGCGTTGGGCGCGTAGTGCCAGTTGGTGGTCTGCTCGACCGGGTAGCCGGTGGTCTTGCCCGCGATCTCGGCCGATTCCCGCGGATGGGCGTTGGCCCAGTTCGCCGTCTTCGCGATGATGCCGACGAATTCACGCGCGGCCTGCGGATTCTTCTGCAACCAGGCGTTGCTCGCGACATACGGCGCCTGGCCGCCGAGCGGACCCCAGTCGTCGTAGGAGGTGAAGGCCTGGGTGAATTTGTCCGGCTTGCTGAGCAACACTCCGACCAGCGGCGGGTGGAAGACGCCGAGGTCGACCTCGCCCCGTTCGATCGCGGGTGCGATGAGTTCGGCCTTGAGTTCGAGGAAGTTGACCCGGGCCACGTCGACGCCGTTGTTCTTCAGATACCGCTTGATCACCAGGTCGACGCAGCTGTTGAAGCCGTTGACGCCCACCGTTTTACCCTCGAGGGCCTTCAGGTTGTCCTTGGTGATATTCGAGCCGGCCTTGGTGAAGTAGGCCATATGCGGCTCCTTCGGCAGGTCGAGCATGCTGGACGCGATGGCGGTGAATTTGAAACCCTTCACCTTGCCGTCGATGTCGTTGTTGAACATGCCGGTCGCGATATCGATCTTGCCCTGGTCCAGCAATTGCACCGCGGGCACCGCGGTGGCGGGCCCGACGTATTCCGGCCGAACACCGGCGTTGTCCCAGTAGCCCAATTCTTCCGCGATCCTGACGAGTGACAGGGCGGTGGGCGAGTTCGCGAAGCGGAAGTACACCACCCCTTCCTCTTTGCCGCTACCGCATCCCGCCAGCAGCACCGGCGCCGCGACGAGCAGTACCGATAATGCCGACAATTTCTTTATCAGGCGCAATCTTCCGAAGACACTCATGCTCGCGCTCCCGGATGCGTTGTTCTGCCGCTCACGGCGTTTCCTCTCTCGCGGTGGTCCGATCGCCGGTTCTGCCCGGCCGATCACTACCGAGGAATGGTTTTGATTCAGAAGGTAAGCCGCACAACAGGGTTTACCTACCGATAAATTCATGATGAACGGAGGTCTGGGCGCGCCGCATTTGAAGAATCTCTTAATGATGAGATGCGAAACCTTGTAGGTGGGAATTGTTTTCGCGTCGAACCTCGGTGCCGGTCCAACCGCGCACGGACCCGGTCAGGGCCTGACGGCGGTGGCGTAGAGCACCTCGACCGCCGCCATGTCGCGGTGGCGCGATTCGAGGGCAGCGCGGTACGCGAACTCGAAGTGGCGCAGCAGGTTCGAGTCGAGACGAGCCTCGAGATGTTCCCGGTAGAGACGCGCGTGCACGGTCCACGACTGTTCGAGATCGGCCCGGCCCATGCGGACCGTGCCGGAACGGATCACGACGTCGCCGAATCCCGCGCTCGACAGGGCCTCCGCACAGGCCGCCGCGCTACCCGAACCCGCTGCGGGATCTCTGCCGCGGTGGAACGGCTCGAGCTGCGTCGAACCCTGCTTCGGGATGGGGGGAGGCCGTAGGGTCTAGCGGGGCTCCCTGCCGGGTGCCCGCGTGCGATCCGTCCCGCAGATCAAAGGAGAACCATGGGTGACTCGTCTTCACTGCGTCGTATCGGGAGTTCCGGCCTGGCCGTCTCGGTCGTCGGTCTCGGGACCAACAATTTCGGGATGAAGCTCGATCTCGAGCAGAGCAGGGCGGTGGTGCACGCGGCCCTCGATCACGGCATCAACCTGATCGACACCGCGGATTCCTACGGCGAGTCCGAGCGGCGCATCGGCGAGATCCTCCAGGGCAAGCGCGACGATGTCGTGATCGCGACCAAATTCGGCAACGACGTGCGCAGGCTCGGCGAGGACAACGGCCAGGACTGGGGTGCGCGTGGATCGCGCCGCTACATCCGGCGCGCGGTCGAACAGTCGCTGCGCAGGCTGCGCACGGACTGGATCGACCTCTACCAGTTCCATCGTCCCGATCCCGAGACCCCGATCGAGGAAACCCTGTCCGCGCTCGACGATCTCGTGCACGAGGGCAAGATCCGCTACCTCGGGCATTCGAATTTCAGCGGCTGGCAGACCGCCGACGCCGAATGGATCGCCAGGACCAGGAATCTCGAGCGTTTCATCAGCGCGCAGAACGAGTACAGCCTGTTGCAGCGGGGGATCGAGGCCGATCTCGTCCCGGCGTTGCAGCACTACCGGATCGGCCTGCTCCCGTTCTTTCCGCTGGCCAGCGGACTTCTCACCGGCAAATACAAGCGCGGCGTGCCCGCGCCCGCGGGCAGCCGCATCGCCGCGTGGAATCGCGAATCGGTGCTCACCGACGCGACTTTCGACGTCCTGGAGAAGCTGGAGGATTTCGCGGCGCAACGGTCGATCACGCTGCTCGAGGTCGCCATCGGCGGTCTCGCCGCCCAGCCTGCCGTGAGTTCGGTCATCGCGGGCGCCACCTCGCCCGAACAGGTCGAGGCCAATGTCCGAGCGGGACAGTGGCAGCCCACCGCGGCGGATCTCGCGGAGATCGACCGCATCTCGAGGCCGGTTGGCGCGAACCAGGCGTAATAGCGGAAATATCGCCCCTGAGCTGCTGAAATGTATCTCGGGGGTTCTCGCGTGTTCTGGGCAGTTTTCGACGCTCGACGGCCTGTAGACGGCCTGGTGACTTCCCTTCCCCTGCTTCCTCATACTGGCCATCCCTGAGCGGAGGGAGGTCGTGTCAAGGGCGCTCTTTCCCTTGACTCGGCCGAGTGAGGTCAGACAATCGGGCCATGAGGAGGCAGGGGTTTCGCAACCATGACCGGCTCGCTTGGCGTGATCAAGAAAGCCGTGAGCGGGTTACCGGTCGAGACGGTTCGCCTTCGAGACTGCGACACCGAGTGCGACGGCTGAGCCGACAACGAGTGCGATACTGCCAGTGGCGAGCCACCTTGTGCGTCGGGCAGGACTGGGCTGCTCCGGGGCGACAGTCGTTTGCTGTGAAGCGCGCAGGTCTTCCCAGGTAATCGGCGCGGGACCGGTTGCGATGGCTTTTTGGTACTCCTCGTCGGCGATACGTTTGAATGTGCGTGTGCGCCGGTTGTAGCCCGACTTTCCTGGTGCCCAAAACTTTGAGGTTTGAGCCCAGTAGTCTCGTCCGATATCACTACGGAATACGGCACCGAGCACATCATCCCGGAGTATCTGCTCACTGATGACACCGGATTCGTAGCCCATCCGGCCGTACCGCATCCATGAAGCGGTGTAGTAGAACTGACGGCCCTCGACTCCAGGTGGATCAAAGCGGCGGCCGATGCATGGCGCGAAGATCGTTGGCTCGTCCATTGCGATGCGTGTCAGGTCCAAATGGTGGCGGCGAATATTCTCGAAGCGACTCGCCTTGAACTGTCGGGCCTGTATGAACAGGGAGACCGAAACCCCGCATAGCGCAAGTGCCGACACGATTGCAGTCGTCGCGCCGTAGGTTTGACTGACTTGGCGCAGCTGCCACCAGTCCGCGCCGTCCTGTGCTGGCAGTAGCAGAAGCAGGAACGGCGACACGAGGACAGCAGATACACCGCCGATGATGACGGCGGCTCCCACGGCGATGCGCCCCGTGGAGCCTTGACTGAACCAGCCGATAGCCCGGTCGGTCCAGGCTTGACGACGCGAATATGTGCTCATGTGTATGGCCCCCTGAAACACCGACATGTAGTCGATCCTGCATGTCGAACTCTCCAGGCTATCTCGAGATTTAGCCGTGCTGTGGAGATGACGGTCCGCGCTGTCGCGATCGCTTCGACGCAACCACAGCCAGGCCCCACGTACGAGTGCCGGCGGATTCGGCGGGCAGCTGCGGGAGAGCAAGCCGGGGACGGCTCACGTAGTGCCCAGCACTGCTCAGTGAAACGAAAAGTGGCCAGAGTCGGAGAGTCTGCGTTCTGCCACGTCGCCAAAGCGGATGCCAGTACATGCGATGAGGACCAACTATGCGCCTCGGCGGCGCTCCCGCCACCGCCGCGCCGACGTACCCGGTTCGGTTCCGAGGAGCGTGCGACGAGGGACCGGAGCGCGGCACGTCGTGGGCGCGGCGGCGGCGCGGCGCGCCGCCGAGGCGCTCTCTTGTTCCTATATGGCGAAATTCGGCAACAGCTCGCAAACACCACCGGCGTACGATGGCAGCGATGAATGAGGCCATGGATGAGCTGCTGTCTCCGCTGACGAAGTCCCGGCGCGCTCACTCGATCGCTGTCGGACGTCGAATGGAACGCGTAGCGGGAGTCCTACCCGCCGAGCTGCGCGACGACGCGGTTGCTGCGGCTTATCTACATGACGTCGGGTACGGGCACTCGGTGCTTGGGTTTCATCCGATTGACGGCGCACGCTTGCTGCGGTCGCTGAACTACTCGTCGGTTGTGTGCCACCTGGTGGCGTTCCACACGGCGGCCGAAGTTGAGGCGGAAGTGCGAGGACTCGCCGCGGCAGTTTTCGATGAGTTCCGATTGACTGGGGTTCCATGCCTTGAGGTTGCCGATGACCTGCTGTGGTGGTCGGACCTGTCTACAGGACCCAATGGGGAGGCGTTCACGGTTGATGAACGTCTATCGGAGATTCTGAGCCGCTACGAACCGGGGAGCATCGTCCATACGGCGATCACAAGGGCGGAACCCCGGCTGCGGGCAGCAGCTCAGCGAGCTTCCGGGTCGATGTAAGGGGTCGTTTCCGTCAGCGCCCACTCGATCCGCTTCCGCTGACTGGCGTCCATCGTCAGATCCTCGATTTCGCGGGTTGGCACCCATTCGACTCGTGTGCTTTCGCTACTGGGCGTCGGCTGTCCGCCGATACGTTCTCCGCGATAGACCACGGTGAACTCCTGTCGCACCTCGTCGTTGCTGGTGTAGTGGATAACGTGAGTGGGATCGGTGAAGATTCCGACTATCCCGGTCAGGTGGATGTCCACGCCGGTCTCTTCCTGCGTCTCGCGAACGGCAGTATGACTGAGCGACTCACCCGGATCGTGTGCGCCACCTGGCATCGACCAGTTTCCATTGTCTGACCTGCATATCAGCAGAATTTTGCCGTCCTGCTCAATAAAGGCTGCTGCGCTCGGGCGAACGCTGTTTGCGGCCGGTGCCGAAGGGTCTTGGTGATAGTCGATTCGACGTCCCATGAGGTCAGGCTACTGGGCGTCCTGTCTTCCATGCAGCTTCGAAAGACTCCAGGTAGTAGGAGAAGAGTCGGCCACCCGGCACTTTCTGGAGGTGTTGAACGGGAGACTTCGCCGCGTAGGCACCGTAGCTGTGAGTGTTGAGGAGCATTGAGTCGCCAAAGCGGTAGATGCTGTTGTAGAGCGTCGTGCGATGGGTGCGTATGTCGACCATCGGCAGGTCTATCGTTTCCCGGAGGTATTCCAAGGTTGATTCACACCGCTGCGGAAGCGAGGGCAATCCTTCCTCGCGGGCACGAGCGGTTACCTCTGGGGAGCCGCTCTCTCCGAGGAGGATACGAATCTGGACGCCAGCGTTCGCTTTGGCGCGGACGACGTTCACGAAGTCGAGCGATTCAACCAAAAACCCGCCTGCGTAGACCAGAACGTCAATGTGGTCGGCTGACTGCTGCATGAGTGAACGCCAAACCTCGTGAGGCACTTCGGGTCTGGTGGGCCATATCTGCACAAGCTCGGACAGTGACGCGGTAGCGGATCGGCTGCCCGCTAACAGCTCCGGCCAGAGGTAGGTTTCGTCTCGATCGAGTACGCGGGCGACCTTGAGTCGTAGCCCAGGATGCGGGCAGCGATCTTGCGTGATCCACCGCTCGACAGTCTTGGTGCTGATCTCGAGGCGCTCTGCCAGAGCATGTTTCGTCAGATTGGCGGCAGCTAGCGCACCGCGCAGGCGCTCGTTCGTCATGAGTCCAGTCTACCTTCAAAGTGTCCCTAAATGTCCCAATTCTTGGGTTATTTCGTCCCTGTATGTCGCGGGATTCTTGAGGTACCGAAGCGAACTATCGACATTCGGTTCCTAATCGCCACGGACACAAGGGGTTTCAGAGATGGCTTTGAAGGACATGTGGATTCCGACCGATTTTCGTTCGGTGTTCCCGAAGGGGGTGTTGCTGCTCGGTGATGTCGAGGCGCAGACCGAGTTCAGTGAGGATCGCAACGCGCCGAAGCGTCAAGCGCAGGACTACGACCGTGAGGGCAATGGCTCGGGTAAGCGCCTGTGGAAGGCCACGATCATGGACCGGGCGGGCGGCAAGGCGAACCAGGCGAGTTTCGATATCACGTTCGTCGCTGATCAGATGCCGGTTCCGGTGGAGCCGGAGGTCGTGGAGGGCTTGCGTCCGATCGAGTTGGAGGGGCTGTTGCTCAAGCCTCGCGTGGTCGGTAACGGCCAGTTCAAGTCGATCGGCTTCTACATCCGCGCGACCGGTATCAAGGGCGACAACTCCGGTGCCAAGCAGGCTCCGGCCGATCCGGGCGCTTCCCGTCCGAACTCGACCGGTAAGGCGGCGTGATCATGTCGCAGTATCAGATCCGGTCGAGCGTGACCACGGACGTGACGGTCGATGAGGTGACCGCGAAGTATCACCCGGCCTACGAGTTCCGCGGCGGCGACTTCTCGGCGTCGGTCCAGATCAAGTTCGGGATTCTCGGTTCGACCTCGGTGACGTTGAGCATCGCCGATGCCCGCACGTTGGCCGAGCAACTGCCCGCGATCCTGGCCGAACACGACGCCGCCTCGGTGTCGGTGCCGGTGTCGCTGGTCAAGGCGGCGTGATGAGCGCGGCGGATCAGCACAAGTCGACGGCAATGAAGTGGGCTCGCTGGTCCGCCGCTGTCATCATCCTCGCGGTCGGTGCTGCGGCGTTCCGGCTCTCGTTCACCACGTTGCAGGATCTCGCCGTCATGGCTCGGGTTCCGGCCTCGGATGCGTGGCTGGTCCCGTTGATCGTGGACGGCACCATCCTGCTCGCCACCTTCGGTGTCCTGGTCGTGCCGAGTGGCACCAGTGAGCGCCGGTTCTTCCTCAGAGTGCTCGTGGCCGGTGCGGTGGTGTCGGTGGCGGGCAACAGCATTCACGCGATGGCATCCGGTCACCAATTACCGGGTTGGGCTGCGGCGATCGTCGCGGCGGTGGCACCGATAGCCCTGCTGGCGTGCACACACGGGTTGGCGTTGTTGTTCCGCACGGTCCAGCGTGCCCCGGCTGCTGCTGCGGTGGTCGGTGCGGTTGCGGTCGAACCTGTTTCGGCCGATCCCGTTCCGGTCCCGGTCATCGAACCCGAACCCGTTCCGGCACCCACGCCGGTTCGGCCGAAGAAGTCCAATCGGACCGATCCCGCGCTGGTCGCTCGCGCGGTCGAGCTGGACCGCCAGGGCATGAAGTACGCCGAGATCGCCCGTGAGCTGGGTGTGTCGGCTCGTACGGCGGCGAAGTACGCCAAGTCCGCTACCGCGTCGGAATCGGTTGCCTACGAGACGGTTCCGGCCGAAGTCCTCGACTCTCCGATTCCTATTCCCGAACCCGAACGCGCTCCTGTGCGTGTGGCTGCTCCGGTGGTTCCGGTTCGTGTAGCTCCTGTTCGTCCCGTGCGTCCGGTGCAGACCATGCTGCCGGTCGCCGCTGTCCCTGCTGGGGGTTTCTGATGGTCTCCGTCGTCTCGATCGCCGTCCCGTCCATCTTCGCCGCTGTCATGGCTCCGGCCGTGCTGCTGGCCTCTGCCTCAACTCCCGAACCTGCGCCGGTGTCGCGTCCGGTTCCGGGTGAGTGCGTCATGTTCTGCGAGGAACCGACCGGGCAGACCCCGGATAACTGCGTCATGTTCTGCACCGAACCTTCGGCGCCACCCGCTTCGGACGGGTGCCGGTTGTTCTGCGAACTCGATCGTCGCTCCGATGACTGGGGGCTGTGACATGTACGAGTCGTTTGTCACCCTCATGCCCGCGGTCGAACTCGGTGCCGTGTCCTACCTTCCGCACGCGATCCTCAGCGACCCGTCGACGCCGCCGATGGTGCGGGTCGAACTCGGCTACTTCGGCTCGGGGATCTCGCTGACCATCACCGATGCCCGTGCTCTGTTCGCCGGTCTGGGTGACGCCCTGGCCGAAAACGACCGCGCTGCGGTCACTCTCGTGAAGGCGGTGGCGTGATGTCGGGGACGCTGCACAAGGCCCAGAACTATTGGGTGTCGCTGGACAAGACCGCACACGTCGATTTCGCCGTGCATGGCACCTGCGTTCGTGGGGCCGGTAATCCAGCGGTCCGCTACGACGAAACCGCCGACCGGGTGGTGCTGGTCCTCGGTGGACATCACGCGTCCGGTCGTATGCCGGAGTTGCGGTTGAAGGTGTCGGCGGCTCTGGAGTTGGCGGATCTGCTCGAAGCTGCGGCCGTGGACGCTCTCGCCCCCGGTCAGCCGCTGTTCGCTTACGTCGATGTCACCGCCGAGAACTGCGACTGTGCCGAATGCGCTGCTGTCCGGGCTGCTGATCGCGCGCTGTGTGTCTGCCCGGAATGCCTGGTCGAACGCAGCGAAGGGAACCGCTGATGTCCGCGTTGGGTTCGATCGTCTTCGCTGGCGGTCTGGTCGCTGCTTCGGGCGGCATGGTGTGGCTGCGTTCCCTCGGTGCGGGTTCGGGTCCCCGGTTGGTGTCGCTGGCTGACATCGTGGCGGCTGCCCCGTCGGAGTTGCGGACCACGGTCTCGATCTTCGCTGACCCGTCGCAGATGAATCTCATGCTCCACGCGTTGGGTCTCGGGTCGGCCGAGGTCGGGTTCCCCAAGCTCGATGACTGGGTCTATACCGCGCACGGGCTCCAGATCGACCTGTTGATGCTGGGCGGGCAGAAGCTCAAGGACTGGACCGACGAGGGCGTGCGTGACCAGTTCGCGCACTACCTGGCCGCGCCGGAGGTGACAGTGTCGTCACCCGCGAAGGGCTGGGTCCGTCTCCAGGTGAGAGTGTTCGACACTCTCGCTGCCCCGGCAGCGTTGCCGGTGGCGGTTGCCGATGATGTCGACCTGGAGGCGGTCCTGGCAGGTGTGTTCGAGGACGGCGACGCCTGGCGGGTGCCGGTGCAGGGCCGTCACGTCCTGATCGCGGGCGGGACGGGCTCGGGCAAGTCCGGCGTGCTCTGGTCGCTGGTCAACGGCATGGGTCCGGCGATCGCGTCGGGACGTGTCGAGCTGCGGGTGATCGACCCCAAGGGCGGACAAGAACTGTGGTTCCTCGAAGGATTGTGCACTCATTTCTCGTGCACGACCGGTGAGGAGATGGTCACCCAGCTCGAGGAAACCGTCACCGACATGGAACAGGCCACACAACGGTATCGCGGTGTCCGCAAACCGGTTCCGACACCGGAAAACCCTCTGGTGGTGACGATCATCGATGAGGCCGCGACGTTGTCGGCGTTCTCCGACCCGAAGTTGCAGGCCCGGTTCGAACGCGCTCACGGCAAGCTGCTCTCCCAAGGGCGTGCCCCGCTGTTCTCGGTGATCGAGACCGTGATCGACCCGTCGAAAGAGAATGTGCCGCAACGGCAATTGCTGCCGTACCGGATCGGCATGCGCATGGACGAAGCGGCGCAGGTCGTGATGATCCACGGTCAAGGCGCACGTGAACGTGGCTCACACTGCGATGAGATCCCGCACACCACTCCGGGTGTCTGCTACGTCCAGGAGGACGGCAAGGCAGGGTTCCGGCGGGCTCGCGCGTTCCTGGTCACCGATGACGACGTGGACCGCATCGTCGTCACCTACAAGCCGGTCTCACCTCCGGTCGACCGGACTCCGCAACCCGCCGATGCCCCGATTCCGGCTCACGCTGCCGCGGCTGTCGCGAACGATCCCTACCCGCTCGAAGGTGTCGATGCGCGCGAGCTGCTGGGCGACGACGACATTCCCGGCGACGGTGAGACGGGTCCGGTGGCGGCATGAAACGGGGATTCGTGACCGAGATCCATGTCCGCGTCTACTGCGATGCCTGCGGCGAGGTCTACACCGATCCCGGCGTCACGCCCGAACAGTTCGAGCCCGAGGACGTGGGCGCGTGTTTCCGCTCCCTGGCCGCCGCGGTCACCTGGATCGCCGATTGCCCGAATGTGGGCTGGACCTTCGACGGCGACCGCGTTCTCTGCGATGTCTGCCAAGTCATCGAACGCCGTGACCGTGACCTCACCGACCTTCACACCAAGGACTGAACCATGAAGAACACCAACAACACTCGCAAGCCCAGCAAGCCCGCAACCGGCTACGCGGACAGCGTGATCGACCTGGCCTCTCGTCGTCGCGGACTGCTCGAACGTCGCGGTGCGGACCCGCTGGAAGTCGCGGTGCACATGTGCCTCGAGACGGGCGGATTCGCGGCGTGGGGCATCGACTACGACGACGGCGGGTGGGCGGCATGAGCACCCGCAAAACTGTGGAGTGGGGCGTGCTGATCGGTGAGACCGTGCGTCCTCTGCCTAAGGCTCAGAACGTTTCTCAGGCTCTGCTGATGGCCGATAAGCCCAGCAACCGCGGCAAGCGGGGCTCGAAATCGGTGGTGGTGTTCCGCGACGGCGAACACGACATGTGGAAGCGCTGGCGTGACAGCACACCGGTGCCGACTCAGTTCGCGCTGTTCGATCAGGAGGCGTCGTGAGCACGGTCAGGCCGCGGTTGTTGGATCTGTTCTGCTGCGCCGGTGGTGCCGCGACCGGGTATCACCGTGCCGGGTTCGACGTGGTCGGTGTCGACATCGCACCTCAACCCCGGTATCCGTTCGAGTTCCACCGGGGGGACGCGTTGGAGTTCCTGGCCGCGCACGGGCACGAGTTCGACGCCATCCACGCCTCCCCGCCCTGCCAGGAGTACTGCACCCTGCACGCGTTGTCACCGGACAAGCGGTACCCGGATCTGGTCGCGGCCACTCGCGCTCTGCTCGACCAGGTCGGGCGTCCCTATGTGATCGAGAACGTCATGACGGCACCGTTGATCCGGTCTCGGTCGGTCGTGCTGTGTGGCAATGCTTTCGGTCTGCGGACCTATCGGCATCGTCGGTTCGAGTCCCGGCTGTCGTTGTCGGCACCGGCCCATCCCCGGCATGTGGTGCGTACCGCGACCCGGCAGCGTAAGGCCCGGTGGGCGGACGGTTGGAACATCTCGGTGACCGGTGATGTCGGCCGTTACGTCGGTCCGGAGGCGATGGGCATCGACTGGATGACCGGCGACGAACTGTGCCAAGCCATCCCACCGGCCTACACCGAACACCTTGGCCACCAACTCCTGACCCAACTCACCGACCCCACCGGCCCACTGACCCTGTTCGAGGTGGCATGACCATGACCGCAAAGCACATCAAGACCGCGAAGACCTATCTCGGTCAACAGGATCCGTCCGACGAATTCACAGATGTTGTCGTTGCGATCGCTTGGTTCGCGGTCAAGGCCGCGGCTCGGTCGGTGTGGTGGGCGCTGCTGTTCCCGATGCTGTCGATCCCCTTCGGCGCGGCTGTCGCGGTGTGGCTGGTATTCGGCTGGCTCGCTGGTGTCGTGGTCGTCGTTGTCGGCCTGGCGCTGCTGACCGGTTGGCGCTTGGCTTCCCCTGCCACCTTCGGCCGCTGGGTCACCGACCGGGTACGGCAACGATTCGTGGCCTGGTTGCGGTATCGGCGGCGGTGGGTCGCGATGAGCGCGGCATGTGGTCTACAGGTCACCTACGGCCAGAACATCGCCACTCCCCGCCTGGTCTCGATACGAGTCGGTGAGTTCACCGACCGGGTGACGTTGCGGATGCTGCCCGGTCAATGCCCCGCCGACTACACCGCCCGCACCACCCACCTCGCCCACGCATTCGGTGTCCTGGAATGCCGTGCGGTCGTCGTCGGCCCCTCCACGGTCGAACTGGCCTTCCGTCATCACGATTCACTCGCAACAGCCGTCGCCGTGCCCTCTACGCGGGTGGAGTGGCTGTGGGACCGCAAGAACGGAGAACCGGCATGAGCGACCTCGTGAACCTCGACACCGACACCGACACGGCACCGGTTCGTCAAACAGCGGCCCAGCGTCGTGCACTCCCGGATTTCACCGACATCGCTCACGCCGCGGCCGAAGAGTTCGGGGTGTGCGTGCGCCCGATCACGATGGCCTCGGTCGACCCGATCACCGGCAAGACCGAATACCTCGGTTCACCCTGCAAGGCCACCATCGCCAGCGTGTGCAAACCGTGTGCCGACAAGGCACGGTGGCTGCGCATCACGCAGGGCCGCGAGGGCTGGCACGTGGAATCCGAACCGGTCGATCTGGTCCGCACACCCTCGAAACGGCAAACCGAGCTGCTGACCGCCCGCGCTGACCTGGTCACCGAATACCGCAGCGCACGCAGCGACGGTGACGACGAAATGGCCGATGCGTTCGCGGCCCTGGTGGGCGAGATGGACCAGGAACTCCGCGATTCCGGGATACGGGGCCGTCTGCCCGCGTTGGACCCGAAACCGTCCAAACGCCGTGCCCGGTCGACTCGTCGCCGTCAGGATGTCCCGAACCTGCCGCGACAGAAAGTCACGAAAAAGACCATCGGCAAGATCTTCGGCGGCAAGCATCGCCCCTCGATGATGGTCACCCTCACCATGCCCTCCTACGGCTCGATGAACCAGGACGGCGGCATCGACAAGAAGGGCAAGGAGTGTGGTGACGGCTCCCCACAGGACCCCGACACCTACGACTACACCAGCGCCGCACGCGACATCGTGTTCTTCGCCGCGCTGATCGACCGGTGGATCCAGAACCTACGCCGCTGCCTCGGCTACGACATCCAGTACTTCGCAGCGGTGGAACCACAACGCCGCGGCGCACCCCACATTCACATCCTGCTGCGTTCCGCGATCTCGCGTGACACGTTGAAGCTGGTGACCGCGGCGACCTATCACCAGGTGTGGTGGCCGCACTTCGATCCGGAGAACGAGGTGTACTCCGGCGAGATCCTGCCGGTGTGGGACTGGCAGGCCATGACCTTCGTGGACCCTGACAGCGGTCAGCCGTTGACGGGCTGGGATGAGGCGTTGGACATCCTCGATACCGTCGATGACCTGCGACCGGCCTACACCGTGCGTTTCGGTGAGCGGATGGACCCCGGCCACATCAAGGGCCACATCCCCGGCAACAAGGCCGATGCCGCGATCGGCTACGTCACCAAATACCTGACCAAAGCAGTGTCCGAGGTGCTCGAAACCGACTCGGTGCGGACCGCGATCCACTACGACCGCCTGCACGCCGAACTCCAGCACACCCCGTGCTCACCGAAGTGCCCGGTATGGCTGCGCTACGGCATCGTCCCCAAGGGCGCCAGCGATAAAACCGTAGCGGGCAAGTGCAAGGGCAAAGCCCACCGCCGCGACACGCTCGGGCTCCCCGGTCGACGGGTCCTGGTGTCGCGTCGCTGGTCGGGCAAGACGCTCCCGGATCACAAGGCCGATCGCATCGAGTTCGTTCGGCAACTGCTGGCCTCGGTCGGCATCGTCAAACCCGACAACCCTCGTCTGATCGTGCGACCGGTCCAACCCGGCGACCAGAACGCGCCACCGCGCGATCACCTGATCCTGTCGACCATCGCCCAACGCAAAGCCTGGCGAGTCGAATACGACAACGCCCTCTTGGCGGCGGGACCTCAAGCGTGGAAAGAACATTCGGCAATCAAGCAAGGGGGTCCGGGTTATGACCGCACTACCAGATGATCGGCTGTGGACGGTGGAGGAAGCCTCGTACTTCCTTCACGTCCCGGTCAAAACGCTCTACCAGTGGAAGTGGCTCGGTGAGGGGCCTCCGGTCCGCAAGATCGGCCGTCACCTGCGCTACAACCCCGCCAAGGTGCGTGCGTGGGCTGAGCTGGATGAGGCTGCCTGATGGGCCATGTGGATGACCGGTGGTGGCGACCGACCCGCGACGACGACGGCAAAGTCCTCGTCAACGGTCGCGGCAAGCCGGTGATGGAGAAGACCGAATTGTTCGGCCGTGGCCTGCGCTACCGGGTGCGCTACATCGATCCTGATGGTGTCGAGCGGTCCAAATCGTTCCCGGACCGGGAGAAGAAGCGCGCCGACGACTTCCTGATCGAGGTCGAATCCGACAAGCGCGAAGGCAAGTACATCGACCCTCGCGCGGCCCGCAAAACATTTCGGCAACAGGCGGAAAGCTGGTACAAGGCGCAATCGACAGACCCTGCGACCCGCGAGACGCTGCGTAGTCGACTGCACAAGCAAATCTATCCGGCGCTCGGTAATTCGACGTTCGACAAGATCGAGAAGCCCGCCACCATCCGTGATTGGGTCGGCACCCTCGATGAACAGGGGCTATCCGACAACTACAAATCGGTGTTGTTCACCATGGTTTCCTCGGTGTGTGACTCGGCGGTGGATGATCGGGTGATCCGAGTCAATCCGTGCAAGGCCAAGACGGTCCGGCGTCCGATCGGCAAGAGTCCGAAAGTCGTTGTGTGGCCTGATGATCGACTCGACGCGGTGATCTCCGGTCTTTCGGAAAGATTCAAGATCGCTGCCATGCTCGGGGCTGGCGCTGGTATGCGGCAAGGTGAGCTCTTGGGATTCTCGGCCGAGGACATCGACCGCGACGCGCAACAGCTCTCGATTGTTCGGCAACTCAAAACCGTCAAAGGCGCAACGATGTTCGCTCTCCCTAAGGGCGGCAAGACTCGCACCGTACCGCTGTCCGGCGTACTGCTCGAGGCGCTCGACGCGCACATGAAGCGATTTCCACCCGTCGCTATCACGCTACCGTGGGGCAAACCTGACGGTGAATCCGTGACGGTGAATCTCGTGGTCACAGATAAGGCCGGGTCTCTGCTGTCCGGTGACCAGTTCACCAAGATCGCGTGGAAGCCTGCGTTCGGTGCGGTCGAGCCATCCTTCCGAGGGCGACCGGACGGCATGCATGCGTTACGTCATTTGTTCGCCTCGACGCTGCTGGCGCGTGGCTGCTCGGTGAAGGAACTGGCCGAATTCCTCGGACACTCCGATCCGGGCTTCACGCTGCGGACGTACACACACTTGGTGCCCTCCAGCTACGAGCGCGCTCGTAGTGCGCTGGATGAGGTACTTCGGCGGTCTACGTCCGATGACGGCCTGTAGACGGCCTGGCAACTGGGTACAAACCGAGAAGGGTGAGAAATTGAGAGCGATAGGACCATCTGACCAGGCAATTCACACTGAGTGTTGCTTCGACGCGGCCGGTCTCGCGGAGATCGACCGCATCACCGCACGCGAGAGCTGAGATGTCGTCGCCGTTGCCGGACGAACGGTGGTCCGGCGTCGGCGAACCTCATCGCGCGCTGAACACCGCGCGCGCCCCGGCGAGATCGACGTAGCCTTCGTCGGGCACACCCCACCGCGCCAGCACCTCGATGACAGCGTCTGGCGGTCGACCCGCTGGACAATGCCTCCGGATCGAGGTTCATCCCGATCCGTGGATCCGGCATCGACAGTCGCGGTTCGAAGCGTTCGACGTAGTGCCGTGCCTCCTCGACGGTCAACTGCCCGAGTCTCGCCAGGTCCATACGCACCCCTTCGTTACGCATCGTTCGATGCCGGTCACGGCCCATGCACGGCCGGTCGGCTCAGGGTTCGCGACGAGAAGCGGTGAGCGCGTCCATGATCAGCGCGTACAGGTGATCGCTCCGGTCGACGAGCCGGGGTGATTGTTCCACGATCCAACCGACCGCGCTGACGAGCGCGATGACGTCGAGATGGTCGACATCGCCGCGTATTTCACCGCTGCGTTGCGCGCGTGTCAGCAGTTCGGAGGTGGCCGCTCGCATGGCCGCGCACGAGGCGTGCAGCGCGGACGACTCGTCGTCGATGGTGGCGATCATGTCGGTGACGAGTCCGCGGTAGGTGGTACTTCCGGCGAGGAAGGTGCGCAGCCATTCGACGAGCGCTGTCCGGGGTTCGCGCGTATCCGCCAGGGTCTCGGCCAGCGCGGTGAGCTCGTCGAAGCGCTGTCGGAGCAACGCGTCGAGCAGCGCCTCCCGGTTCGGGAAGTGCCGGTACAGCGTGCCCAATCCGACTCCGGCGCGCCGTGCGATCTCGCGTAGCGATGCCTGCGTCCCCTGTTCGGCCAGCACTTCGCCGGCGACCTCCAGCAGGTGTTCGCGATTGCGCCTGGCATCGCTGCGCGCTGTTCGACCCGGTTGCGGGACAGGCGAATCCATCGACACAGCCCTTCCATTGACAAACGGAGCAGTGCTCCGTTAACTGATACGGGCGGCCGTTCGACCGCACACCCCCGATGAACAGGATCACCGGTGAACGTATCCACCATGCGCGCCGTACTCGTCCAGCGGTACGGCGGTCCCGAAGTTCTCGTCGAACAGACCGTCGCGCGACCGGACCCCGGACCCGGCGATGTCCTGGTGCGGGTCCACGCCGTGGCCCTGAATCCGCTGGACCTCTACAAGCGCGCCGGATACGCCGCCATCCCCGAATCGCTGCGCCCTGCACCGCCGACGCTGCCGTTCATCCCCGGCGTCGACGTCTCGGGCACGGTCGTCGCTCTGGGGGAGCGGGTCACCCGATGGCGGGTGGGCGACGAGGTCTTCGGGCTGGTCCGGTTTCCCTCGCGTGAGGACGGCGGCCGCGGGTACGCGGAATACACCACCGCGCCGCAAGATCATTTTGCCCGCAAACCGTCTCGGCTGGACCACATCAGGGCGGCCGCGGCTCCGCTGGTCACGCTGACCGCGCACCAGTTCCTGAGCGAGCACACCGAAGTCGGCGCGGGCGACACGGTCCTCGTCAACGGCGCGGCCGGAGGAGTCGGCCACATGCTCGTGCAGCTCGCCGCGCGTGCGGGCGCCTCGGTCATCGCCGTCGCCTCGGGCCGCCACCGCGCGTTCCTGACCGAATTGGGCGTCGAGACCTTCATCGACTACACGACGACTCCCGTCGAGGACTGGCCCCGCGATGTCGACTACCTCTTCGATTCGGTCGGCGGACCTGGGTCGTCCCGGCTGACCGCCGTCGTGCGGGACGGTGGAACGATCATGCCGGTGTTCTACGGGGACTACGGCGCGGAACGCGGCATCACGGTGCGCACGGGCCAGGTCCGCTCACACGGCGCCCAATTGGCCGAGATGGCGGAACTGTTCGACGCAGGCACGCTTCATGTCGGTGTCGACAGCGTGTTCCCCCTCGCCGAAGCCGCCGCCGCGCACCGTCGCGCCGAAGCAGGACATATCCGGGGCAAGATCGTCCTGACGGTCGACGGCGCCTGACGGATCAGTCGCGGCGACAGACCGTCGCCAGGATGGTCCGGGCGACCGCTCGTGAACCAGGAATACGGAAGAGGACTCGATGACCGACCTAACCGCGCAACTGCGCGAACTCACCGATCGAGCGGCGATCATCGATCTCGCCGTCGCCTACGCCGCGGCGGTGGACAACCGGGACTGGGACAGATTGGCGACATTGTTCGCCGACGATGCCCACTGGGAGTACCCTGCGGGCAGACAGCGCCACGAGGGCCCGGCGGCCATCGTCGCCTACATCGGCAGCGCGATCGAAAACCTCGATGCCACACAGCATTTGAACGGCAACCATGTCGTCACCGTGCGCGGAGACGACGCCGAGCACAGCTGCTACTACCACGCCCAGCACATTCGTCGCGGCACGGAGGGCGGCGACAATTTCCTGGCGGGCGGGACCTACCACGACCGACTACGCCGCACGCCCGACGGTTGGCGCTTCGTATCCCGCAGTGTCCGAGGTGTCTGGGCGGAAGGCAACCCCGCCGTCCTCGGACTTCGCTCCTGAGCGCACCTTCCGGCCTCAGAACAGTCCGCCTCCGGCGTGCACCGTCGCACCCGTGATCCACCGGGCCGCGTCGGAGGCGAGGAAGGCGACGATATCGGCGATATCGTCGGGTTCGCCCATACGCCCGAGCGGGGTCTGCCGCACGACGCTGTCGGTGGCGCTCGCGGTCGTGGCGGCGACCAGCGCCTCGGTCCTTGTGACGCCCGGCAGTACCGAATTCGCGGTGATACCCCGGGATCCGAGTTCGCGGGCGATCACCCGGACCAGTTCTTCTCCCGCGGCCTTGCTGGCGCCGTAGATCCCGGAAGCGGGGCGGTGGGTCGCGGTCACCCCGGATGACACGAGCACGATGCGCCCGTTGTCGCGCAGTCGGTTCGCGGCTTCACGCAACGCGACGAAGGTCGCCCGGGTGTTCACCGCGAAGGTGTGGTCGAAATCCTCGTCGGTGGTCTCGGCGATCGGGCCGAAACGTGCTGTGCCGACATTGTTGACGAGGATGTCCAGTCCGCCGAAGCGCTGTTCGGCGACGTCGAAGAGTCCGCGTAACGAGGGCGGATCCGCGACATCGGCCTGCTCCGCGACGGCCCGGCCGCCCGCGGCTTCGATATGGGAAACGACCTGCTCGGCCGCGTCTCGGTCGGTGTGATAGTTCACCACCACCGAGACGCCGTTCGAGCCGAGCCGCTGTGCGATGGCCCTGCCGATTCCCCGCGAGCCCCCGGTGACGATCGCAACCGGCATATCCGCCTCCCATGATCGATGTCAACGATTGTCGATACTATGGACTATTAGGTCGATAGTATCAACTATCTATCATCTAGACTTTCGACATGGCGACGACCATCGACCCCGCCCTCGCGACCGCCTTCTCCGCGTTGCATCGTGAACTCGGCGCGCTCTACAGCCTCATCGCGCGTAGTTTCGGCTTGACCACCCAGCAGATCGAACTGTTGTGCCAGCTCAACGGTCACACTCCCACCTTCGGCGAACTGGCCACCCTGCTCGGTTGCGACAAGACCAATGTCACCGGCATGGTGGATCGCCTGGAGCGCAGGGGATTCCTCACCAGGCAAGCCGATCCCGCCGACCGCCGCGTCACCCGCGCCGCCCTCACTCCGCACGGCATCGCGCTGCGCGCCGAGATCCGAGCCGTGCTCGAACAAGAACTCGCGGGTCGGTTGCCGACCGCCGACCGGACCGAACTCCTCGCCCTCGTCACGGCCGCCGCCGCCGCGCTCGCCGAAACACGCTGAACAGCTCGGCTTCTGGTGCGATCCGATCCGTGAGCGCGTTCCGATCATGACCGGGCAAGCGCGAAGCGGGGTTGCATTCCCGCTGATCGCAAACCTGTCGCCCCCGCCTCGCACGCGGTGGGATCGAGTGACGCGGTGGACGCGCCACTGTCCACCGCGTCTTTCGCCATGACACGAGATCGTCGATGGCGCTGGTCGAGAGGAGCACCGTATGACGACATCGGCTGCCGCGGGCCCCCGCACCGACGCGTTCGGCGTCGACTGGGAGAACTGGCACAGTGCCCAGGAAGCTCGATTGTCCGCACCGCACGGATTCCTGGCGATCACCGCCCTGCACTGGCTGACCGACACCCCGCAGCGGTTCTCCGACGCCCCCGGCGCCTGGTCCGCGGGACCGGACGGTGTCCTCGTCTCGCTCGACGACGGTGAGGAACTGGTGATCGACGGCGCGACCGTCCACGGTGAGCACCGATTCGGGATCATCCCCGAACGCGGTGGCATCGAAGCGATCTGGGGCGACGCGGTGATCGAGGTGGCCAAGCGCGGCGGCTACGACATCGTCCGCCCCCGCCATCCCGGTAATCCGCTGCGGACCGGATTCCGCGGCACCCCGGCCTACGCACCGGACCCGAAATGGGTGGTCGAGGGACGGTACGTGCCCTTCGAGCAGCCGCGACCGACCACGGTCGGCGCGTCCGTGGAAGGACTGGAACACGTCTACGAGGCGCCCGGGCGCGTGGAATTCGAACTCGACGGGCACGTGCTCGGACTGACCGCCTTCCCCGGCAAGACGCCGGGCAGTCTGACGGTGCTGTTCACCGACACCACCTCCGGAGTCACCACCTACGCCGCGAATCGTGTTCTGCAACTGCCGCCCCCGGGTTCCGGTGGCGCGGTCACACTCGATTTCAATCGGGCGGTCAATCTGCCGTGCGCCTACACGGATCTGGCGACCTGCCCGCTGCCGCCCGCCGAGAACCGTCTTCCGGTCGCGATCGAAGCGGGCGAGAAGATTCCCCACGAGCGGAACCGATGAGCGCGGAACCGACGATCGCGGACGAACCCCGGATCGCGACACTCGCCTTCCTGACCCCCGGCAACTTTCCCGACGCCGATCCGGCCACCGGACTCGAGGACACGCTCGAACTGTTCGAATACGGCGAACGTCTCGGTTTCGACGGGGCCTGGATCCGGCAGCGTCACCTCGAGCACGGCGTCGGATCCGCGGCGGTGTTCCTCGCCGCGGCCGCCCAGCGGACCAGCCGTGTCGAACTCGGAACGGCCGTGATCCCGATCGGCTACGAGAGCCCCTTCCGGCTCGCCGAGGATCTCTCGGTGGCCGACGCCCTGTCCAAGGGGCGGCTGCAACCGGGTTTCAGCGCGGGCACTCCACCGCACGCCGATCTCATGGGCCATCTCGTCTTCGACGGGGACTGGCGAACCTACGATCTGTCCTACGGCCGCATCGAGCGGCTGATCGGGAATCTGCGCGGCACCTACCTCGGTGACGAGGACGCGGTGATCCACTCACCGGGCAATACCCAGCGCCCACGTCTCCAGCCGTACAGCCCCGGCCTGGTCGACCGGGTCTGGTACGGCGGCTCCAGCACCCGTTCGGTCCGCTGGGCAGGTGAGAACGGGTTGAATCTGCTCACCGGCAATATCGTCATCGGCGACCGCAGCGACGATTTCGCCACCACCCAGCTGGGCCTGATCGACGACTACCGTCAGCGCATCGATCCGGCGCGTCCGGGCAGGATCGCGGTCGGGCGAGTGATCGTGCCGCTCGACAGCGCCGACCGGGCGACCCGCGAACGCTACCGCGCCTACGCGGCGTCCCGGCACGAACGCACCCTCGCGCCCCAGGGCGAGCGGAGGGTGCTGTTCGCCCCGGACGTGGTCGGTACCGCCGACGAGATCGTGGATCGCCTGCGCGCCGATCCGGTTCTCGCGCAGGTCTCCGAATTGCGACTGGAACTTCCCTACGAATTCCATCGCGGTGAATACGAGCAGATCCTGCACGACACCGTCGAACTGATCGCGCCGAGACTGGGCTGGAAACCCGCCGGATCGACCGCGGCCGAGGACATCACGCTCTCGGCGTGAGAGCGGTCAGTCCCTTATCGGATGGCTACGGAAGAAGTCCCAGATCAATGCCGTGGCACTGATCGAGTTCGTGTTCTGGCCGACGATGAACGACGGGTACAGCGGCGAGTCGGTGCCGGGCCAGATATGGCCGCCTCCGACGATCGAGTACAGGTGCACGTCGATACCGGTCGGGCACGAGTAGCGGTCGACGACCACGTCGGCCGCGATCGTCGTCCGGACCGGTGCCCCGGTGCACCCGTCGCGGCGCGCCCAGGCCGCGGCGTTGTCGGTGACGGCTCGTGGACTCGCGGAGGTGTTCTCGTCACTCGCCCCGGAGCCGGACGCCGAACCGGAATTCGATTGTCCGGCATACGGAACGATCGCGTCGTCGGTGCCGTGGAACGCGATCACCGGCACCGGCCGCGCCGGACGGCACCAGCTGAAATCCCTCAACCCGGAGACCGGAGCGATGGCCGCGATCCGATCGGCGAACCGGCAACCGAGTGAACTGGTGGCGAACGCGCCCATGGACAGGCCGGTGACGAAGACGCGCCGTAGATCGACGCACAGGGTGGACTCCACGTGCGTCAGTACCTGGGACAGCCACGTGATGTCTGCCGAGTCGGGGCCGAACTCCCACTGTGCCGGGCCGAGCCGGTCCAGTTGCGGGGTGATGGTGACGAACCCGTTTCGGTAGCCGTATTCGCCCAGACCGCTGCCCAATTCGGCGATGTCGATATTCTCCAGCAGGCCGTGCAGGGCGAGGACCAGCGGTAGCGGTCGATTCGCGCCTGCCGGGACATTCTGTCGATACTGGCCCGACTTGTCGGTGCCCTGGAATTTCACCGTCGTCGCCCCCTGGACGGGGACCGGTCGGCCACACCCCGCGGAAGGCACGGGGGCGGGCCCGGGGTTGTCGGCGTAGGCGACGCCTCCGGCGGCGACGACGAACGAGGCGACGCACACCACCTTCATCGCCACCGTGGTGAGCACCCGGAGTCCGTGCCCGACGCTTCGACGGCGTCCGGCGATCGGATCATCGACTATCGCAATATTGTTCTCGAACATGAGAGGCAGAGTCTCAGGCCGAGTACCTGATTCCGAAGGCCTCGCGATATCTATTGGAAATCCTCATGTCCGATCGCCGCTCCCGTCTCCAGCGATCACAGGCATCGGGTGATCGGCGCGGTAGAGGGCGTGCCGTAACAGGCTCCAGGCGTGGCGCGCGGCGCCGCGACGGTCGCTCGGTGGCGTCTGATGCAGCAGTGCCGCGAGCATGCCGAACGCGAGGTAGATGTCGTTGGCCGTGATCTCCTCGCGTAGGCTGCCGCGTCGGCGGATGTCGGAGAACTTGTCCGACAACAGCTTCCGCAGTCTGGCCCGGATCGAAGCGAGATGCGGGTTGTGGCTTTCGGCGGAGTCGAGTACCGCGATGAAGGCGGCGGCGTCGGTGAGTTGCCGGTAGAGGGCTTCGAGGACGTCGTCGATGGTTGACTCGTCCTGCTGGGCCAGGGATTCGAGCGCCACGAGATTGCTCTCGTAGACGGCGTGGATCAACTGACCGCGGGTGGGGAAATGGCGATAGAGACTGCCCTGCCCGACACCTGCGGTCTGGGCGATCAGCGTCATGGGCGCGGATCTGCCGTGTTCGGCGAAGATGTCGCGGGCGGCGACGAGGATCGCGGCGCGGTTCTCGGCCGCGGCGGCGCGCCCTCGGTTGACGCGACTCGCGGTACTCACGGTTTCGACTCTACTCGGCGGGTCATCGAGTCGGTGGTCACGCGGTGCGGTGTGAGGCCCCGCGAGTCGTGTTCCGTCGTCGAATGTGTCAAGACGCATGCGGGCCGCCGCGCGAAATATTCGACGCCAGCGGCAGTTTCGAGCTGCGGGTTCGGTTCGGCGCCCGCGCGCGTGGCGTGCCGTCCCCGTCACTTCGAACCGGGGCGTCGAGCGTCACATCTTGACCGACGAAGTGATGTAGGGAACACTACTGACGGGTAACCGGATTCTACTGTCCGGTTGCCGGTGTGGCCCTGCGAGACCACACGACTCGAAGAGGAGTTGTCGATGGACGAGCGCAACCGCAGCGGTATGCACGGGCGCGGACGGGGTCCACGGGTCGCGGTGTCGGCTGCGGCAGTGACGCCGACCGAGAGATCCCGCCATACCGGTGCCGCTCGGGCACTCGGGCCTGCCGCGATATCCCTGCGTGACACCGAGTCGCTCGCCGAGGAGATGGTGCGGCACTTCCGTCAGACCGTCGCCCAATGCCTCACGCTGCCCGATGACGCGCTCCGTGGCGACATCACCGCGGTCACCGTGAACTGCCTGCGGATCGCCACCACGATTCTCGACGGACGCGGTACTCCCACCGAACACGAAGTGGCACAACTGGAATCCGCCGCCGGGCGATGGGCCCGCGACGGCGTACCGGTGGATGTGATCCTGCACGCGCTGCACGAGGGTTCGCGGATGGCCCACGAACTGGTGGCGACCAGGTCCGGGATCGTCTCGGTCGCCCAATGCGTGGACATCGGCGCGCGCACCGTCGAACTGCTCGACCTGATGACCACGACCGTGACGATGGCCTATCTGCGCGAATATCGTGCTGCCGCGGGGCAGAGCCCCGATCCGATACGCGCGCTCACCGTGGCGATGATGAACGGCAGGGCCACGGCGGCGATGGCGCGCGAATGCGGCGTGACCATCGCCGATCGCTACCACATCCTGGCGCTGTCCTTGGCATATCCCGCCGCCGCGTTCGGCGGCACCGTCGACCGCCGGGCCGCATCACGGCAAGTCGTTCAGCGAATCCGATCGGAACTCGCCGCCGAGGGTGGCAAAGACGTCATTTCCTCGCTGAGTCTCGGCGGTGGGACGATCCTGATTCCCGGCACGACACTGCCCGTCGATCGGTTGAAGTCCCTCGTCGAGGCCGTCGCCGACGCGGCCGAGGCCGTTGTCACGGCGGTACACCTCGAAGTGCCCGTCGACGCCATCGCGGAGCACTCGCAAACACTGCATCACATGGTCGACCTCGCCGACCGACTGCAACGTGCCCTGTCGGCGAAGGCGGAGACCAGGCTGTACCGGTTCGACCAATTGGCCGCCGAGTACCAACTGACCCGCCCGGGAGCGGTCAGGGACTCCCTCGCCCGCCGACTCGACCCGCTGATGGCCCACCCCGTACTGCTGGAGACGCTCACCGTCTACCTGCTCAACGATCAGAACCGCCAGCACGCCGCGCGACGAATGTACATCCACCCCAACACCATCGACCACCGACTCAAACGGATCGCCGTGATCACCGGACTCGATCCGGCGCGCGCCGACGGCCAATGGGCCCTCCGCGCGGCGCTGATCGCGCGGACATTCCCACCGCGAGCGGAGAGTTCGGCCGTCGACGAGGAAAATTGATGAACGAGCATGTCGGAACCCGAGCCGGGCAAGACGGTGAACCCGTCGCCGACCTGTCCTTCCGAGACCGGTACGGCCCGTGGGCGATCATCGCGGGCGCCTCGGAAGGGGTGGGCGCGTTGTACGCCCGCGCGATGGCGGAGCGCGGCTTGCACCTCGTCCTGCTGGCCCGCCGCCGCGAGACCCTCGAAGAAGTGGCCGAGGACATCCGCACCGCGACCGGGGTTCACGTGCGCGTGCTCGCCGTCGATCTGTCCCGCCAGGACGCGACCACGACCATCGTCACCGCGACCGAGGACCTCGACGTCGGCATGCTGATGTACTGCGCCGGCGCGGACCCGAACTTCGCGCATTTCCTCTCCGAACCGCTCGACACCGCACTGGCGATGGTGCAGCGCAACTGCGTGACGCCGATGCGGCTGTGTCACCATTTCGCCCCGGCCATGGTGGAACGGGGAAGGGGTGCGCTGGTGGTGATCACCTCGGTGGCGGGGCTCTACGGAGCCCCGAATATGGTGACCTACTCGGCGACCAAGGCATTCGACCTGGTCATGGCCGAGGCCCTGTGGTCCGAACTGCACGGACAAGGCGTCGATGTCCTCGCATTGGTGCTGGGAACCACCGATACACCCGCACTGCGTCGTGCGCTCGCCGAGCGCGGCGCCCTCGACCATCCGACCGCGACAACCCCGCTCGCGGGGGCCGCGACACCGGAAGAGGTTGTCGCCGAGGCGATCGCGAACCTGTCCAACGGTCCCACCTGGATCGTCGGCGACCAGCTGCGTGAATTCACTCGCAGGCTCGGCCTGAAAACGCGCGGCGAGGCGATCGGAGTGCTGGCCCGTCACAGCGGCGATGCCGCAGGCGGTCAGCGGTAGGGCGGCTCGTGATGCGCATCCAAGAATTCGGTGATCGCGGTGATGTAGTCGGTGGGGCGGCTGAGCAGCAACGAGTGTCCGCCGTCGGGGAAGGTGCGCAGTTCCGCGTCGGGGTGCAGGTCTTGTAGGCGTTGGGTGTGGGTGGTGGTGATGAGGGGGTCGTCGTCGGCCCGGATGATCAGGGTGGGGCCTTGCCATGGTGTGCGGGGGTGGAGGTCTGTCAATCGTCGGGCGGCGTCGAGCAGGCGTTGGTAGGAATTGATCGCGGCCTGGTGTCCGGCAGTGCGGGTCGCGGCGTCGACGCGTTCGACCCAGAAGTCGGCTTCGGCGGCGTCTTTCCAGGTATTGCGCAGGGAAGCGCCGATCGCGGCGAGGGTGTCGTCGAAGGGGGTGTCGCGGGTGCGGGTGAGGGAGGTTTGCAGGCGGTTGATGTCTTCGGGGCCGTAGAGACCGGTGCCGGTGAGCATCAGGGATCGCACGCGATCGGGTGCGTATTGGGACAGGACTTCGGCGAGCATGCCTCCGGCAGATTGACAACGGACCGCGAGTGCGGGTCGAGCGGAAGCCGCCGTGGCCTCGCGGCGCGCAATTGAGTTAGGGTATCCTAATTATAAGCTCGGCGGGAGGGGCAGTTCACCTGTGTCGGGGTTACCGGCGCGCGATTGAGCCTTCGTCGGCGCGTGTTCCGCTCTGTGTATCGGGCCAGGAGTACCTGTAAATCCCACTGGTACTCAGAGACTTTCCGCTCCATTTTCCGGTGACGGTGAGGTAGATCGGCGCGACGTTGAGCACGCTGGTGATGGCGGTGACGAGCGAGGCCGGTGCGGTGGTGAGGCGGTGGTTGACGTCGGCGCCCATGCGGGTGCGGTCACTGGTGAAGCGGACCAGGGGGATCAGGGCGAAGGGGATGCCGAAGGACAGCACCACCTGGGAGATGATCACGGCGCGGGTGGGTCGATCCCGACGGCGAGGATGACCAGGGGGATCAGGGTGACCACCGCTCGGCGCCTTCGCGTGACTTTCTTGCGACCGTTTCGTATCATTGCGCGAGTTCCCTTCTCGACACTAGCTGGTGATTGAAACGTCCGGTCGACATCGCGGCCCCGCGGCGCCCACAGGCCGCACCTCCCTGATTGTTTGCAGTCTCGCCGCGACTGTGCCCGCGATGCTCTGGACGGCGGTGCGGCCGAGCGGGTCCGAAGTGCAGCAGATCAGTGCGGTCTCGGTGCCGGGGCCGTCGGCTATCGAGCTCGATTCGTTGCCCGTCCTGGCGCATGACGCGCCGGCGCCGGCGCCGGCGCCGAGGTTACGCCCGATTGCCGCAGACGACGAAGAGGCGGCACCCTCGGCTCGGAAGGCGAAACTCCCGTGCGGGACGGAGTGGAAGGGCACCCAGCCGCATGTCGCGCAGGTCAGTTACATGGTGCAGCAGATGTTCGGGATTTCCGATATCGGTGGCGCGCAGGGGCGCTACGGCAACGATGATCACGCTGCCGGTCTCGCGCTCGACATCATGACGTCGAACCCGGCCCAGGGTAATGCGATCGCTGCGTTCGTACTGGCCAACAAAGCGCGGTTCGGCGTTACCTACGTGATCTGGCAGCAGCGCTACAACGATGGCGGCGGCTGGTCGTTCATGGAGGACCGCGGCGACCCGACCCAGAATCACTACGACCATGTGCATGTCTCATTCGCCCGATCCGGGGCAGCGAATCTCACCTGCTGATGAGAGGTCCCTCGATACGTTCCGAGGCGACCTCCGCCGCGACGGTTTCGATTTCCTCCGTCCGAAGGAAGTCGTTGGGCAGGGACAGGCGAATCACCTTGTGCCACGCCGAGGCGACTTGGCGGTGGATCGGACCCGAGGTGTAGGTGAGGCCGTAGCGCTGGAAGAGTTGCTCGACCTGCGGCGCGATCTCCTGGTAGCGGTTGCTTGGCAGGTCGGGAAACAGGTGGTGCTCGATCTGGAAGGAGAGGTTCCCGGTCATCAGGTGCAGCAGGGCGCTCCCTTCGATATTGGCCGACCCCAGCATCTGCCGCAGGTACCACTCACCCCGCGTCTCGCCGTCGATCGATGTCTTCTCGAACGTCTGCACGCCTTCGGGGAAGTGACCGCACATGATGACCGAATGGGTCCACAGATTGCGGAGGAGATTCGCGGTCAGGTTGGCCGTGAAGGTGGTCGGGGCCGATATTCCCGACAGGAGCGGGTGGAGCAGGTAGTCGCGGGTGGCGTGGCGGCCGATCTTGCGCAGTGTGGCGCCGACTCGGGCGCGGAACCCCGGATCGCGTCGGCGCTCGCCGCTCAGATTCTTCCCGAGTTCGAGATCGTATGCGGCGATGCCGTACTGGAAGAAGCAGGCATTGAGCAGATTCCACAGGGGCTGGCCGAGATGCAGGGGTGACCAGGGCTGGTCCTCGTCGACGCGCATGATGCCGTACCCGAGGTCGTTGTCCTTGCCCAATACGTTGGTATAGGTGTGGTGCAATTCGTTGTGGGAGTGCTTCCACTGATCGGACGGGGAAGCGTTGTCCCACTCCCACGTCGTGGAATGGATCTTCGGATCGCGCATCCAGTCCCACTGGCCGTGCATGACGTTGTGTCCGATCTCCATGTTCTCGAGGATCTTCGCGATCGACAGCCCAGCGGTGCCGAGCAGCCAGGCGGGCGGAAATATCGAGCCCAACAGCACGATTCGGCTGATCGCCTCCAGCGAGCGCTGGGTGGTGATCACCTCACGGATGTAGGCGGCGTCCTGCGCGCCACGGTCGGCGAGGACCTGGTCGCGAATGGTGTCGAGTTCGCGGCCGAGCGTCTCGATGTCCTCGGCGCTCAGGTGTGCCACGGGGCTGTTCGGGTTCTTCTGTATCGCGGTCATGAGTTTCCCAGTCTGTTGTCCGGTGGTCAGAGAGCGATTTCGCAGGCACCCGCGGCTGCGGAAACGCAAGTCTGGACGAGTACGCCGTCTCCGGAATCGGCGGCGGTGGTGAGGTCACCGTTGCGGAGGTCTCGGACGGCCCCCCGATGCAGGGGAACCACGCATCCGAAGCACACGCCCATCCGGCATCCCGAGGGCATGAGCACTCCGGCCGCTTCACCCGCGTCGAGCACGCTCGTCGCCCCGTCGGTCTGTACCGACGTCCGCGTGCGGGTGAAGGTGACGCTGCCGCCGACTCCGGTGACGACGGGGGCGGCCCGAAAGCGTTCGGTGCGAAGGAGATCCGCCATACCGGATTCCCGGTAGTGCTGTTCGAGCGCGTCGAGCATCGGCGCCGGTCCGCACGCCCAGGCGGAACGTTCCGCCAGATCCGGCACCGCCGCGAGGAGGTCGTCGACGGTGAGACGTCCACCGCCGGTGGTGAACCGTTCGACCAGGCGAATACGGCGGTCGGCGGCCAGCGCGCGCAGTTCGGCGCCGAAGATGGCGTCCTCGGCGGTGGGGCAGGAGTGCACGAGTACGACGTCGTCGAGTTCGCGCAAGGATTCGCGGAGCATGCTCATCACCGGGGTGATGCCGCTCCCGGCTGTGATGAACAGCGTTTTGGCGGGCCGAGGGGTGGGCAGGACGAACTCGCCCGACGGTTGATCGAGCTGCACGATCGTTCCGGCCCGGGCCCGATCGACCAGGTGGGACGAGACGACCCCGTCGGGTACCGCCTTGACGGTGATGGTGAACGTGCCGTCGTCGTGTCGTGAGGAGATCGAATAGGCGCGCCACTGCCGGACGCCGTCGACGTCGATACCGATGCGCACATACTGTCCGGCGACGGGGCGGTGCCACCCTCGGCCGGGACGGATCCTGATCGTGGCCGCATCGGCCGTTTCCGCCACGACCGACTCGATTCGCCCCCTCGGGTCGGTGCGACTGTGCAGCGGCCGTACGAGATCGACGAAGTCCTGGGGGACCAGCGGGGTGGTGACGAGTTCGGCCAGCCGACGCACCCGACGTCGGGCGACTCGGGCCACAACGGCGGTCTGCTCTGCCAACGAATGTGTCATTACTCCATACTGGGCGCTCGGAAGTGTAAAATCTTGACCTGAATGCGTGAAAAAATGGGCCAATTTTGTTCGCAGAGGATAAATCCATGGTGTCAGCGCAGGTGGATCTGCCGAAGGCCGTGATCGATGCCATGTGGTCGGCACTGCCGACGGTGGCCGAGCGAACGGTGGCAACGGTCATCGCGGAAGTGCCCAGCTACGCCGACGCTTTCAGCGGCAGGATGGGCCGCATCATCGAAGGCGCTGTACAGCAGGCACTTCAAGGTTTCATCAAGGAGTCCACCGAGCCTCCACCGGACGACACCGACGTCGCCGCGGCCGGACCGAGTCTCGACGGCGCGTATTCGCTGGGACGCGGTGAGGCCCGCCAGGGACGCTCGACCGACGTCCTGCTCGCCGCCTACCGGACCGGGGCGACCGTCGCGTGGCGTGAGTTGAGCGGCATCGCCGTGTCCCACGGACTGCCCGGGGACATCCTGGCACTGCTCGCGGAACTGATGTTCGGCTACATCGACCGTCTCTCGGCCTACAGCGTGGCCGGACATGCCGAGGAACTCGCGATCAGCGGGCTGTCACGTCAGCGCAATCGTGAGCGTCTCGTCCAGCAGATTCTGGCGGGCGCGTCGGTCGACGATCTCGCGGCGGCGGCCGAACGTGCGGAGTGGCGGCCACCCCGCACGCTGACCGCCGTGGCCCTGTCGGAGGGCGCCGAACGCGTCATCGCCGCACAACTCGATCCGCGGACACTGCGGCTACCCGACAACGTCGCCGACCGGACCGGCGAGCAGTGGCTCGTGCTGTTGCTTCCCGATGTGAACCGGAGGACCCGAACGAGACTGGTCCGCGCGTCGGCCGATCACCGCGCCGTCCTCGGCCCGGTCAGACCGTGGGAGAACGCCGCGGCCTCGGTGCACCGCGTCATGCGAAGTATCGACATGGATCTCGGCTCCGGCCCGGTCGTCGACACCGATGACTACCTGACCGAGATTGTCCTGCGCGCCGACCCGATCGCACTGTCCGACCTGCGGACCAAAGTGCTTGCCCCACTCGATGATCTGCGGCCGGCGACAAGGGAAAAGCTGATCGAGACATTGCGCGCGTGGCTACTCCACCACGGACGACGTGACGAGATCGCCGCGTCACTCCACGTCCACCCTCAGACGGTCCGCTACCGGATCGGCCAACTCCGCGAACAGTACGGCGAGCGTCTCACCGACCCGGGCACGATCCTGGAGCTCACCGTCGCCTTGGGGGCGGCGGATAGCCGCTAACAGCCGAATCGGCTCGGGCATGCCGGGGCGGCATGACTCACCGCGCTCGGACCAGGTGTGCCGCCACACACGTCAGAGCTGATCACCGGTGCTCGAGCGGCTCCGCGCACCCCCTCCGACGAGAACAGGTGCTCGGTGGCAGACACGGGCGAGATTGTCGATCCAGCCACCATCCCGCAAGCGCGATCTCAGCCACGGCGGCGATTACGCGTTCTCTGTGAACATGGTCGCGACGGCGGCGACCACGACCAGCCGGACCGGCCCCTCGGTCCGAAACCAGAGCAGCCGAGGTAGCGACAGCGACCGTCGAGCATTGACCGACAAGCCGACAGGCCACGGCTCATCACCGGGCTCGAGGATCGTCGCCTCCACTTTGTCCAGCGGTTCGGCATCAGGTCCCGGAAACCGGCTGATCGAAAAGTAGTAGAGCCGTTCGAAAGACAGATAGTAGTCGGGCTTTTGAGGTCCCCAATGCAATCCCACGTCGAGTGTGTCGCCCTCGGCACCTCGTACCAGTGCGAGCCGATCGATGAAGTACCCACCGAAATGCGGCGCAGCAGCACATACGTTCTCGATATTCGTCATCGAATTACTGTCTCTCCGGTGGAGTGTTTGTCGGTGAGCTGCCCGTCCGGGCCGATCCTCGGATGATAGTTCTTGGCGTTCGGGCCGGGATCCACCTTCGGTCCGAGGCGTATGACCTCTCCATCCGGCCTGATCCATACCTGGCTACCATCGGAATGGACGTATCGTCGATAGCCACCCGTGGTCTCGCCCTTCTGTGTGAAGCCCTGGTTCTCGATAGCGCGCTCGGCCTCATCGAGTGTCTTGCCTTGGAGATTCGGAACTTTTGCCGCTGCGCTGCTGGTAGCAGCGGACTCACCGGGTTGCGGGTTTGCGGTTCCGCTGCCGTCATCGCTGTTGGCAATCGACGCGATCGTCAGTGCGGCGATGGCGGCGATCCCGGTCGTGACAAGTGCGGCTGTGCCGAACTGGATCCCCGCCAATGTGGTGAAGAATGATCCAATCGCACCTGCGGCGGCCGTTGCCGCGCTGTCGAGTGTGACACCTTCCACTGCGACCGCACGAGGATTGCGGATGTACACGACGGTGACGGCGATCGTGATCGACGCACCGACGATAATCGCGGCGACCCCGGTGTTGACCTCGGAGCGGACTGAGACCAGCGCGGCGTGATGATGAGTGGTCGCCGCAGCGAGATCGTTGGCAGCCAATCGGATCTCATCTGCACCCGCAGCGAGTGTCCTGAGATGCGCGACCAGGTTCGGGATGTCCGGTGCATCGGAGCGGGACAATCCATCCGCTACGCCCTTCAACCGGGATTCCGCGCCGAAGACCGGCACGCTGTCGGCGAAGCGGCGCCATGCCTCAGCAGCGCGAGCCAGCTTGTCAGTATCCCCGTCGGGTATTCCGCCACCGGCGAGCTGGGCAGTGATCTTGTCGTACAGCTCCGGAAAGTCGGACTCGAGACCACTCCCGTTGCGTTTCGACGAGGCCACGCCTACAGCGATCGCTGCCCCATACGGCAATTCGGACGGAATCGCCCGCGGAGACGATGGGCCCGGCCCCTTGTTCGGATCTCGGTTCGCCGCATACTCCGACCATTCCCAGTTGTATCCGGACGCGATCGCGATATCGGCGAAATGTGTTAATGCTCTTGCGAAACCGGTTGCTGCTGTAACAAGGGCGCTTGCACGCTCATCATAGCTGCGCGACCATGCCGCGACAGCCTCGTACCGTCCGGCCATCCCGCTGGTTCCAGGTGTCGCTCCCGCTCCGTTGAGGGTGGCCTGCAGGGTGTTGTACGACACCTGGAAATCTTCCGACAGCCGGTAGCAGTTATCCGCAGCTGTGTAATGCGTCTGCGGCGCCACAACAGGCAAGTCAGCCCCCGGTCATCTTCAAGTTCGCCTCCGTCGCACGGGTATAGGACTCATGGGCGGCTTTCGCCGCATCACTCATCTCATAGATCCCGGTAGCGAACTCCCGAGCATCGGAGGCCCACCGCTGATGTGCCTCCTGGTACGCGGCGGCAGCCACACTGTTCCACCCGGACTCAGCGATGCCCGCCACTCTGCGGTCGATCTCCTCGAGGCGCTCAGCGATGAAACCGGCCAATCCCGAGAGCCGGGCAACGAGCTGTTCGATTTCGTTGCTGTCGAATGTGAATTCACCACTCACGGCAGTCCCGGAAGATCGAGACTGCTGACGGTGGTGGTGAGATCGGCGGCAGCGGCCTGATCTTGGGCCTGGTAAGTCTGCGCGGTAATTCCGAGTTTCTCCGCCATATCGCTCAGAGCAGAAGCAATCGCGTTCCCACTGTCCCGGACATCGCTCCAACCTGAACGGAACGCGTCGGAAGCGACACCGGTCCATGAACCATCGAGCACATCATCGATGTCGATAGCCGCACCGTCGAGGGCCGACTGGATGCCCATCACCGTCTCGTGTAGGTATCGGCCCAGATCCTGCACATCGGCCGGAACAACCGACAATGAGTCAACCCCATTCATTGCCATTCCGTAATTCTACCTGATAATGCGCTCACCGAATATCATGCGCCACAACCTATCTCGTCAGGCATAGCTCGCGCATCGATCCGAGTGCCCCATACGCCGAGCAACTCGCCTGTCGTCATTACGCCACGCACGGACTTTGCCGACGCCGGGGACGTATACCACCTTGCCGGACGCACTCCGGCGGGCGACGATATGACAGTCGAGAGTCGCGACGACGGAGGTGGGCACGGCATCTGGGATGGAGCAGCGAAGCGCCGTTTGCCTTGGAGGACGATCGGTCGCCTCGTTGTCGTGGACTGTGCATTGTGATGAGAACCGGTTGTTCTCGCGTTCATCGCCGACCTCGGCATGGCTGGACGTGACCCGCTCACCGCCGACGCGGCTCACTCCGCGGCGAACGCGGCGGCGACCCGCCGCACCGCGATGCGCAGATCCTCCGGAGTGTTGTTGCTGAACCCCAGCCGGAATCGGTCGGTGTAACGGACCGCGCCGTCCGGATCGAAGTAGCGGCCGAGAGCGAAATCGGTGCCGAACCCGTTGGCTCGCGTCTTGACCGCGGCCAGATCGACGGCGGGGTCGGTGGCCTCGGCCCACAGGAAGATTCCGCCCTCGGGATCATCGAACTCGACGGCACCGCGCAGACTGTCGCGCAGTTCCGAGGCCAATGCCGCCGCGCGGTCCCGATACAGGTCACGCGCCGTGGACAGAATTCCGTCGAAGGTCCCCGGTGTGTGCAACAGTCGTGCCACGGCGGTCTGGGTGAGCAGCGAGGAATGCTGATCGGTATTGGACCGCAGCCGGGTGAGTGCGGGGACCAGCCGACTCGGTGCGACGATCCAGCCCAGTCGCAGCCCGGGGCCAAGCGTCTTGGAGAAGGTGTTGACCCGGACCACCGCGTCGCTGTCGACACTCAGGTCGTCGACGGCCGTGCCCGCGAATCGCAGGTCCCGGTAGGGATTGTCGGAGACGACGACGAATCCGTACTGCTCGGCGAGGCCGACCGCGCGGGCACGATCGGCCGCCGACAACGTCGTCCCGGTGGGGTTCTGGAAATCCGGGATCAGATACAGCAGTTTGAGCCGCAGGCCGTCGCGAAGCCGCTGTTCGAGCGAATCCAGATCCAGCCCCTCGGCCGAGACCGGGACGGGAACCACTCGCGCGTCGTAGTGCCCGAGCAGACGCAAGGCCAGCGGGAAGGTCGGGCTCTCCACCGCGACGATATCGCCGGGATCGAGCAGCGCGGCGAACAACAGGCTCAGCCCGTGCAAGGCGCCGTTGGTGATCAGGACGCGGTCGGCGGCGGTGCCCTCGTGCTCGGCGACCCACGCGCGCAACGGCTCGATCCCGTGCACCACCGAATACTGAAGCGCCACCGCCGATTCGGCCGGATCCGCCAGCGTCTCGGCGAAGGCGCGCCCGAGTTGCGCCACCGGCAGCGCCTCGTTCGCGGGCACCCCGCCGAGCAGGCGGATCGCGTCGGCGGCGAGTCCGGTCGTCGCCGGACCGAAACCGCCCAGCGCCGATTCGCGCGCGCCGAGCGTCGAGAGGAGGTCGGAGGTCTGGAATCCCGAATCGATCGTGGAGGTCATGGAAGTGCTCCTTCGTGGGAGGCGATGGATGTGGCCCCGCTCCATCACCACGACGTGATCGCAGGGAATCGCGCGGAAAGAGTTGTTGTTCAACGGCAGCGCGCGTCAGCGGCGCGACGGGGAGGGGCTCAGCGACGACAGCAACTCGGACAGAACATGGTCCGAGGAGTGCCCTTCGAGCGGTCGCGGAGCCGACGATGACAACACATACGCCGCTCCCTCCCACTCGACCCTGTCCGGAATCGCACCCGCGATCCCAGTGCAGTGTGCCCAACGCCGACGGGCCGAACAATAAACTTGGACTTCGGGAATCGTTCAGATTTCGTGAAGTATCGGTCCGGGGGATCGGCGCCGTATTCGTCGGGTGAACCGCAAGCGGCCGCGCGACACCGCTGGGATATCCGGCGGATCCGCCCTCCCCGAGTGAGATCGCGGCAGCCCGCCACGGACCGAGGTGTCGGTCTTCTCGAATCCCGGGTCGGTGACCATCACCTCCGTCGCGGGCTGCCGCTTACCGTGACCCGGGCGGGCTCGATCCCGGACAGGTCCCGGTGCACCACGTGGTTCCGGTCGGACAGTGAACCCAGGCTGTAGCGTGACTGCAACCCGAACAGTTGGGTGCGGGAACGGGCACTCCAGCGCCGGGCGGCTTCGGATCGGGTGGTCTGGAAAGTGACCATGTAGCCGCCTTCGTACAGTCGTAGCAGCGAGTAACCGGCGGGGTATTCCTTGATCGAGGCCACTTCCAGGAATTCCACCGGGACGGGGGAGTCCGGGCTCGTCCGTCTGTTTCGGTGGGTGTGTCCGCTGTGGTGCAGGAATACCCCCGGTGCGCGCGCGTAGAGTCGGTGCAGAGTGGCCGCGTCGTCCCGATCGAGGATGAAACCGGGGCCACCGGGATTGGTCCTGCCCGAGGCTCGCGTCACCGGGTGATGACCGAAAACCATTGTCGGCCGGTCCGGTTCGGCGCTCAGTACCGAGCGCAGCGCGGACATCTGCTCGGCGTCCACTTTCCCGCCGGAGCCGTCGAGTTCGGTCGTGTCGAGCCCGATCACCCGCAGCCCGCCCACGTCGTATTCGACCATGCGCTGTCGAGGGAGGAAATGCGCGCCCCAGCAGTCGTGATGCCCGGTTGCCCGCAGCCGTGGGCCGGACTGCCACTGGGCGCCGATTCGAGGCCGGTCGTGATTTCCTCGGCACACCAACAGATCTCGGCCGAATTCGCCCCAATCATCGAGCCTGCGCCTGAGCTCGCGGGATTGGCCGGGGGTGCCGTCATTGGTCAGGTCGCCCGCGAGCACGAGGTGGTCGACGTCGCGGTCCGGTGCGCGGACATCGGCGAGCAGCGCGTCCAGCATCACCTCCGGATAGGGGGCGAGGCCGGGCTCCTGCCGCACCCCGGTCGGTACCGCGGGCACGATCTGACCGCTCACCTCCTCGCCGAAGTGCAGTGCGGTGAGGACGGTTCTGCGGGACGGCTCGTGGTGGCCCATCGCGACCCCTGACGTGGATCTCGTCGTACATCGACGGACCCGACGCTATCGGCGCGATCATGCCGAGCCGTGAACGCCGGGCGAGGGGTATGGGTCCGGTGGTTGCCACTTTTCTGAACGGGTCGATCGCGGCGAGGGCTTCGGTCTTGAAACCCGGTTGTCGTCGGCTCCGGTCAGTGATGGAACATTCGGCGGTTTGTGCGGACGAGTGCGATGTCGTGTTCGCGGCATGCGCGGACGATCGTGTCGCCGTGGAGTGCTCCCGCCGGTTCGACGATGACCGCGACTCCGTGTTCGGCCGCGACGTCGACGTTGTCGCGAAACGGCAGGTAGCCGTCGGAAACCATGGTGAGGCCGCTGAGTCGTCGGCTCCGAGTTGCGGCTTCGATGGCTTCGATCGCGACGCCGGACCCGAGCAGAAGGTGTGCGAGTTCGTCGTGCTGTGTCGCGGTGAGAGTGCCTGCGGCGAAGGCGATCTGCCAGTTCAGTCGCTGCTGCCGCGGCAGGTTCGCCGGTAGGGGCAAGCTCCGGATGCTGTGATGGCGGCGTGTCCACCAGGTTCGTGCCTTGGCCCCGGCCAATTGAGTGCAGTCGACGCGTGACTGCTGTCCGGCTCCGACACCGATGGTCATGCCGTCGCGTACGAAGACCACGGTGTTCGATTGGGTGAAGCGGGCGGTGATCATGCCCAGCAACGCATCCGTGATCGAGGCATCGGTGAGCGCGGACCCGTCGACAGCGTCGAGCAGGTCCGCGGTGATCGGTCGGTGGTCGCGGTCCTGCTCGATCGCGACGCCGAAAACGGTGCGGATCTCGGTCGACGGCGGCCGGTAGGCGGGGTCGATCTCGAGGACGAGGAAGCGCCCTCGCTTTTTGCGGGCCAGCTTCGCGACGGTCCCGGGTGCGTATCCCGGCGCGATGATGCCGTCGGACACCACCGCGGCCAGCATTTCGGCCAGCTCGTCGTCCACGGGTTCGGATACCGCGACCATGTCCCCGTACGACGACCGGGGATCGGCGTCACGCGCCCGGACATACGCTGCGGCAACGGATCCCAGCCGCGCGGTGCCCAACCCCCAGCTCTCGCGCATGGTGTCGTCGAGTGGACCCGCCAACGCCGCGCCCGCAGGGGAAACATGTTTGAACGAGGCAGCTGCCGCCTTACCGACTGTCCGTCGCGCATCGGAAACGAGTTGCCAGGCATTGAGTGCATCCAGGTAGTTGATCATCGACGCGGAACCAGCCAACACCCTGAGGTGATCGCCGCTGCCGTCGATGACGCGCGCCTGCTGATGCGGATTCATTCCGTACCGCAAAGCCATAGTCGTGCACCACTTCCCGAAGTCGAATTCGGGAGCACCCAGGCGGACGACACTCCGGTCTTGCGCTTCCTCGTGGTCAGCTCCACGTGACGCCAGTCGCGCACGTAACTCTAGAACATGACGTCGCGGCGACGTCACGCCACCCGACGGCGCGAGAAGGCCGCAATCTATCGCTGCGAAGTCCGCGCGCTCGGTCGCGGAGGTCGACACGAACGCTGCGCGGCCGTGATCTACGGTGGCCGTCGCAACCGGGAGAAAGCCGTTGCGCATCACGATGTCGGTCGCTTCTTGATGTGGGGGACGCGAGAAGTATCGTCTGGAGAACCATTCGATATCGCGCTTACCTGGAACAATTCAAGACTGAAACCTTGTTGGCAACATTTTGGTTACGCACCCCGGAACTGGGCGTCGGATTGGTAACGAGAGGGTAGCGGGCCGATACCGACCGGTATCAACCTCCACAAAAAGACCGACCGGTATTGCGAACCGGTTTGTTCACACATAGCGTCGAGATCTCATTCGATAGCGGTTGCACACTGCGCCGCGGTCGAGGGAAGCGCGGTTCGGAGCGATCCGACGGAGCGTTTCGACTGGTGTCTGGGAGGACCTGCGCATGAGTCAGTACCCACCGGGGTCGCGGCGCTCCGCCGCTCGCAAGCAACACAGACCTGTGTGCCTGCGTGATTATTGGGCGGTGCCCGCGGAGGTGCTGGTCGTCGAGGACGATCGGGCGATCGCGGAAATGATCGGCATCGTGCTGGCGGGCCAGAGTCTGCGGCCGTGTGTGACGGGCTCCGGTGAACGGGCCATCACCGAATTCATGCGTTCGCGTCCACGGCTGGTGCTGCTCGATCTCGTGCTTCCCGATATCGATGGCGTCGCCGTGTGCAAGGCGATACGGGCGCTCGCGCCGACGCCCATCGTCGTCGTGTCGGCGAGCCGTGATCCGGAGATGATCGCGGCGGTGATGGCGGCGGGCGCCGACGATTACCTGCTCAAACCGTTCACCATTCGCCAGCTGGTGAAATGTGTCGACGCACACCTTCCGGCGACGTCGGTGCCCACACCGATCTCCTTGGCCGAAAATCTCGCCGAGGCCGCGCCGGTGCGGTCACCGCAGGTCATGACTCCCAATCGCGACAGCGTCCCGGCACCGGTCGGCACCGGGGCGTTGCAGCGGTCTCCGAATATGTGATCCGGCGGTAGTCGACGCTCCCGACCGAACGGCCCACTTCCCGTCAGACCCGCGCCAGCGAGCGCAGGAAGTGGGCGACCTCCTCGTGCGACATGCGTCGATACAGCAGGATCTGGGGCAGCGAGGGGGAGAAGTAGTCGCCGATTCGCTGGGCGCCCAGCACCAGGCGTGCGCCGGTCCTGCCTCGGAGGGCGGGTGGGGCCCACGACAGGATGAGCGGTTCCAGACAGGGATCGCCGGAGGTGTCGAAATAGCTGAAATGGCACAGAAGCCAGCACGGGCTGCATTCGGGTAGCGCCTCGATGATCTGCGCGAAGGTGCCCGCCGTGCCGGAACCCGTTCGGTGGACGGCGCCGTTGTCCGAGCGCAGTCGCAGGAAGCGATTCGGGACTCTCTCGTTGTGGAAGTCGTCGAGATCGTTGTGCACCACATCGAGCGATACGCGCACCGTGGGTCCTCTTACTGCTGAAGGCGGGTCGGTCGCCAATGTAGTCGAATGCCCGAGCAAGCGATCGGCGATCGGATCGCGCGTGACGGAATCGATGTGCTGGAAGAGGCGAAGCGGTGCGTTCACTTCGATGCCAGGCCCGATGGCGTCAGCACGAGCCTGCCGAACACCTCACCGGCATCCATCTTCCGGTGCGCGAGCGCGGCCTGTTCGAGCGGTAATACCTCGTGGACCACGGATTCCAGGTCGCCGCGACTCGCGGCGGCCAGCGATTCGGCCGTCACGGCACGGCGGTCGGAATCGGTCACCGTATTCGCGCTGAACGTCGCGAAGGACAGTGATCGCTGGAATGCCGCGAACATCCGCATCCCGAAGTCGGCGGGCGGGTTGCCCGCGACGACCCCGACCGCGACCATGCGGCCGTTCGGGCGCAACCGGTCGAAGAACGAGGGCAGATCGGCGCCCGACACGACGTCGATGATGACGTCGTAGCCGTCGGCTGCCTCGTCGGGGCCACCGCCGCAACGGTCGAGCACAGCCGTCGCGCCCAACGCGCGCAGTCGATCCCCGCGTTCGGGCGAGGATGTGGTGACCGCCACCGCGCCCGCGCCACCGCGCGCCGCGAACTGGACCGCCATGAGGCCGATGCCGCCCGCCGCGCCGCGCACCAGCACCGACTCGCCGGGGGCGAATCGGGCGTGACGTAGTCCGAAATGGGCCACGACCGAAGAACTTCCGACCGTCACCGCGTCGACGGCCGACATGTTCGCGGGCAGCGGCACCAGCGATTCGGCCGGAACGACCGCCTGCTCGGCATAACCGCCGCCGAGTCCGGCGAAACCCCAGACCCGCCGACCGATCCACGCGGTGTCGACGTCCGTGCCGACCGCGGCGACCGTGCCCGCTACCTCGCCGCCGAGGATGTGTCCCTCCCGAAATCCGTATTCGGGGAGGGTGCCGCGCCGGATCACCGAGTCGACGCCGCCGACGCCGATCGCTTCGGTGACGATCAGCGCCTGTCCCCGCTCGGGGCTCGGGTCGGGGAGGTCCACGACCTCGAGCCCGGTGGGATCGCCGAATGTTCGGATCGCAACTGCCTGCACCGTCGTCTCCCTTGGTTGGGTACCGTTCGACCGACGCTAACGGACGCTTCCGTCCGTTTACCGGAAGTGAGAGTGATGACCGACCGTTTGACTCACACCCCGCGCAGTGACGCCCTGGTCAACCGTGAACGCATCCTCGACGCGGCCCGCGAGGTGTTCGCCGCCGACGGGCTGAGCGCGCCCATGCGCGAGGTCGCCCGCCGCGCAGGAGTCGGCCCCGCGACCCTGTACCGCCACTTCCCGACGAAGGAATCGCTGATCACGGCGGCTTTCCGGGATCAGATGCGGGCCTGCCGCGCGATCGTCCACGAGGGACTCGCCGACCCGGACGCGTGGCGCGGCTTCTGTTTCGTGATCGAGGAGTTGTGCGTGCTGCACGCGCGCAACGGAGGTTTCACCGCCGCCTTCATGTCCGCGTATCCCGACGCCATCGACTTCGGCGCGGATCGCAGAGCGGCGCTGGCCGCGGTCGCCGAGGCGGCCCGCCGCGCCAAGGCGACCGGCCGACTCCGTCCGGATTTCGTCATCGACGACCTGATCCTCGTTCTCATGGCCAACGCGGGCATCGACGCGGAGACACCGCCGGAGCGCGTGGCGGCCTCCCGACGTTTCGCGGCGCTCGCGATCCAGGCGCTGCGCGCCGCCCCGGACGCCTCACCCCTCCCGCCGGTACCGCGATTGGCCCCCGCGATACCCCGCTGAGTCCGATCAGGAGGGCTCGACCCGGGCATCCTCGGCCTGCGCGCGCATCCCGACAATGCCGTGGAGCAGGAGATCTTCCAGCGACGCCGAGAATCCGTCTAGATCATCGATACCGCGCACGCACAGCGCGAAAAGCGCCGCGCCCGCGATGGTGTCGAGCACCGTGTCGGGATCGAGGCCCGGTCTGCCCGCTGTCCGATTCTCGGAGAGATACTCGGCCAGTTCGTCGCGGGTCGGGGTATCGAGCCGGGCCGAGAGTTTCTGGTACAGGCCCGCGTCCTCGCGCATCTCGGCCATCAGGCCGGGCATGGCGGCGCGGGTCTCGGCCGAGCCGAACAGTTGGATGGTCCCCCGGATCACCTTGCTGATCTCGGAGGTCAAATCGGGGGCGACCTGCTCGGAACCGACATCGGGAAATACCGCCTGGGCGATGAGATGCGCCTTGGACGGCCAGCGCCGATATATCGCCGGACGGCTGACCCCCGCGCGCGCGGCGATCGCGTCGATCGAGGTCGCGGTGTAGCCCTGTTCGACGACCAGGCTCCGCGCGGCGTCGAGCACGGCGCGGTCCACGGCGGGATCGCGGTGCGGGCCGAGTCGGTGGCGTGCGGTCACGAAATCCGTCCTTGTCGGTGCGGTCAGGAGTCGTTACAGTCTGTCACATCTAAGTCGTTACGCTATGTAACTGCTATGGGCTCGAGGAGGAGTTCATGTCCGCTACCCAGCCCCTCACCGATCCGCCCGACACCTATCGGCCGGTGCCGCTGCTCCTGGACAAAGTCATCGTGGTGTCGGGTATCGGCCCCGGACTCGGGCATTCGCTCACGATCGAGGCGGCCCGAATGGGCGCCGACCTGGTCCTGGTCAGCCGCACCGAGACGAAGCTGCGAAAACTGGCCGACGAGGTGGCGGCCCTCGGGCGCAGAGCCCTGGTGGCGACCACCGACATCACCGACGAACAGCAACGCCGCGCGCTGGTCGAACGCTCACTCGACGAATTCGGCCGGGTGGACTGCCTGATCAACAACGCGTTCGCCATTCCGCCGATGAACCCGATCACGCAGATCGAACTGGACGCGTTGCGCACCGCGAACGAGACCAATGTCTTCGCCCCGCTGCGGCTTTCGGCCCTCTTCGCCGATGCGCTCGAACGCTCGCGCGGGTCGATCGTCATGCTCAATTCCTGCGTTTCCTACAGCTCCCAGCCCGAATACTCCGGCTACAAACTGTCCAAGGGCGCGCTGGCGCATCTGGCGTCGTCGCTGGCCACCGAACTGGGGCCGCGCGGGATCCGGGTGAACAGTGTCGCGCCGTCCTATGTCTACGAGGGCATCAACAAGGCCTACTTCGACTGGCTCGCGAGCCAGGCCGGTGTCGACCACGCCGAGATCTACCGGCAGAAGGCGTCGCCGACCGATCTGCAACGGCTGGCCGGGCCGGAGGAAGTCGCCCGCGCCGCCCTGTTCCTGGCCAGCGATCTGGCCACCGCCGTCACCGGGCAGATGCTCACGGTGGACTGCGGCGAATTCCACCGATGACGACGGGAGTAGCGGTGAAACGAATCGTGCTGTGGGGGACCGGCGTCGTCGGCTCGATGGTGCTGGCCGAAATCGTGCGGCACCCACTGTTCGACCTGGTCGGTGTCGGGGTGAGCAATCCCGACAAGGTGGGCAAGGACGCGGGCGATCTGTGCGGGCAACCGAAAACCGGTGTGCTGGCGACGAACTCGATCGAGGAGCTGATCGCGGCGCGGCCGGACGCCGTCGTGCACTACGGACCCACCGCGGCGCTCGCCGACGAGAATATCCGGGTCATCGGGGCGTTCCTGCGCGCGGGTATCGACGTCTGTTCCACCGCAATGACCCCGTGGGTGTGGCCGAGAATGGACAAGTTGCCCGACGTGTGGCGCGACCCGATCACCGAAGCCTGCGCCGAAGGTGGCGCCTCGTGTTTCACCACGGGGATAGACCCCGGATTCGCCAACGATCTGTTCCCCATGACCCTCATGGGCCTGTGCGGTGAGGTGCGGTCGGTCCGCGCATCGGAACTGCTCGACTACACCGCCTACGAAGGCGACTACGAATTCGAGATGGGCATCGGCCATCCCCCGGAATTCACCGCGCTGCTGGAACATCCGGACCTGCTCGTCATGGCGTGGGGCGCGACCGTGCCGATGATCGCGTCGGCGGCGGGAATCGCACTCGACGACATCACGACCACCTGGGACAAATGGGTGACACCGCGGGATCGCCCCTCGGCCAAGGGCGTCGTCACCGCGGGCAGCGTGGCCGCGATCAGGTTCACCATCAACGGAATTTACCGCGGCCGTGAGGTGATCACCCTCGAGCACGTCAACCGGATCGGCCGCGACGCCGCACCCGACTGGCCCGCGGGCACCAGCGACGACGTCTACCGGGTGGATATCATCGGCTCGCCGTCGATCTCCCAGGAGACCTCGTTCCGTTTCACCGACGGCTCCGGCCGCACCCCCGCCGTCGCCGGCTGCCTCGCCACCGGAATGCGCGCCCTCAACGCGGTGCCCGCCGTCAACGATCTGCCGCAAGGCTGGGTGACCGCGCTGGATCTGCCGTTGATCCCGGGAAAGGGAACCATCCGCTGAATCGCGAAGATCCTCGACCGGATTACTCGGTCGAGGATCATGAGCGATGAGACCCGAGATATTCGGGTAACTACACGCGCCGGAAGGTGGGGGCGCTGTCGAACAGCGAGATACGCCATTCACCCTCTTCGTCGCGGCGGGCTTCCATGTGCACGTCGGCGACGAGCGCGGTATCGGTCTGCTCCTGCTTGGCGGCGACGCCCGCGGTGGTGAAGTACGCGAGGCCGAAATCGATCGTGGCCGAGTCCGCACCGCCGAAGTCGACCCGCAGGTTGTGCAGGGTGTGGCGATGGAACGGCACACCTTCCTCGGTGGCCTCGAGCCGGGCGTAACGGTCCTTGTAGAACTGCAGCACCTCGTCGCGGTTCTGTCGAACTGTGCCGCCGACGTTGTAGCGGACATCCTCGACCAACAGCTCACCCATGCCGACGAGCCCGTTGTTGACGTCGAGCTCATGGGCCCATTCGTGAACGAGCTGCTGGATGGCGATCGCCGAGGCTGCCTGCTCCAGATCGAATTTGACCATTTTCAATCCTCTTTCTCGCCGGCCGGTCCCGGCGTGTATCGCGACTCGACGCTACCTCCTGTCGCCCGCGCGCTGTGCAATACCGTCAAGGATTGTCAGGATGCGAACTCCGAGTCGTTCCGCACCGCGTGGGCCCGCGGTCACGCATCATGTTCGCTGTGGCGATGCCGACGGGCCATCACGGGACGCGTGCCACCCCTAAGGTGGACGGTGTCGAGGGAAGGGGAGTCATGGAGCTGGTCAAGGGCGCGAACGCGCCGATCACCGCCTCGGAGGTCCTGGTCGCCGTGGTCGCGGCGGTACCGGTCGATGTCGCGGCGCTGTTGCTCACGCCCGCGGGCAAGGTCCGCTCCGACGCCGACTTCGTCTGCTACAACCAGCCGACCGCGCCCGGGGTCACCGTGCAGCCGCCCGCCGCCGTCCGCGTCGTGCCGGGCTCGGTACCCGGCGATATCGACAAGATCGTGGTGACCGCGAGTCTCGACGGTTCCGGACCGGCCGACTGGGGTCAGGCGGGCCCGCTGCGGGTGACGGTCACCGATACGGCGACCGGGACGGTGCTGGCGACGTTCGCGCCGACCGATCTGGGCCGCGAGACCGCGCTGATCGCCTGTGAGATCTACCGGCGTCAGGGCGCGTGGAAGGTGCGCGCGGTCGGTCAGGGGTACGCGAACGGGCTGGCCGGTATAGCCACCGATTTCGGTATCAGTGTCGATGACGACGAACCGCAGTCGGCGCCGGTGTCCACCGGGCAGGCGTCGGCTCAGCAGGCGCAGGATCGATCCCGGCCGCTCGTTCCGCCGGTCGGCACCGCGCCGCAGCCCTATTCTGCGCCCCAGCCGTCCGGCACGCCGCAGCCTGAGCAGCCTTTCGTCGCGCCGCCCCAGCAGCCGTTCCCCGGCCAACAGCCGTACGCCGCCCCGCCGCAGCCGTACCCCGCGCAACCGCCCTATGCGGACGCCGCGCCTCAGCCGTACGGTGCGCAGCCGTATCCGGTGTCGCAATCCGGACAACCGCCGGGTCACGCCTATCCCCAACATCCGCCTGCGTTCGGTGCACCGCCCGCCGCCCCGCCGTTCGATGGGGCATCACCCGAGACCGCGCCGCGATTCGGCCAGCCGACGGTCAGCCTGGACAAGGGGCGAGTCTCGTTGCGTAAGAACGAGACCGTCTCGCTCACCAAGCAGGGTGCGCCGCCGCTGAGTCGCGTGCGAATGGGGTTGGGATGGGACCCCGCTGTCAGTGGACGCAATATCGATCTGGACGCCTCGGTCATCGCCTACGACAACCGGGCCAAGAAGCTGGTCAATGTCTGGTTCATGAGGCAGGAGGCGTTCAACGGCGTCATCCGGCATTCCGGGGACAACCTGACCGGCCGTGGTGAGGGTGACGACGAGGTGATCTCGGTCGATCTGACCGCGTTGGGCCCCGAGGTCTACGCCCTGGTGTTCACCGTCAACTCGTTCGCGGGACATACCTTCGACCAGGTCGGACGCGCCCATTGCCGCTTGGTGGACGATAATTCCGGCGCGGAACTGGTGCGTTTCGAATTGTCCAAGGGGGAGCGGATGACCGGTGCGTTCATGTGCATGTTGACTCGCGGCGCGCAGGGCTGGAATATGACGGCGCTCGGCGAGTACGCGAAGGGGTCGACGGTGCGCAAGATGGTCGACCCGGGAAAACGTTTCGTCCTGACGTCCCTCGGCTGATTTTCTCCCGAGAACCCAGGCGAGCGAACGGATCCCCGCAATCGGCGGGCAGACCACCCGGGTGCCGCCGAGCGAGTCCGAGCTGTCATTCGAGGGGAACGTGGCATCGGGTACGGGCCCCGATGCGACGGGCCTACGCCACGAGCAACGTCCAGACCGGGAGCAGTACCAAAGCCACGACCGTGGTCTTGACCACCACAGATCCGGCGAAATCGAGGCCCACGTTGTATCGTCCGGCGAGCACGAAGACGTTCTGCGGTGTCGGCATGGCCGCGAGCACCGTGAGGTACGCGGGCCACGGATCATCGACGTGGACAACATATTCGGTCACTGCGTAGACCAGCAACGGCAGAATCACGCATTTGAACACGATGACGGCGTTCTCGTCCGGGGTCGCGCCGCGCAGGCGCAGCGCGGAACCGCCCAGATGCAGGCCGAGCGCGATCAACGCGACCGGTGACGCCGCGTCTCCGGCGAAGGACAGGCCCGACAGGACCGATTCGGGTACCGGCCACGAGGCGAGATTGACGACGATCGCGGCGACGCACGCGACGACCACGGGCGTGGCCAACGCCGCACCGACCGATCGCGCGACGGTGACCGCCGGATGTCGATGGGTCTCGTGGTCGGTTCGGGCGAATTCGAGAATCGTCAGCACGACGACGGTCAGCAGGCAGACCTGCAGGATCAGGATCGGGAAAATCGGTGTGGCGTCACCGAACAGCTGCACGAACACCGGGATGGCGAAGTAGGCGGTATTGACCTGGCAGGCGGCCATCATCCGCAGCGCGGTGTCGGCGGGGCCGAGTTCGGTCCGGCGCAGGCAGAGCGCCGCGACGATCACCATACCGGTGATCGCCACGGCGGCGTACGCGCCGATCGCGGTGAGGTCGAACAGCTGCCCGAGATCGCTGCCGTAGAGTTTCGGAAACAGATACGCCGGAATCAACAGCAGGAACGCCAAGTCGCACAGTGGTTTCGAGATCTCGCTCGCGATGATCTTCCGCCGTGCCAGCCACCATCCCGAGACGACCAGCGCGGCGATGGGCAGCAGACGCGTCAGCGTCGCGGTGATCTCGTTCACCGAACCGTCCGAACCGTCATGGACATCGGTCGCCCGCGCGACGGTGGGTGATCCCCTGTCGCGCGGGCGAATTCTCCGATATTCGAGTGTCTATTTCTGGACTGTGCGGGCGAGGATGCCCAGCGTCGCGCGTAGTGCCGATTCCGGAATGATCGGGAAGATGCCCGCTTCCCGGTAGCGCGGCGCGATCTTGCTCCAGTCGTAGTACGAGGTGGCCAGGGTGCCGATCTCGCTGGGTTCGAGCCGGTAGCCGTAGAGGTGTTCGATAGGCGGCTGGATCGCGCCGGAGATCGTCCATTCCAGATGCGCGTCCTGCTCGAATTCGGTGATGATGACCGTCACGTCGTATTTGCCCATCGGGAAGTCGTTGAGCGACTCACGGTCCATGTGCACGACGAACTCGTCGCCGATACCGTTGACCGGCTTCCCCTCCGCCGATTGCAGCATGCCGGAACTGTCGATCGTGACGTGCCCCTCGGGGGAGCACAGCAGCGTGAAGATCTCCGCGGGTGACGCGGCGATCTGCCGCTGGACCTCGAACCGTTCTACCGTCATGCCCTCCACCCTCGCACATCCGGTCGGCGCTCGAATCGGTTCGGGAACGCCCTGTTCGCTAGCTTGCTAGGATGCTAGCATCGGTGGGTGGGCGACGAGGATGTGAAGCAGTTCAACGTGTACCTGCCGATCGGACTGATCAAAGAGGTCAAGTTCCGCGCGATCGAGACGGGTTCATCCCTGTCGGCATTGGTCGCGCAGGCATTGCGTGCCTACCTCGACGACACCGATCAGCAGACTCCGGGAAAGGAATGACATGACCACCGAAGGCATCGAAGCGGTATTCCTCGAAACGCATAATTGGGGCCGCACGGCCGGATTTCTCCGAGCGCTCGGCTTCGAGATGGAATTCGACACCGGCCACAATTCCGGCCAGTTCCGCAACGGTGAGGGGCGACCGTACGTCTTCGTCGCCGAGATCCCCCGGACCGAGCAACCCCGGACCCAACTGATGTTGAAGGTGACCGATCCCGAGCAGGTCCACCTCGACGGTGCCGTCGACGTGGTCACCGGCTTCGAGGAAACTCACTACGGCACACGGGAAATGACCGTCCGTGATCCGGACGGCCGACTCTGGGCCCTGCAAGCCCCGGGGAAGCGGTGACGATGGCGACCGCCGAGCCGGACAGTACCGCGGTCCGGGTCGCGCTGTGGCGGGCACTGCACGTGCTGGAGGATTCCGAGCCGCACGTGATCTCCGACGAGATCGGCCTGCGGCTCGCCGACGTCGACGACGATTGGCGAAATCGTCCCGATATGGACCCGAAGGCGACGAGTTCGTCTCGCGCGGGAATCGTCGCCCGCGCGCGATTCGTGGAGGATCTGCTCACCGAACAGGTCGAACACGGTGTCGACCAATACATTCTGCTCGGTGCCGGTCTGGACACCTTCGCCCAGCGCAGACCCGATCTCGCGACCAGGCTGACGATCTTCGAGATCGACCGGCCGCAGCCACAGGCATGGAAACGTCGACGTCTCGCCGACCTCGGATTCGGGGTGCCGGACCGATTGCGGCTGGTGCCGGTCGATTTCGAGACCGACTCGTGGTGGGACCGGTCGATCGCCGCCGGATTCGATCCGGGTCGCCCCGCGGTGGTGAGCTCCACCGGGGTCGCCATGTATCTGACCCGCGCTGCGAATATCGCTACCCTGAACCAGCTTTCGAGACTCGCCACCGGATCGACCGTGGCCATGACCTACCTGCAACCGCTCGAACTGGTCGGGCCGGACGAGCAGGCGATACGACAGGTCATCGAGCGCAACGCCCGCGCGTCGGGGACCCCGTTCCTGAGCTTCTTCGGCCCGGACGAGATGTTGCGTCTGGCGGGGGAGTCGGGTTTCGCCACCGCCGAGATCATTTCGGCCGACGACCAGACCCGCCGCTACTTCGCGGACCGCGCGGATGGTTTGCGACCGGCGGATTCGGAGCAGATGTTGAAGGCGACGACGTGACAGGCGTCGCGGGACAGGGGTCTTCGTTGTCGTGAAGCGTCGCCGACGAATCGTTCAGGCCTGGAACAGTTCGCGTAGTCCTTCCGCGTACGCGCGGGGATACATGCGCGGACCGGTATGTCCTCCGGGGAACCGCGCGACGCTCACCTCCAACAGGCCGGCGAGCGCGGGTGCGGTCAGCGCGATCACGCCGGTCGTCGTCGCACCGGCCGCGGGGATGATCGATGAGGAACGGGCGCGCAAAGCAGCCGTGTCGGGACGATACGCGCGCACGGCCGGAGCGTCGTGGGTGAGGAAGTACTCGAGATTCGCCGCCCGGTAGGGGCTGGGGCCGGGCAGGTCGACATCGGGTTCGCGATCGAGCGCCGCGAGACCGGCCAGTCGCGCGAACAGGGCCATGGCGGCGGGTACACCGTCCGCGACGTGCGCCTGTTCGATCTCGTACTGCGCCGTCGCGAGTTCGGAACGTTCGGGCTCGGAGAGCAGTGCGGCGGCGGGAGGTTCGTGTACCACGGCGAGCCGCACCACATCCGGGTGCCTGGTGAGCAGTTCCAGGGCGATGACCGCGCCGATACTGGAGCCGAAGACGGCGGCGGGCGTATCGGAGAGGGTTCGCAGGATCTGTGCCGCGTCGTCGGCGTGGGTGGAGATGTTCGACGGTGGTCCTGCGTCGCCACTGCGGGACAATCCGCGCCGGTCGAAGGTCGCCACGGTGAAATCGGTCGCCAGGTGGTCGGCGAGCCGGTCGTAGGTGTCGGCATCACCGTCCCCACCGGGGAGGAGCAGCAGGATCGGTCCGTTGCCCCGCGTGCGGTAGTAGAGCGCTGTGCCATCGGAATCGAGATCGGTTTCCATGGTGGTTCCCCTCGGCTACTCGGTTCCCTCGCTGCACACCAGCGGTCGGGACGTCTCGTCCGGCGTCGACTCGATGTCGGGTTCCCGGTGTCCCTCGCGGCGGCGCCAGTGCTTGATCCCACGGTGTGCGGCGAAGGTGCCGATGATCGCGGTGGCGCACCACACGGCGATCGCGGTGTAGGCCAGCGGTACGGACAGGTCGCCGATCGACGCGCCGAGCGCGGTGTAGACGAAGGCGCGCGGCGCCGACCCGATGAACGAGCCCACCGCCATCTGCCACAACGGAATCCCGAACGCGCCGAACACGTAGGAGGCCATCGCGTCCGGGATGCCGGGGACGAAACGCTGCCCGACGACGGCCCACAGACCGTGACGCTCGACCTGTGCGTCGATGCGATCGGAACGCGCGGCGCCCAGTAGCGCGCGGGCACTGTCGCGGCCCGCGCGCTGCCCGAGGAAACTGGAGATCGTCGCCGTGCCCACGGTCGCGCCCAGTGTCACGAATGTGCCGACCAGTGGACCGAACAGCAGGCCGCTCCCGGCGGCCAGGATGGGGCCCGGAATCAGGATCGCGCCGAGGACGGCGGATACCGGTACGTAGACGAACGGCGCCGCGGGCCCCGTCGCCGCGACCATGGACCGCACGCCATCGATATCGATCACCCGGGCGACGGCGACGAGATAGAACATTCCGAGCAGGAAGATCACGCACGCCGCGAGCCGCGCGATATGCCGCCACCTGCCGCCCGGGGCGGAATCTTCCTCGTCGTTCATGGTGAACCCATCCTGCCGCACCCCGCCCGGACTCTCGAATCGATCCCGATTCGGGGCAGTTGCCCGATTCGCGGGTGGTGGTCGGAGGGGCATCGGGCGACACAGTGCAAAAAATGTGTTAATCAGTCGGTCACATAAATGGTGATGAGCCGTGGTCGATGTATTGTGTTGACCAGAATGTGCATTAACATAGGAGGAGCGTTCGGTGGCGCCGAGCGACGGGCCGCCAGGGTCGGGAGTGTCGCGTCGAACGTGGTGGGAGCAACACCGGCGCACCCGCGCGATGTGCTCACGGCGGTGGGTAGCCGCCGCGGAAATGTGTCTCGGGTCCGAGGAGAAGGCATGCCATGACCGCTGAAGGATGGTTCCCGTCCGAAGGGGACGTGCACCTGCGGATCTGGCTGGCCGACATGGTGTTCGACTACGTGGTTTCGGTGGCAGCGGCACACAACATCATCCAGGACTGGACCCGAAAGCATTGGTACACCATCGAATTGATCCGCGACACGATCGAGGACCGTCGCCTGCTGCCGCGCCTGCCGTGCGAACGGCTCTTCCACGGATCCTGAAGTCGGACGCCGCGCCCCGGCGCGAACGATCCGGGCCCGCCCCACGGGGGACGGGCCCGGAATCGTCACACCGATCAGGCGAGGTCGAACCGATCGTTGTCGACCACCTTGACCCAGGCCGCGACGAAATCGTTCACGAATTTCGCCGCACCGTCACGCTGGGCGTACACCTCGGCCACCGCGCGCAGTACCGAATGCGATCCGAAGACCAGGTCGTTGGCCGTGGCCGTCCACTTGACCTTGTCGGAGGAGCCGTCGAAGCCCTCGTACACGTTCTCGGCGGATTCCGACGCCTTCCAGCGCGTGCTCTGATCGAGCAGATTCACGAAGAAGTCGTTGCTCAACACGCCGGGCCGGTCGGTGAACACACCGTGCGTGGTGCCACCGTAGTTGGCCCCGAGGGCGCGCAGACCACCGATCAACACGGTCAACTCGGGGGCGGTCAGATCGAGCATGTACGCCCGATCCAGCAGCAAACGCTCGAGCGGAGCCTTCTCGCCCGCCCGCACGTAGTTGCGGAACCCGTCGGCACGCGGTTCGAGCACGGCGAACGACTCCACATCGGTGTCGGCCTGGGTGGCATCGGTGCGTCCGGGTGAGAACGGCACCGTCACGTCGTGTCCGGCGTCCTTCGCCGCCTTCTCGACCGCGGCGGACCCGGCGAGAACGATCACGTCGGCGAGTGAGACCTTCTTGCCCCCGGACGCCGAATCGTTGAATTCCGTCCGGATTCGCTCGAGCACGGACAGGACCTCGGCCAGCCGATCCGGCTCGTTGATCTCCCAGTTGCGCTGCGGCTCCAGGCGAATCCGTGCGCCGTTGGCTCCGCCGCGCTTGTCGGTGCTGCGGAAACTCGCCGCCGACGCCCACGCGGTCTTCACCAACTGGGTCACCGAGAGGCCGGAGTCGAGGATCTTGTTCTTCAGCGCCGCGATATCGCGCTCGTCGATCAGCGCGTGGTCCACGGCGGGGACGGGATCCTGCCACAGCTGCGGTTCGGGAATCCACGGTCCGAGGTAGCGGCTGACGGGCCCGAGATCACGGTGCAGCAGTTTGTACCATGCCTTGGCGAAAGCCTCGGACAGCTCCTCGGGATGGTCCAGCCAGCGGCGGGTGATCTCGCGGTAGATCGGGTCCTCGCGCAACGCGAGATCGGTGGTCAGCATCGTCGGCGTCCGCGCGGGACCGTCGAACGGATCCGGAATGGTGCCCGCGCCCGCGCCGTCCTTCGGCTTCCACTGCGCCGCGCCCGCGGGACTCTCGGTCAGCTCCCATTCGTAGCCGTAGAGGTTCTGCAGGAAGCCGTTGCCCCACTTGGTCGGCGTCGCGGTCCAGACCACCTCGAGTCCGCTGGTGATGGCGTCCTTGCCCTTACCGGTGCCGAACGCGCTCTTCCAGCCGAGGCCCTGCTGTTCGATCGGGGCGGCCTCCGGTTCCGCGCCGACCAGGTCGGCATCGCCGGCGCCGTGGGTCTTGCCGAAGCTGTGACCGCCGACGATCAGTGCCGCGGTCTCCTCGTCGTTCATCGCCATGCGGCCGAACGTCTCGCGGATATCGCGTGCCGCCGCCACCGGATCCGGCCTGCCGTTGGGCCCTTCGGGATTGACGTAGATCAGACCCATCTGGACGGCGCCGAGCGGCCCCGACAGTTCCCGGTCGCCGCTGTAGCGTTCGTCGCCGAGCCAGGTGTCCTCCGGACCCCAGAAGACTTCTTCCGGCTCCCAGATATCGGCACGGCCGAAGCCGAATCCGAAGGTCTGGAACCCCATCGATTCCAGTGCCACATTGCCCGCGAACACCAGCAGGTCGGCCCAGGAGATCGCGTTGCCGTGCTTCTGCTTGACCGGCCACAGCAGTCGGCGGGCCTTGTCGAGATTGGCGTTGTCGGGCCAGCTGTTCAGCGGCGCGAAACGCTGGGCGCCCTGTCCGCCGCCGCCACGGCCGTCGGCGATGCGGTAGGTGCCTGCCGCGTGCCAGCTCATCCTGATGAAGAGACCGCCGTAGTGGCCGTAGTCGGCGGGCCACCAGTCCTGCGAATCGGTGAGAACCGCCATCACATCGGCTTTGAGCTCGTCGACGTCGAGTTTCGCGAATTCGGTCGGGTAGTCGAAATCCGCGCCGAGCGGGTTGGCCTTGGACGAGTGGCCGTGCAGCACCGAGACATCGATCTGCTCCGGCCACCAGTCGCTGTTGGTGTGCGGGCGCTGGTCGGTTTTCAACGTCGGGGACGGGATCGCCGGGTTCTCGCTCTCGCTCGCGTCGCGAGTCTCGGTCGGGCGGCTATCTGATGCCACAGCATTCCTTCCGTGAGGGGGTGATCGGGGCTGCGATCACCGGGTTGATCGAGAAATCTGTGATGGCGCACAGTCCGGACACAGACCCCAGTAGACGACCTCGGCCTCATCGATCGCGAAGCCGTGATCATCGGAAGCGGTCAGACACGGCGCCGCGCCGAGGGCGCAGTCGACATCGGCGATCACCCCGCACGTTCGGCAGACGACGTGGTGGTGATTGTCGCCGACCCGCGACTCGTAGCGGGCCACCGAGCCCGACGGCTGGATCCGCCGGACCAGTCCGGCGGCGGAGAGGGTGCTGAGCGAGTCGTAGACCGTCTGGTGCGACACCTCGGGCAGTTCGGACCGAACGGCACGGATGATCGAATCCGTGTCCGCGTGCGGGTGGTCGTGCACCGCGCTCAGTACCGCGACCCGCGGACGGGTCACGCGTAGCGAAACTCCTCGCAGCAACTGCTGGAACTCCGAGCCGGTCGGCACGTCCCGAAGTCTCGTCCGCTTTCTGGAACCAGTCAAGCATTCGGATCGAAATCGGAGGTCGACGTGGGACCGCGGTGTGCGGTCAGCTCCTGGTGATCGCCGGGACCACATAGGTTCCATCGAGCACCGACGGGCCGGGTTCGTACATGCGCAGTACCGGCCGGAAATCGCCCGCGGGCGCGGGAAGCCAGTTCGCGAACGCGACGGGATCGGTCGGGGCGGTGTGGCTGATGGTGATCGTGATCGCGCCGCTGTCCTCCCGGACCGTTCCCGGGGTCCGGTCACCGACCGAGTAGCGGTCGATCGCGTTGGCCACCAGAAAGAAATCCGGCATGGAGTACATGGTCAGCGACCAGAACGCGCCGACCGGCGGCGTCGGATCCAGACGCAGTGTGTAGGTGTTCGCGCCGTTGAGCCGTCGCCCCTGGTCGTCGACGTAGGTCAGGAGATAGGCGGCCTCGTAGGCGTGATTGCCCCAGAGTCCGCCTTTGGCCGCGCCCGCCCTTTCGAGGATCCGGACCTTCGGGTCCGCGATCTTGAATCGTGGGTCGTCGAGGGTGCCGACCTCGAAGAAATCGAGGTTGTAGTCGAACGCGTGGAAGGTCAGCTTCCAGCCGTTCGACTCCAGGCTCGCACCGTGCAGCAGAACCGAATCCAGTTCCTTCTTCCCGGCGGCGATACCCGTGTACAGGGCGGACGCGGTCTCGGCGTCGGGTGACACGTAGGGGGACGCGCCGACGTCGCCGAGACCGATCGACGCGAACGAGTCCTGCAACTCGCGGTCGCGCGGTGCCGGCGGGAACGCCTGCGACCACACCCGGAGCTTCTCGAAGAACAGCAGGTTCGTACCGACCGCCGGGTCCGGGGAAGGCAGTCCCGACGGCTGTGCCGCGCTGTCGAGTGGCGTCAGCGTCGTGGCGTCCTGTAAAGCGTGCACCGCGGGAAGGTCGTCGGCGCCGGAACATGCCCACCGGCCGACGATCGAGGCGATCCTGGTCGGAAACCGGATGACGGTGCTCTCGGCCGGAACCGCCCCGTCCCAATCCGGTGGCACGAGAAGGAAATCGCCCGCCCCGGTCCCCGTGGCACGGTGACCGACATAGGCGAAATTGTCGGTCCACGCGTCGACGAATTGCAGGACGTAATAGCGGCCCGCGGTGTCGGGAACATGCAGGGCTACCGGCCCGACCGACAGATCGAGTTGGGCCATCGAATACACGGTGTCGTTGTTGATGGTCACGAACGTGTCGGCCGGTCCGGCCAACGTCCTGGCATGGGAGAACGTGTTGAACGGTGCTGCGGGATTCGATCCGATTCCCTCGTGCACCGCGCGATGGACCTGCTCCAGATCGAAGACGAGCGGAAATCCGTACAGGTAGGCGTGCGCGGCGACATCGGGTGATACCTGGCTCGTCATCGGTGATCCGTCCTCGGGTCTCGACAGGGCAGGTGCGCGCGACGGCGTGGGTCGGTGCGCACGCTGACCAGCGTCCGACGATCGCGGTCACCGGGCATCACCTGGTCGGGGTGATACGACCTCGAGACGTCCCGGTCGAGGTCAGTCGGGTACGGGGCGGACGAGGATCGCGCGGGCGTAGAGCAGTTGGAAACCGGTTCTCTGCGCGTTGTGCTGCGAGGTGGAGCCGGGCTGTGTGGTGACGACCGCGAGATCGCAACCCGCCTCGCTCGCCAAGGCCAGGCGTGCGGAGAGGAGCGCGCCCTGCACGCCGCGTCGGCGGAATCGGGGCAGGGTCGCCGCGCCGCAGAGTTGCGCGATACCGTCGCTCAGACGCAGTCCGGCGCCACCGGCGGGCGCGCCGTCGATCCTCGCGAGCGAGGCGAGGAAACCGCTGGTCGCGGCCATATCGCGTTCGGCGGCCTCGATGGCCTCGCGCGGAAATTCCTCGTGGGAGGCGACACCCTTGGTATCGGGGGTCGCGAAGCCGTCGACCACCACCGTCATCCAGGTATCGAGATCCGCGGGCGGGACCGCCTCGATATCGATACCGGCCGCGGCGTGGGCGGTCCGCCCGGGGACCAGACGAAGACCGAGGACGTTCTCGAACCCCGACAGCACATACCCGCGCCGGGTCAGTTGTGTCACGACAGCCGGATCGGCCACCGTCGAGACCTCGAACTGCACCGGCGAACGTCGCTCGGCGAATGCCTGTTCCACCGCGACGAGATCGCGCTCGTCGAGGCCGCCGTCCATGCCGACACCGACCACCTTGTCCAACGGCGAACCCGGTCCCGCCCATACCGCGCTACCGCCACCGATCGGTAGCGTGACGACCCGCTCGCGCGGTTCGCGCGCAGCCGTGGCCCGCGCCCCCTCTTCGATGAGAGTTCGTTCGGCCGCCTCGATCCGCGACACAAGTTCGGTCCCGGCGAACAAACCCGTTTGTGATGACATAACGCCGATTACTACCACCAGGATCGCCGCGTGCCCACCGAATTTCGAGGCACGGCACCGTCGCGGCCGCGCGACACCGCGGCATTCCGTCGCGTGCGCACGGCGACGTAGGCTCGACAGTCGGCGAGATCGTGTCGCCACGTCCACTGCCCCGATACGAGGAGGTTCGCAGTGCGGATCGGAATCATGCTCGACGCACCTTCCGGGCCCGACGGCCTGGTCCGCTTGACCGAGCAACTGCGACGCGGCGCCGAGGAGGGTTTCGATTCCGCGTGGCTGTCGCACATCTTCGGCATCGACGCGCTCACCGCGCTCGCCGTCGCGGGCAGTCAGGTGCCCGATATCGAAATCGGCACCGCCGTGGTGCCCACCTATCCGCGTCATCCCGGAGCGCTGGCCCAACAGGCGCGGACCACGGCGCTCGCGGTCGGCCCGAACCGGTTGAATCTGGGGATCGGTCTGTCCCACAAGGTCGTCATCGAGAACATGTTCGGCTACGACTTCGACCGGCCCGCCCGGCACATGAAGGACTACCTGTCGATCCTGGTCCCGCTGCTGGAGAATCGCCCGGTGTCGTACACGGGCGAGACCTACACGGCGAACCTGCAACTGTCGGTCGCCAACGAGGGCCGGGTACCGGTACTGCTCGCGGCGCTCGGTACCGCGATGCTGCGGCTGGCGGGACGTCGGACCGACGGCACCGTCCTGTGGATGACCGGCCCGGCCACCATCCGCGAGCACATCGCGCCGACCATCACCGCCGCGGCGGCGGAGGCCGAGCGCCCCGCGCCCCGCGTCGTCTGCGCGCTGCCGGTCCTGGTCACCGACGACGCCGACACCGCGCGCGCGACGGCCGCCGAGAATTTCGCCGCCTACGGCTCGCTGCCCTCGTACCGGGCGATGATGGACCGCGAAGGCGTATCCGGCCCCGGTGACCTGGCGATCGTCGGCTCGGAGAAAGAGGTGACGGCCCGTATCGAGGCGATTTTCGAGGCCGGTGCCACCGAGTTCGTCGGCGCGGTGTTCGCCGGTGGTGACGAGGGCGCGCAGACCCGTGCCCTGCTGACGTCACTGGCGAAATAGGCTCGCGACGGACTCTCTCCGACGACTGTCGTCGGAGAGAGTCCGCCGTGTCCGGACAGGTTTGCTGGGAGCGCGGATCCGGACCGAACTTCGGCTCCGATCAGCCGGTATGGCGGTGCTCGCCGCGTATGCTGGCGATATGCTGCTAGGTGGGTCGGTCGCCCGTCCCGGATATCGTGCTTCCGGAGCGGGGCTACGGGTCGGGAGTTAGGGTCCGCCGATGGTCGATGACGGCCAGTTACGCACCGAAGGTGATTTCGCCGCAAGGATAGCCACCGATCTGAAGGCGGCGGGTTTCGATGACGCCGCCGAGATCGGGCGCGGCGGGTTCGGCGTGGTGTTCCGCTGCGAGCAGCCCGCGCTGGACCGGACCGTCGCCGTCAAGGTGTTGACGGCGGATCTGGAGGCCGAGCATCTGGAACGTTTCCTGCGTGAACAGCGCGCGATGGGGAAACTGTCCGGGCACCCGAATATCGTCAGCATCCTGTTCAGCGGTGTCCTGACGGCGGGTAGGCCCTATATCGTGATGCCCTTCCATCCGCGGAAGTCGTTGCAGGACAGCATCGAACGCGACGGACCGTTGCCGTGGGGCGAAGCGGTGCGGATCGGTGTGAAGGTGGCGGGCGCGCTCGAGGCCGCGCACCGCGCCGGAGTACTGCACCGTGACGTGAAACCGGGCAATATCCTGACCACCGAATACGGTGAGCCGGAACTGACCGATTTCGGAATCGCCCATGTCTCAGGCAGTTTCGTGACCAGTACCGGCGTGATCACCGGTTCGCCCGCCTTCACCGCGCCGGAAGTGCTCAAGGGACACGGGCCGACCGCGCTCTCCGATGTCTACAGTCTGGGCGCCACCCTGTTCTGCCTGATGACCGGGCACGCGGCGTTCGAGCGGCGGGTGGGGGAGAAGGTCGTCACGCAATTCCTGCGCATCACCTCCGAACCGATCCCCGACCTGCGCGAACACGACATCCCCGACGAGGCGTGCCGCGCGATCGAGCGCGCCATGTCCGAGGAACCCGCCGATCGATTCCCGTCCGCCGCCGCTCTTGGCACCCATCTGGCCGAGATCCAACAGGTCTACGGTCTCGCGGTGGATCAGATGGCACTTCCCTCACGATCGCGAGCGGTCGACGAGATATCCGAACCGCCGCGCACCGTGGCATCGATCGTGGAAACCCGGCAGGCTTCGGTGCCGAGCACTCCTCGTCCGCGCCCGACGGTGGTGACGAAGTTCCGTCCGCCGACGCCGAGCCGTCCACTGGTGTCGCGCGACAGGCTGTTCGGCATGCTCGACGACGGACATCGACGCAGGCTGATCGTGATCCACGCGCCCGCGGGGTTCGGCAAGAGCACGCTGACCGCGCAGTGGCGCGCCAGACTGGTCGAGCAGGGAGTCGCGGTCGCCTGGTTGAGTATCGACCGCGACGACAACAACGCCGCGTGGCTGCTCGCCCATCTGGTCGAGGCCTTGCGGCAGGCGTTGCCCGCGCTCGCCGACGAACTGGCTCGTCTGATGGAGATGCACGGCGAGGACGCGGAACCCTATGTGCTGACCACGCTGATCAACGAAGTCCATTCCGAGGGCAGGCAGGTCGCGTTCGTCATCGACGACTGGCACCGGGTGGTCGATCCGGCCGCGGTCGCGGTGCTCGGCTACCTGCTCGAACACGGCTGCCACCACCTACAGTTCATCGTGACCAGCCGCAACCGTGCCGGATTGCCGATGAGCAAGATGCGCGTCCACGACGAATTGGTCGAGATCGGCGCCGACACCTTGCGTTTCACGCTCGCCGAGGCGCGGTTGTTCTTCGAGGGCGCGGGCGGGCTCGCACTGGATTCCACCGATATCACCCACCTGACCGAATCGACCGAAGGGTGGGTCGCGGCAATGCAATTGGCGTCGCTGTCGCTGCGCGACTGTGACGATCCGGGCGAGCTGATCGGCAGTATCTCCGGCAGTAGCAACACCATCGGTGATTTCCTGGCCGAGAACGTGCTCGACGGCCTGGAACCGCGGCTACGGACCTTCGTGCTGCGTACTTCGGTGACCCGGCGGCTGTCGCCCGGCCTGGCCGCGGAACTGTCCGAAACACCGGACGGGCCGGCGTTGCTCGCCGAGGTGGAGGCGCGCGACCTGTTCCTGAGCCGGGTGGATTCGGACCCGGGGTGGTTGCGCTACCACCACATGTTCGCCGACTTCCTGCGTCAGCGCCTGGCCCGCGAACACCCCGAATGGGTCGCCGACCTGCACCGCACCGCCTCCCGATGGTTCGCCGAGCACCAGTACCTGCGCGAGGCGGTCGATCACGCGCTGGCCGCGGGAGACGAGGCCCGCGCGGTCGAACTGGTCGAAGACGACGGGACCCGGCTGATGGAACAGGGGCGTTTCGCGATAGTGCCCGGGCTCATCGCGAAACTTCCGCCCGCCGCCGTCCGCGCGAGTCCGCGATTGCAGTTGACCACCGCATGGGCCGGTCTGCTGCTGCGAAATCCGGTGGGGGTCAATACCGCGCTGGCACAGGTGCGAGCGCTGCTCGCGCAGGGCGTCGACGATGCGGATGCGGTGGAAGTCGAGGCCGCGGTGCTCGACGCCGCCGTCCGCGTCGCGGGTGATCGCGTCGACGGTGTGAGCGAACGCCTGTCGGAATGTCTGGCGCGCCCGGAGTTGTTCGATCCGTGGGTGGTCAACACCGCGGCCGATATGGCGACATTCGTCGCCATCTACCGTTTCGACTATCCCGAAGCGCACCGGTTGCAGCAGTGGGCCGAGGCCTATCACCGCCGCAACCGCGGCCCGTTCAGCGCCATGTACGGGCACTGCTTCGACGGGATCGCCGCGAACAAAGACCTCGATATCCGCATGGCCCAGAACAGTTTTCGCAAGGCCATCCAGGTGGCGAGGAATTCCGGAGGCACGCAGTCGCACAGCGCGCGAACAGCGGGCGCGTTGCTGGGTGAGTTGCTGTTCGACGTCGGCGAGATCGACGCGGCGGAGCAATTGCTCGACGAGGGGTACGCGGTACTCGGCACCGAGGGCGCCATGGTCGACGCGATCGCGGCCAGCTACGGAACCGGGGCGCGCATCAAGGCGCTGCGCGGGGATCTCGACACGGCCCGACGATATCTGGAAGAGGGCAGACGGATCGCCGACGAGCAATCGCTGCCACGCCTGCGGGCCCGCGTCGACAACGACGGTCTACTGGCGGGGCTCGCGGACACCGAACCCGTACCCGACCCGATGCCGCCGACCGAAACCGACGGCATCGCGCTGATCACCGCGGAATTCCGCGAGGATTCCGCGATCCGACGACTACTCGCTCGACACTCGGCCACGGCCTCCGCGCTGGCGTGCGAACGGGCACGCCGCCTCGTGGACAGGATCGCGCGAATGACGCGCCCCCGCGCACTGCTGCGCGCTCGACTGCTCTTGATCGCGTGCCTGGCCGCCGCGGGGGAACGAGACGAGGCCGAGCGGATCCTGCGTCCACTGGTGCGCCAGTGCGCCGAACTGGGCCTCGTCGGAATCCTGAGGTTCGCCGATCCGAAGATCGGAGATGTTCTGCGGGACATGACAGCCGACGGAACAGGTACGTGGCCGAGCGATTTCGTCCGACGGGTGCTCGCTCCGCTGTCATGACCCGAGAGTCACAAGCCTCGGTCGCTCTTGCGCCGACACCACGTGATCTCGCGGCCCTTCGACGGCGACGATCACCGCAGTGGAAGGGGATGTTCGGGGTCGAGGGCGGGCAGACCGTCGATGCTGTGGCCGTTGTCGCCGGCGATCCGTCCGGCGAACTTCTCCTCGGGCACCGCGGCGAGATGAGCATCCAGGACGGGGCGCTCACCCACGAGGTCGTAGTAGGGGACCGCGTATCCGCACGAGTCCGCGATCCGATCCAGCGTGACGACGATCGCCATCCGAACGCCGGGGTGCTCCGTCCCGAAATGGGTTCGGAGGGTGTCGAACTCCGCGTCGTCGGGGCGGACGACGCGGCCCGTGCCGAACAGACGCAGGATTCGGGAGTTGCGGGTGAACGAACAGAACATGATGGTGATCCGGCCGTTGTCGCGCAGGTGCGCGATGGTTTCCACGCCGCTGCCGAACAGATCGAGGTAGGCGACGGTGTGATCGTCGAGGACGGCGAAGGTATCGCGGTATCCCTTGGGAGACAGATTCACCCGGCCCCCCTCGGAGGGGGCGGTCGCTACGAAGAACATCGCCTGCTTCGCGATGAACTCACGTAGCGAATCATCGATGGACGAAAACACTTTGGCCACGGGTTCCCCTTCCCACACCGTTTCGACACAGCGGTCGCCTTCGAGCCTAGCCTCGGTGCTCCCGTCCCGGACACCACCCGGACGTCACGGGACCACCTGTGGTCGGGTGCCGACGGCCTATGTGGATGTGGAACGCTTCGGCACATGGCGATCGTCCACAAGACCACCCTTGTCCCGTCGAAGCTGGAATTGCTGACCATCTGGCTGCCGCGGCAGCCGTGGTACCCGGGCGGGGACCGTCCGCGGCTCGCCCGTGCGGGCGGATTCCGACTCGACGACCCGGACGGCGAAGTGGGAATCGAAGTGATGGTCGTGACCGACGAGGCCGGTGCGGAGCCGGTCGGTTACGTCGTGCCGATGACCTACCGGGCCGCCGCCATGCCTGGGTGCGCGGACGCGCTCGTCGGAACCACCGAGCACGGGGTGCTCGGCACGCGGTTCGTCTACGACGCGCCCGCGGACCCGGTTTTCCGGACCCAGTTGCGGGCACTGGTCCACGGCGGCGTCCGAGCTCAGGCCCAGCACGCCAGCGACACCCCCGATCTCACCGTGCTCGTCGGCCCGGTGCCGGAGGTGACCGACGTCGACGTGGTGCGGGTGCCGATTTCGTCGAACGGGGCGCCCGCACCCGGCGAGGTATCGATCGCGTGGGAGTTGCCGAACGGGAGTCGAACACGCGGCGTCATCGCCCGTGCCCGCTGACCCGGCGTTCGATTCGGACCACGCGACCTACGCGGTGATACTTCAGTTCTCCCGGCTGCCGACCGACCGGGCCAGGAACGGCCAGGAACGTCGCAGGTCGTCCTCCCAGTAACCCCAGGAATGGGTGCCGACCGGCCTGTCGTCCACCGTCACGGGAATGTTCAGTTCATCGAGCCGGTTGGCCAGGTTCAGTGTGCAGTAGCGGATGGCCGCCTCGATCGGTCCGCCGAACGCGATCTGGACCGGCAGCGGAATCCGGCCGTCCTGGACCCGGGGATCGGTGGGAGTGTCGTGCGGAGCGGCGGGGATCCCGCTGCCCGTGCTCAGGTAGATCTCGGTGCCGCGCAACCGTTCCGCGTTGACCAGCGGATCGTTCGCGCGCCACAGCGGCCCGTTGCGCGGGCCCCACATGTTCTCGACACTCTGCCCACCGCCCCAGTTCTCCACCGTGATGCGGACGAACTCCTGGCCGACGGGATCCGAGGTCTGCGCGCAGCCGCTGTAGGAGGTGACACTGCGCCAGAATCCGGGTTTGGCGATCGCCAGATTCAGCACCGAGGTGCCGCTCATCGAGACTCCGACCAGCGCCCGGTCGTTGTTCGCGCCGAGGAATTCCTCGATGGCGGGCGGCAATTCCTCGTTGATGAATGTCTGCCATTTGTTGTAGCCGAGGACGGCGTCCTCGCGCACCCAGTCGGTGTAATAGGAATTGCTGCCGCCGTAGGGGGTGACGACATTGAGGTCCTTGCCGCGCAGGAAACCCACCGCGTCGGTCTGCGCGTCCCAGCCGCTCTGATTCGGGCCGCCCCCGGATCCGTTGAGCAGGTACATCGTCGGCCGCGGTCTCGACCTATCCGCGGCCCGGATGACCTGCACCATGATCGGCCGGTTCATGGCAGGCGAGAAGACCATGACGTTCTGCTGCCTGTCGTTCACATTCTCCGCGGAGACCACATGGGCCGCCCCCGGCTGCGCGTGAGCGATACCGGGGGCGCAGACCAGGCCCGCGGCGGCGAGTGCTCCCGCCAGCACCCAGTGCAACGTTGCCGTCCGTGCCGATCGTCGTGTGCTCACTGTCGAGGATCCTCTCGGGTAGTCCGAATTCGCTCCGTGATGCCTCGGTGGAACCGGCATCCCTCGGGATTCGCACTGCCTCCGCCCCCGGTTTGGTCATCCGCTCAACGGATTCGGGCACGGTCGTCCCGAGCGCCGAGGTGTTCGGGATGGGCTCCGCCTACATCCTGGATTCGAGTTCGCCTCTGTCTCCGGATATCTCGGGAGGTGGCAGTGGCGTCGGTGTATCGCCCCGTCGTCGACCCGGCGTCCATACGGCGGTGACGGCAGCGGTGATCAGCGCGACCACCCCGAGCGCGATCGCCGCCTGCTGCGACCCGTGCGCGAACGCGGCTTTGGCCTGGTCGGCGATCGGATCCGCTGAAGGGCCGATGGCGTCGGTCACCCGAAGTGCGGCGGCCAGGGAATCCGAGACGGTTCCGCGGATCTCTTCGGGAAGCATCGGGGTGAGCGCGGCGATGCGGTCGCTGTATCCGGCCGCGAGCACACTGCCGACGATCGCGATGCCGACGGCGGCGCCCACTTCGCGCGTCGCGTCGTTCACGGCGGCCGCGACGCCGTGTTTGTGCACCGGAATACCGGCGACGATGGCGGCGGTGGCAGGTGTGGCCGACAGGGCGAGTCCGAGTCCGATCACCATCAGCGGCCAGAACAGATCGATATAGGTGCTGTCGACGGTGAGCATCCCGAGTCCGAACATGCCGATCGCGGTGACCGCGAGACCGGCGCAGGTGACGAGCCGCAGGCCGACGCGTTCGGCCAGCCACGGTGCGACGGGCAGCGGGTGCTCCACGCGTAATTCGACGGCGACGAAGACCGCGCAGGCGCCGATGCCCGCACCCGTCAGGCCGAGTACGCGCGGATCGAGCCAGCCGTGTTCGGGTACTTCGGTCGCCGCGACGACGATCAGTCCGACCGCGGTGGCGGCGAACAGGGTGCCCAACAGATCGATGGCGGGCCTGGACTCGTCCGCCGATTCCGCCACCGTGCACCCCGCGGCGGCCAGTACCGCGCCCGCGACGACCATCACCTTGCGACGGCCGTAGCGATCGCCGAGCGCGCCGCCCGGCAGTACCAGGCACGCGAGAGCCAGGGCGTAGCCGTCCACGATGCAGGTGAGCTGTGCCTGCGTGGCCCCGGTGTCGGCCGCGATCGGCGGCAGCGCGCTGTACAGCGCGACCATCGCCGCGGTGACCAGCGCGACGGCCAGGCACGACAGTGCGAGCGACCATAGCTGCGCGGGCGCGAGGCGTCCGGTCTTCCGACCCGTCACTGTCTTCGGAAAGCTCTCAGACACTATACAGATAGATATACCGTAACTGTTATCGTAAGCATACTCAGCACTGGAGGTGGTCGATGAGGACCAAGGGCGCGTTGATCTGGGATTTCCATCAGCCGTGGTCGATCGAGGACATCGAGATCGGTGATCCACGTCGCGGTGAGGTGAAGATCCGGATGGAAGCGGCGGGGCTGTGCCATTCCGATCACCACCTGGCCACCGGCGATATTCCGATGGCGTCGTTCCCGATCCTCGGGGGACACGAGGGCGCGGGCGTCGTCATCGAGATCGGGGACGGGGTCGACGATATCGCGGTGGGTGATCACGTCGCGTTGTCGTTCATTCCGTCCTGTGGCCGGTGTCCGTCGTGTCGTGCGGGACGGACGAATCTGTGTGATCTCGGCGCCGGGCTGCTCGCGGGCGCCTCGGTGTCGGACGGGTCGTTCCGGGTCACGGCGCGTGGCCGGGATGTCTATCCGATGTCGTTGCTCGGCACCTTCGCACCGTATCTGGTGGTGCACCGCAGTTCGGTGGTCAAGATCGATCCGGAGATACCGTTCGAGGTGGCGTGTCTGCTCAGCTGCGGTGTCACGACCGGATTCGGATCGGCGACGCGGTCGGCCGACGTGCGTCCGGGCGAGGACGTGGCGATCATCGGAATCGGCGGCGTCGGGGTGGCGGCGTTGCAGGGCGCGGTGCTGGCGGGAGCCCGGTACATCTTCGCCATCGACCCCGTCGAGTGGAAACGTGAGCAAGCGCGGCATTTCGGCGCCACCCACGTCTATCCTGATATCGATGCCGCGTTCGCGCAGGTGCCGGAGCTGACGGCGGGCGCGATGGCCCAGAAGGTCATCGTGACGGTCGGCCGGGTGGAGGGACGCGATATCGACCTGTACCTGGCGTTGACGGCGAAGGCGGGCACCTGTGTCGTCACCGCGATGGGAGGGATACTCGACACCGAGGTCACGCTGAATCTGTCGATGCTGACCCTGTTCCAGAAGAATTTGCAGGGCACCATTTTCGGTGCGGGCAATCCACAGCACGACATCCCGAATCTGCTGGCGCTGTATCGGGCGGGCAAATTGAATCTCGACGACATGGTCACCCGCCGGTACCGCCTGGAAGAGGTCAACGACGGCTATCGGGACATGCTGGAAGGGCGCAATATCCGCGGCGTCATCCGGTTCACCGACGCCGACCGCTGACACCGGCGGGAGTACAACGGCCTGGTCACCCCCTGTGTGTCCGCCGACCGGACCCGGTGAACAACTCGTAGTGTGCCGATCGGCACGCTCGTCTTCGACGCTCGCGCGCACCGCTCGAACCCGCATGTTCAGCACCGTCGCATCGGCTCGTCCGATGCTCGCGGGAACCGGATGTCGAAGGAGTGGAATTCGATGAGTCGTACGGTGGCCGACGAACTGCTCGAGGTACTCGTTCAGGCGGGGGTGCGCCGGGTGTACGGCTTGGTCGGGGACAGTCTCAACGCGTTCAGTGACGCGGTGCGCCGGGACGGCAGGGTCGAGTGGGTGCACGTCCATCACGAGGAGGCAGCGGCGTTCGCCGCCTCGGCCGAGGCCCAGCTGACCGGTCGCCTCGCGGTCTGCGCAGGCAGTTGCGGACCCGGCAACACCCACCTGATCCAGGGGGTGATGGACGCGCATCGTTCCGGCGCGCCGGTGCTGGCTCTGGCCTCCCACATTCCCAGTCGTCAGATCGGCACCGGCTACTTCCAGGAGACCAAACCCGAGGCGCTGTTCGCACAGACCAGTCACTACTGCGAGACCGTCGCGCACCCCGAGCAGGTCGTGCGTCTGTCCCGCAGCGCGATCCAGAGCGCGATCGGCAGACGCGGAGCCGCGGTGCTGGTCCTGCCGGGCGATATCCTCGCCGAGTCCGCCGCCGCCGACCCGGTCGACAGCGCCACGGTCCGCACCGCGGCCAAGCCGTGTCCGGAGGCGGCCGCCGTCGACGAGTTGGCCGACCGGATCGGGGCGGCCGACCGTATCGCGATCTTCGGCGGAATCGGTTGTGCCGCCGCCCGCGACAGTGTGCTGCGTGTGGCCGAGCGGGTGTGCGCACCGGTCGGACACACGTTGCGCGGCAAGGACATCCTCCAGTACGACAACCCCTACGACGTCGGCATGACCGGCCTGCTCGGCTACGGCGCCTGTTACGAGGCGCTGCACGCCGCCGACCTGGTACTCCTGCTCGGCACGGATTTCCCGTACGACGACTTTCTCCCGACGCGCAACAACATCCAGATCGACCTCGACCCCGCCCGACTCGGCCGCCGCGCGCCCATCGTCCAGGGAATCGTCGCCGATGTCGGCGCCACGCTGGAGGCGCTGCTGCCCCGTGTCCCGCAGCGCGACGACCGTGCCTTCCTGGACGAGATGCTGCACGCCCACCACCGGAAACTGCGGCACAGCGTCGACACCTACAGCACCCACATCGCCACCCACAAACCCATCCACCCCGAACATCTCGCCGCCCTCGTCGACGAATTCGCCGCCGCCGACGCGATATTCACCGTCGACACCGGTATGTGCTGCACCTGGGCGGCCCGCTACATCACTCCGACCGACCGCCGCCGACTGCTCGGCTCGTTCGTGCACGGTTCCATGGCCAACGCGTTGCCGATGGCGATCGGGGCGCAGTTCGCCCATCCCGATCGCCAGGTCGTCTCGCTCTCGGGCGACGGGGGCCTGGCGATGCTGCTCGGCGAACTGCTCACGGTCAAAACCCACGGGCTGCCGGTCAAGATCGTCGTCTTCGACAACTCCAGTCTCGGCATGGTGCGCCTGGAGATGATGGTCGCGGGCGATCCGCCGTTCGAAACCGACCACGACCAGGTCGACTACGCCGCGATCGCCGCGGCCGCGGGTTTCTACACCCGCCGCGTCACCGAACCCGGCGACCTGCGCGAGGCCGTGCGCGCGGTGCTCGAACACGACGGTCCCGCGCTGCTGGACGTGGTCACCACCCCGGACGCGCTGGAAGTCCCGTCGCACCTCACCGCCGCCGAGGCGCGCGGATTCGCCATGGCCATGGGCAAGATCGTGCTGTCGGGCGGCGTCGGCGACATCGTCGACCTCGCCCGACTCAACCTGCGCAATATCCCCGGTGTGTGATCCGGCTCACGAATACCGACGAACCGTCGTCGAGGAACAGGCGAGCCGCCACACCATGACCGAAACCGCCGGACTGGTCCTCGGCCGACCGCACCCGCGCGCCGAGCCACTTCTCCACATCCGCCCGGACCGTCGAGGGGACCGAACTCCATCGGAGGCGTGTCACCGGCGGTTCATCCATGCCCGCGATAATCCGCTGCGGCACAGATGTTTTCCACCGAATTCGGTACCGGGCGTCGGTTCGGAACAGTGCATCGATCGACGGACCGCGATCCGCCCGCGGTCGCCAGGGACGGCTCGCTCGAATAATCGGTCAGGTCACCGAGATTCGAGCGTGTTCGCCGACGCCGGGATCAGCGCAGCGACCGGAAGCCCGCGCGCACTTCTTCGGAGAAGAGCCGGGGCTGTTCCCACGCCGCGAAATGACCACCCTGGGTGAGTTCGTTGAAGTACACGAGCCCGGGATAAGCACGTCCGGCCCAGGATCGCGGTGCGGCTCGTCGGGAAAGACGCTGACGGCGACCGGTATATCGCCTGATCTGCGATGCTATGCGGTCGTATAGCATACTATTTCGGCGGCAGTTCATGACGGGCGATCGGGAGGTGGGTATGACGGTGACACCTCGCCGTTTCGGTGCGGAGACATCGAAGACGCGGGAGATCCTGCTCGACTGTGTCGAGCGGTTGATGCTCGACGAAGGATATGCCGCGGTCACGTTTCGCGCGGTGGCGGCGAAGGCCGACGTGACGCCGAGTCTGGTGCAGTACTACTTCCGCACCCTGGACGGAATCTTCCTCGCGGCGATCCGCCGCTACTCGGAGCGCAATATCGCGCATCTGACGCGGGTGCTCCAGGTGTCGGCCGACCAATTGCCGCGAGTGCTCTGGAATTACAGCCGGGACGAGGCGACCAGCGCGCTGACCACCGAGTTCATGGCCCTTGGCAATCACAGGAAATCGGTGCGCGCGGAGATCGCCGCAGTGACCGAGCGGGTGCGCACACTCCAATTGGAGGCGCTCACCACGAATCATCGAGGTTTCGGTCCGCTCGGCGGTGATCTCGCTCCCGGCGCGCTGTTGCTCCTGCTCACCGGAATGCCGAAATTTCTCAACCTGGAACAGGGGATAGGGGTCACGACCGCGCATCAGGAACTGGTGGACGCGTTCGAGCGATACTTGAAGCCCGCTGGATCCGCCGCGCCGGATGGTCGGCCCACCTCGCGGCGGCGGACATGATGCGGCCCGGGCGCGGATCGGCGACCGGCGACCGGTGAAGGCGATCGGTCAGCGCGGGCTCGGCGGTCCGGACGTTCTCGAAACCATCGAAGTCCCGACCCCGGAACCCGGCCGGGGCGAGGTGCTGGTGCGAATGGGCGCGACGTCGGTGAACACCGTCGACTGCAAATTACGGTCGGGGCGTGTGACTTTCCTCGGTCCGCCGCCCTTCACCGTCGGGTTCGACCTCTCCGGCACGGTGGTGAAAGTTGGACTCGGCGTGACCGAATTCGCCACGGGGGAAGCTGTTTTCGGCATGGTGCACAGTCGCACCGGCACCTACAGCGAGTACGTCGTGGCGCGGGCCGACAGTCTCGGTCTGCGCCCGCCCGGCTTGGACGATATTCGTGCCGCGGCCCTCCCGACGGCCGCGTCGACCGCGTGGCAGGGGTTGGCAGCCGCGAACCTTCGAGCGGGCGAGCGCGTCCTCGTCCATGCCGCCGCGGGTGGCGTCGGCCACTTCGCCGTCCAGTTCGCCCGACAACGCGGCGCGTACGTCATCGGCACGGCGCGAGCGGTCAATCACGAATTCCTCCGCGGGCTCGGCGTCGACGAGGTGATCGACTACACCGCTACCGATTTCACGACGGCGCTCGATGGCCTCGACGTCGTGTTCGATCTCGTCGGGGGCGCGTACGGGCAGCGTTCGCTTCAAGTGCTGCGTACGGACGGCCGCTACATCACGGCCCAGGAATCCGATGCCGTCGCCGATCCGCGCTGTCGCAAGATCACCGCGCGCCCACGACCCGCGGAACTGGTGGGGATCGGGGAACTCGCCGCCGCCGGAGACCTGCGCATCCATCTCGACCGCGTGTTGCCGTTGAACGACGTCGCGCTCGCGCACACGCTCAGCGAGTCGGGGCATTCGCGGGGAAAAGTGGTGCTGACCCCCTGGGAATGACCACGGCGCCGGGCTGTGTCGTTCCGGCGGAATCTTCTCGGACCGGTCCCGCGAATTCGCCATAATCCCTTCCTGCGCTGCGATAACCTGTACGCGCGTATAGCACCTCGTGGTGACAATGGAAGGAACCACTGTGGACAAAGACGACATGATTCTGATCAGTGTCGATGACCACATCATCGAGCCGCCCGACATGTTCCTGAATCACCTGCCGAAGCGGTATATCGACGACGCTCCCCGGTTGGTGCACAATCCCGACGGGTCGGATACCTGGCGGTTCCGCGATACGGTAATTCCGAATGTCGCTCTGAACGCGGTCGCCGGACGGCCGAAGGAGGAGTACGGCCTCGAGCCGCAGGGACTCGACGAGATCCGTCCCGGCTGCTTCGATCCCGACGAGCGGGTCAAGGATATGAACGCCGGTGGCGTACTGGCCACCATGAACTTCCCGTCCTTCCCTGGTTTCGCGGCGAGGTTGTTCGCCACCGACGACTCGGATTTCTCGCTGGCGCTGGTGCGCGCCTACAACGATTGGCATATCGACGACTGGTGCGGTTCGCATCCGGGCCGGTTCATTCCGATGGCGTTGCCGGTGATCTGGGACGCCGAACTGTGCGCGGCGGAGGTGCGGCGTGTGTCGGAGAAGGGTGTGCATTCGCTGACCTTCACCGAAAACCCTGCCGCGCTCGGCTATCCGTCGTTCCACGATGACTACTGGGCGCCGCTGTGGCGGGCGCTGGTCGAGACCGACACGGTGATGAGCGTCCATATCGGATCGTCGGGGCGACTGTCGATACCCGCGCCCGATTCACCGATGGATGTGATGATCACATTGCAGCCGATGAATATCGTGCAGGCCGCGGCGGACCTGCTGTGGTCCAAACCGATCAAGGACTACCCGGACCTGAAGATCGCGCTCTCGGAGGGTGGCACGGGCTGGATTCCGTATTTCCTCGACCGTGTGGATCGCACATTCGAGATGCATTCCACCTGGACACATCAGGATTTCGGGGGTAAGCGTCCGTCGGAGGTGTTCCGCGAGCACTTCCTGACCTGTTTCATCTCCGATCCGATCGGGGTCAAGAATCGCCACGAGATCGGCGTGGACAATATGTGCTGGGAGATGGACTATCCGCACAGCGATTCGATGTGGCCTGGCGCTCCGGAAGAACTCGAGCGCGTGTTCGCCACCTACGACGTGCCCGACGACGAGATCGACAAGATCACCCATCAGAACGCGATGCGCTGGTATTCCTTCGATCCGTTCCAGCACATCCCCCGGGAACAGGCCACCGTCGGGGCGTTGCGCAAGGCGGCGGAAGGCCACGACGTATCCATTCGGGCACTCAGTCACCGCGAGAAGTCCGGCACCACTTTCGCCGATTTCGCCGCCAACGCCAAGGCCGTCTCGGGGGTGCGGGACTGACGGTATTCAACCGCGGCGGGGCAGTCGCACGACGTAGACGAAGAAGTTGTCGATCTGCTTGATGGCGGCGACGAATTGTTCGAGGTCGACCGGTTTGGTGACGTAGGCGTTGGCGTGTAACTGATAGCTGCGCAGAATGTCCTCCTCGGCCGCCGACGTGGTCAGGATGACCACGGGGATGGCGGTCAACTCGTCGTCGGCGCGGATCTTCTCCAGGACTTGGCGGCCGTCGTATTTGGGCAGGTTGAGATCGAGCAGAATCAGATCCGGCCGGGACGCGTCGGCGTACTCACCTTCGCGGAACAGGTAGTCCAGAGCTTCCTGTCCGTCGCGGACGACATGGAGGGTATTGCCGATCTTGTTGTCCTCGAACGCTTCCCGAGTCATCAATTCGTCGCCCGGATCATCCTCGACGAGCAGGATGTCGATGGGGTGACCGGGAATCGTCACGTGCGAACTCCTTCGGGATGACCGGGCGCGGTCGATCGGTGCCAGTGCGGCGCGCGCGGACGAACCGGCAACGAGTTCGCTCGTTGGGAGCGGTTGCGGTGCGGCCGCGTCGACGCGGTACCGGATGATCTTCGTACATCGGTGCCGGTCTACGCGCGGGTACCACCGCGTTCGCCGCCCGTTGTCGGGTGCGGGGTGTACGGGAACTCGTCGGCGAGGGGCTCGGTGACGGTCCGGCATCGGATGCCTATGAGACCGGTCACGATGCCCGCGCAATCCAAGCAACATTCTGGTTAACTATCACGGAATGGTCTACTACCAAGCTCGTATGCTGGTAAAAATATCAACTAGGGATCGTCACGAAGCTGTCAGCCAGCACTGGGTCGCCCTGCAAGACGGCGGTATCGCCGAGTGGAACGGTTGAAGAAGACAGCCTCCGCCGGCCGGTGCCGCGCCGGAAAGTCGGCCATCACCGTTCAGCAACCGGACAGCTGCCACCGAGCGTGACGGCGCCGCAATCAATAGCACGGGGAGTCTTCCCGATATGGCTGTGAATCCAACCCCTCCTGACAGAACTCCCAAATTCGAGCCGGGCACGGCCTGGCTGTCGGGCCTGATCGTCACGACCCTGACCACCGGCGTCGTCATCATGTCGGCCTCCGTGGTGGCCGCTGTTCTCATCGCCTTCGGCATGGCCTTCGCCCTGGCCGCGGCGCTCGGGTTCTTCCGCTGACACATCTGTCTCCGCCGTCGTGTTCTCGCACGGCGTCCGACGGCCTCGGGTGTTTCTCTGAGCTCCGGAACCGCAGGATCGCGGTGGTCGCCCCATCGAATGCCCCTGAAGGCCGACTCCGTACGGGGAAAGCATCCACGCGTTATTAGCTGAAAGTATGCTGACTGCGGTGGTGGGCGCGTGCCGGCGACGATGCCGACCTACATCGGGAGCCGGGCCACGGGGACCGATCGAGTCCGGGCGTAATCGGCCTCCGGTATTTCGAGCGGCCACCCGACCTCCCGATATCGGTGAGGTCCACGTCGAAGAGAGGTAACCATGGGCACAGTCACGACCGCGGATGGGACCGAGATCTTCTACAAGGACTGGGGCCAGGGACAGCCCATCGTCTTCAGTCACGGCTGGCCGCTGTCCGCCGACGACTGGGACAACCAGATGTTGTTCTTCCTCGCGCACGGCTACCGGGTCGTCGCCCACGATCGACGCGGCCACGGCCGCTCCTCGCAGACGGCCGACGGTCACGACATGGACCACTACGCCGACGACCTCGCCGCCGTGGTCGAGCACCTGGACCTGCGCGACGCCGTGCACGTCGGCCACTCGACCGGTGGCGGTGAAGTCGCGCACTACCTCGCGCGGCACGGCGAGACCAGAGCGTCCAAGGCCGCGCTGATCAGTGCCGTGCCCCCGCTGATGGTGCGGACCGAGGCCAATCCCGAAGGTCTGCCGAAATCCGTCTTCGACGACATCCAGGCCCAGTTGGCGGCCAATCGCTCGGAGTTCTACCGGGCGCTGCCGTCGGGTCCGTTCTACAACTACGATCAGCCGGGCGTGGAGTCGTCGGAGGCCGTCATCGCGAACTGGTGGCGTCAAGGCATGATGGGCGGCGCGAAGGCGCACTACGACGGAGTCGTGGCGTTCTCGCAGACCGATTTCACCGAGGATCTGAAACAGATCGGGATTCCGGTTCTGGTGATGCACAGCGAGGACGATCAGATCGTGCCCTACGTGGCGTCCGGTCCCAAATCGGCGGCGCTGTTGAAGAACGGGACGCTGAAGACCTATCGGGGGTTCCCGCACGGTATGCCCACCACGCACGCCGACACCATCAACGCCGATCTGCTCGCATTCCTTCGAGCCTGATCCGAGATCGGTGGCAGGAGCATGCCATCGAAACCGTTGCCGCAGATGACCTTTCCGATGCTCTTGCGCCGATCATCGCCGCCGGGAGTGGCGAGGACGGTTTGAGGCCCAGCGGCCCGGGTAGGCGATATGTGACCCGAACGTTCGCACGAAAGGGGTACATCATGAGCACTTTGGCAGCCACCGTGGATGTCGAGGTACCGGTACGGACCGCCTACAACCAGTGGACGCAGTTCGAGTCGTTTCCGAAGTTCATGGAAGGTGTCGAGGAGATCCGGCAGCTCGACGACCGGCATACGCACTGGCGTATCCACGTCGGTCCGGCGACCCGTGAATTCGACGCGACGATCACCGAGCAGCACCCGGACGAGCGGGTGGCCTGGAAATCCGACAGCGGCCCGAACCACGCGGGTGTGATCACCTTCCATCGTCTCGATGACACCCACACCCGGATCACCGCGCAGATGGAGGTCGATCCGGAAGGTTTCGTGGAGAACGCCGCCGACAAACTCGGCGTACTGAAGCACCGAGTGAACGGTGACATGAAGCGATTCAAGGACTTCATCGAGGACCAGCACAACGAGACCGGCGCGTGGCGCGGAGATATCCCGCGCCCGGACGCCTGATCCCGGCGAACCGCGCTCCCCGCACCGAGAGGGTGCGGGGAGCGCGGTTCTCTCGAACCCCCAACTCGGAACGCGGCCACCTCGGTCCCGCGTGACGATTCCGCGGCAGTGAAAAGCACGACGTGAGACCCCGATGATCGATTCGAACGAGCAGAGCACCCCTTCGGCCATCCGCCGGAACCGGTCCGATCCCGACAGTGCCGCACCGCCTACCGAGCACGCGCCGGAAACCGATCGCGAGTGGAATTTCCGGGTCCGTGGCGAGAATCGCACCGAACAACTCGACCGAAACCTGTCGAGCCTGCTCCAAGAGCTTCGCGTCGTGCAGACCGGCGTGCAATTGCTGACCGGTTTCCTGCTGACACTGCCGTTCCAGCCCCGTTTCACCGAGCTTTCCTGGTCGATGCAGGTCGTCTATCTCTTCGTCGTGGCGACCTCGATCGCCGCGACGGTTTTCCTCACCGCCCCGGTCGCCGCGCACCGAATTCTGTTCCGCCTGCGCCGGATCGACCAGGTCGTTCGGATCGCGCACCGCTGCGCCCTGCTCGGATTGCTGCTGTTGGGGTTCGCGGTCACCGGTGTCGCGGTCTTGATCTTCGACCTCGTCGCGGGCCCGATTCCGGCGCTGATCGCGGGAATCGGGTCCGCCGTGCTGTTCGCTTGCGTCTGGATCGCCTATCCGTGGTGGCAGCGCACCCGCGACGCCTGACGAACAATCACCCGTACGCGGGACGGAGTTCGGGGGAGGACTCGCTCACGGTGGCGTGCCGCCATTGCGCGACGGCGAGCCACACCAGCCCCGCGCCGCCGAGCACATGGCCCAGCCGGACCACCGGTGTGGGCAGCAGGAACGTCAGGCACAAGGCCGACAGCCCGACCACATACAGTGCGACAGCCACTTTCGGCACCGAGCCCGAACGCAGCAGTGCGGCGCCGAACAACCAGGTGCCGGTCAGCGCCAGAATCGCGGTCGCGAGAAACGCGTACCGCGCCGGTCCCTCGAGTAGTTCGTCGACGACGGAACGGTCGAGGTAGACCAGCACGAAATTGCGCGCGTAGGCGATACCGGCGAAATAGCCGAAGCCGAGGAATTGCACCACGAACGCCGCCGTGCCGAATCGTCCGAGTCGGTGGCGCTGCCACAGGTACAGCCCGATGAGCAGGCCGATGCCGAGCGGCACCGAGCCGCCGTTGAGTATCTGCGTCAGCGTGACCTTGTGGCCGATCGCCGATTCCAATGCTCCCGCCAGTGCGATGGCCGCGCCGCAGACGATGCCTGCCGCCGCGCTGAGCCGCAGTAGTGAGGTATCCATGCCGATTCCCTTCTCGAGGTAGGACCGAGGCTAGGAATCCGCTGGTCACGTGGTGAAGTGTCGTGCGACCCATGACTTTCGGCCGAACTTCGTTTCGGCGATACCCGCACACCCGCATACGGCTCTACGCTCGGGGGATGATCCGTCCCCGAGCATTGACGTGGGTGGCGTGGTTCCTCTACCTGTCCGTACTGGTCGCTGGGCTCGTCGTCGCCGCGTCGGGAGAGTGCGACGCGCTCGGTCTGTGGGGTTTCACCTGTGGACTCGCGGTGGCGGGCGCACTCGAATCGGTGGAATCGCGCATACCGGTCACGCCCAGTTATGCGGTGGCGGCACTGACCGTCCGCGCGGCGCTGTTCGCGTTCGTCACCGCGCTCGATTGCGCGGGTAACGCGAAACTGTTGTTCGTCCTGATCCCGCTGACCGCGTATTTCACCCTCGGTCATCGCATCGCCTACGGGCTCGGCGCGGCCGAGGTGGTGCTCGCCACTGTGCTGGTCGCGGTGGGTCCGGGGTTCGGCGGCGATCCCGAAGCCGTTCCCGATCTGCTGATGTTCGCCGTCGGTATCGGTTTCGCGCTCACCCTCGCCGTGATCGCGGGCCGCGAGGAAGCGGGCCGACGCCGGGCCGAATCGCTGCTCGTCGAATTGTCCGACGCCAACGCCCGGTTGGCGGAGTACGCCGATCAGGCCGTCACGTTGGCGACGGTCGCCGAACGCACCCGCCTCGCCCGCGATATCCACGACACCGTCGGCCACCATCTCGTGGTCACCGCGATCCAATTGGAGAAGGCCGCCGCCTACCGCACCCTCGAGCCCGACACCGCCGACCGGGCGCTCACCGACGGCCGCGATTCGGCAAGGCAGGCGCTGGAACAGGTGCGTCGCGCGGTGGGCGCATTGCACGACGACACCGACGGATTCACCCTGGCCACGGCCCTGCGAGCCTTGATCGCCCGACTGCGCGACACCGATTTCACCGTGACACTGCGACTCTCCGGCGACGAGCACCGGGTCGGCGAATCCGTGCGCCTGGCGCTGTATCTCGTCACGCAGGAGGCATTGACCAACGCGCGCCGCCACTCCGGCGCGGACACGGTCACCGTCGACGTCGACCTGACCGCACGCACCCTCGACATCAGCGACAACGGGCGAGGTCTGCGGCCCGACGCCGTCGAGGGACACGGTCTGCGCGGCATGCGCGAACGACTCGATCTGGTCGGCGGCCGATTGAGCATCACCACCGGGGCCACCGGAACACGCCTGCTGGCCACGGTGTCGGCACCGTGACCGCCATCCTGCGCGTCCTCATCGCCGACGACGAACGCCTCGTCCGAGAAGGAATCGCCGCGCTGCTGGCCCTACAGTCGGGGATCGAGGTCGTCGCCACCGCCGAGAACGGCGCCACCGCAATAGAACTCGCGCGTGAACTCGCGCCCGATGTGGTGCTGATGGATATCCGCATGCCGGGTATCGACGGTGTCGAAGCCGCCGCCGTGCTGCGTGACGAGACGACCGTGCTGATGTTGACGACCTTCGACGACGAGGAATACCTGGTCCGTGCCCTGCACGCGGGAGCGTCCGGCTATCTGCTCAAGGATCTGCCCGCACCCGAACTCGCCAGGGCCATCCATCTCGCCCACGCGGGCGTCGACCAGTACTCCGCCACCGTCGCCGCCCGCCTCGCGGCACTGGTCCGTCTGCGCACCACCGCACCCCCGATCGAACTGACCGACCGGGAAACCGATGTCCTGCGCCTGGTCGCGGCCGGTGCGGCCAATCGGGAAATCGCGCGCTCCCTCTACCTGAGCGAAGGCACCGTGAAGAACCACGTCTCCAGCATTCTCAACCGCCTCGGCGTCCGCGACCGCACCCAGGCCGCGATCTACGCCCACCGGCGTGGACTGCTGTGAGAGGTGCTCCGCGTGGCGCACGTGGTCGGGTGGATGACGAATCCCGGACAACGGGAGCGGGTGCGGTTGACCGACCGTTCGTCGGGTAAGCGAAACGCATGACGGTGAAGACGACGCATCGTGCCCGTCCGGGCAGGGCACGGCACAGCGCAACATCGCGACCAGGGTTCGTGTCGATCCTGGTCCGGCTGGGGGCCACGGTCGTGTACCTCATCGGGCCGGTGGTCATCGCCGGCCTCGGTGTCGGTCTTGCAGTGATTCGTCCGCTCGGGCTGCTCGGATAGCGAAGAGTGCCGGGGGTTTTCGGGCTACGCCCGGACGGGGACGCCCGCACTCGCGGTGGCGCGGACCCAGCGCAGGAACGGTTCGAGTTCCCGGGCGGCCTCGGCGCCGAGTTCGGTCAGTTCGTACACGACCGACGGGGGTGCGGTCGGCAGGACGGTGCGCTCGACGAGTCCGTCGCTCGCGAAGGTGCGCAAGGTCTGGGTGAGCATCTTGTCGCTGACGCCTTCGATGCCCGCGCGCAGTTGGTGAAAGCGCAGTGGGCCCTCGGTCAGTGAGGTCAGCACCAGGATTCCCCATTTGCCGGTGATGTGATCGAGGAGTACGCGACCGGGGCAGTCGCGACGGAGCAGGGCCTGGGATTCGGTCGACATACTGCAAACTTTCTTCTGGTTAGCAACCCACTTCAAAGTGGCATCTTACCAATCTACTGTTTCTCACCCATCATTGGTCGTATGGATAGCCCAGCCGACCGTTTCCGCGCCGCTCTGCGACCGGTTCCGGGATACCTCGGCCGCTGTCGCCGCTCGCCCGCGCGTCCGGCTACAGCGCGATTCCAGGGAACGTCCAGCGACTGATGTCAGGCTCGGCTTGTCCCGATCACCGGATCGGAGAACAAGCGGAGGAGCCAATCATGAGCGTGCAGGTCGGCGTCACGGAATTGAAGGACATCCTGCGAGAAGCCGCGGGTGAGGACGAGTCGGTGGATCTGGAGGGCGACGTGCTCGATGCCGATTTCGCCGACCTGGGCTACGACTCGCTCGCCCTGCTCGAGGCCGCCGCGGTCATCTCGCGCCGGTACGGCGTCAAGTTGTCCGACGACGAACTCGAGAACATCACCACCCCACGTCAATTACTCACCCACCTTCAGAACGGGCTGAGCGCCGCTGCCGGAGCCTGAACGCCGCGGCGCAGCGCCACGACACGATCGGGAAACGGATATGACGAACAGAATCGACAAAGCGACTGCCGAATCCGCCGGTGTGTCACCACCCGCGGCCGCCGTGGCACGCACCAGGGAATGGATCCTGGTCGCGCTCGCCTGCACGGGACAATTGATCGTCGTGCTCGACGTGTCCATCGTCAACGTCGCGCTGCCCGGCATCAGAACCTCGCTCGGATTCGGTGAACAGGATCTCCAGTGGGTGGTCACCGCCTACACGCTGACCTTCGCCGGATTCATGCTGATCGGGGGGCGCGCGTCGGATCTGTTCGGGCGGAGAAGGGTTTTCGTTCTCAGTCTGGCCGCCTTCACCCTCGCGAGCCTGGCGGGCGGACTCGCGACCAACGCGGTCTGGCTGGTGGTCGCCCGGACGGTGCAGGGCATCGGTGGCGCGGTACTGGCGCCGTCGACCCTGGCCATCCTCACCGCCACCTTCGAGGAAGGTCCCAAACGCACCCAGGCCATCGCGACCTGGACGATGATGGGCGCGGTCGGCGGCGCGATCGGCGCGGTGCTCGGCGGTCTGCTGACCGAATTCCTGTCCTGGCGTTGGGTTCTGCTGGTCAACGTGCCCGTGGGGCTGGTGCTCGCGGTGCTCGCGCTGATCTATCTGCGCAAGGACGACACCCGGCCGCAGGGCGGGCTGGACATCCTCGGCAGCCTCACCGTGACGGCGGGTTTCATCGCGCTGGTCTACGGCCTGGTCGAATTCGGCAAGGCGGCGAGCTTCGACGCGATCGCGGCGATCGCGACGGTGATCGGCATCGTGCTGCTGCTCGCATTCGTGGTGGTCGAGGCGCGGATCGCCGAGCATCCGCTGCTTCCGTTGCGGATCGTGCGGCAGCGTGCCGTCGCGGTCGCCAATCTCACCATGTTCCTGCTCGGCGCGGGATTTTTCTCGGTGCTGTATTTCGTCTCGCTGTATCTGCAAGGGGTGCGCGGACTTTCGGCGCTGGAGGCGGGGCTGGTCTTCGTCCCGTTCGCGGTGACCACCGTGATCGGGGCCCAGTCCGCGGCCAAACTGTTGAAGCGGGGCATACCCGCGCGGCCGGTGATCATCGGTGGAGCGGGGCTCTCGGCCGCCGCGTTCGCCGCGTTGACGCTGCTCGGATCGGATTCCTCCATCGGCTGGGCGGTGATCGCGCCGGGAGTCGTGGTGTTCCTCGGCATCGGTCTCGCACTCGCACCGACCGCGGCCACGGCGATCGGTGGGGTCGCACCGCAGGACGCCGGGGTGGTGTCGGGCCTCGCCAACGCCACCAGGCAATTGGGCGGCTCGGTGGGACTGGCCGTCCTGACCATCGTCGCCGCCGCGCGCACCGACGACGCGGGTGTGCCGACCGGGGCCGAGGTGACCGAGGGATACGCCACCGCGTTCGGCGTCGCGGCGGTGATCCTGGTCGGCGCCGTGATCAGCGCGACCCTGCTGCCCGGACGAGCCGGGGGACAGCGCACAACGACGAATCGTCCACAAGGAGAAGAGAGTCGACGATGACCGCACTGCCCTCCCACCCCGCCGCGAGCGCGAGATCGGTCGCACGGCCCGTGGATCGGATCCTGGCCGATGTGCATTCCTGGCCGTTGTTCGCCGGTCCGGTGATCCACACCAGGGCGCTCGCCGCCACCGACGATGTCGAGACCTTCGAACTGTGGCTGGAACAGGATCGATCCGTCCGGTCGGTCGTACTGGAGCGCCGGACGTCGGAAGTGCCCACGGCCCTGGTGTTCCGCGCGGACGGTCCGGCCACCGTCGTGCGCTACCGCGACGATCTCGCGGGCGCGGTCGATATCGAGACCACAGCACCGGCCGGAACCGACACGGGCGCAGCAGCTTCCCTCGAAATCGTGGTGCGCCGGATCCTGACCGAACTGGCCGAGTCCGCCGCGCTGCCCGGCGGGCCCGGCGCGTGGGTGTACACCTTCGAGGACGTGGTGCGCACGCACGGATCGGTCGGCGACGTCTTCGAATTCCTGCGCAGGCTGGAGTTGTGGCCCGGCGGCATCGCCCACGTCCACGAAGTCGACTACGACGAAGACGACGACGGCGTGCAGACCGTGTCGACGACGGTGCTCGGTGACGACGGAACCCGGCACCGGATCCCGTCGATCCGCATCTGCCTCGGGCAGGCGCGGGTGGTGTACAAGCCGTTGACGGTGCCGCCGATCGCCCGCGCGCACCTCGGACAGTGGTCGGTCGAACAGCACGCCGATTCGGTCACGATCACCGGACGGCACACCATCGCGCTCGACCCGGCCGGGGTGCGGCAGGTACTCGGCGCCGACGCGACCATCGAGGCGGCCACCCGCCTGGTCCGCTCCGCCCTGGGAAAGCACAGTCTCGACACCCTCGACGCCGCGAAATCCTTCGCCGAGAACCGTTTGCGGTCACACGATCCCGCGCTCTCGTGGGATCGGCTCGGCACATCGTGACCACCACCTCGCTCAACGAAGGAAGGTTCGAGCCGTGCCAGTAGACACGCAGACCCAGATACCCGCGTTCCCGTTCGACCGCACCGACGACCTGGCGCCACCGCGGGAATACGAACTGCTGCGCGGCAACTCGCCCGCCGCCCGCATCACGCTCTACAACGGCGCCGAGGCCTGGTTGCTCACCCGGTACGAGGACGTGAAGGCGACGCTGTCGGATCACCGGTTCAGCGCCGACGCCCGCAATCCCGGATTCCCTTTCGTCTCCGCCGCGCTGCGCGCCAGCGTGGGACAGAAACATATTCCGTTCCTTCGGCTCGATCCGCCCGAGCACGACCGACTACGCCGGATGCTGAGCCGGGAATTCATCGTCAAACGGATCGACGGGCTGCGCCCCGCCATCGAATCGATCGTCGACCGTTTCATCGAGCAGTTGCTTGCCGCGGGAGAACCGGCCGATCTCATCTCGAATTTCGCGCTTCCGATTCCTTCCGCGGTGATCGCCGAACTGCTGGGCGTGCCCTACAGCGACCACGAGTACTTCCAGGAGCGGGGTCGCCGCATGCTCAGTTCGGAATTCACCCTGGAGGAGAGTGCGCGCGCGGTCGTGGAGTTGCGCGAATATCTCGGCGAACTGGCCGACCGCAAACTGGCGCATCCCGGCGACGATGTGCTCTCCCGATTGGTGCTCGAACGCGAGTCCTCCGGTGAACTGCACCGAGAGGATCTGAAGAGTTCGGCCCTGCTGCTGCTGATCGCCGGGCACGAGACGACCGCGAACATGATCGGCCTCGGTGTCTATACGCTGCTGCGCCATCCTGATCAGCACGCGCTGCTGCGCTCGGATCCGGAACTGATCGGAAAGGTCGTGGAGGAACTCCTGCGGTTCCTGTCGATCGTGCACACCGGTGTACCCCGGGTGGCACTGGAGGATGTGCGGATCGGCGACACGCTGATCCGGCGCGGCGAGGGTGTCATCGCCTCGGTGACCGCGGCCAACTGGGACGGTTCGACCTTCGCCGAGCCGCAACGGTTCGATATCCGCAGGGAGCCCAACCGCCATCTCGCGTTCGGCTTCGGCATCCACCAGTGCCTGGGGCAGCCACTGGCGCGTAAGGAACTCGAGATCGCGCTGACGAGGCTCTTCGACCGGATCCCGACGTTGCGACTCACCGGCGACCAGACTTTCGGGCCGGAGAAATCCGTCTACGGGCTGCACAGCCTGCGGGTGACGTGGTGAGGCGATGCCGTGTACATCGACGCCGACCCGGGACTGTGCATCGGTTCGGGCCAGTGTGCCCGGCTGCTGCCGCGGCATTTCGCGCAGGACGAGGACAGCGGCACCGTCGTCGTGGTCGACGCCGAGGTGAATTCGGCTGATCCGGCAGTGCGCGCCCGCCTGGACGAGGTGCGTGATTCGTGCCCGGTGGCCGCGATCGAACTCGCGACCACGGGTGAAAGGAATGGAAATGAGCAGTAGGAAAGAACACGCGGACCAGCCCGTCGTCCTGGTGACCGGATCGTCGTCGGGAATCGGCGCCGAGATCGCCAGACGATTCGGGCAGGCCGGTTACCGGGTCGCGGTGAATTCCGCCAATTCGGTGGACGCGGGGGAGAAGGTCGCCTCCGATATTCCCGGCGCGCTCTACTTCCGGGCCGATATCAGCGACGAGACCGAAGCGGGCGATCTGATCAACCGGGTCGTCGCGGAATTCGGTGGACTCGACGTCCTGGTGAACAACGCGGGCGTGACCCGGCAGATCCCACACGACGATCTCGCCGGCGCCTCGGTGGAGGTCTGGCGGGATATTTTCGAGGTCAACGTCTTCGGCACCTGGCGGCTGACCGTGGCCGCCGTGGAGCACCTGCGTAAATCGCCGCACGGACAGATCGTCAACATCTCCTCCATCGCCGGGAGCAGGCCCGCGGGTAGTTCGATCCCGTACGCGGTGAGCAAGGCCGCGATCGAACATCTCACCCGGCTGCTCGCCGCCACGCTCGGGCCCGACATCCGTGTCAACGCGGTGGCCCCGGGTCTCATCGACACCGAATTCACCACCGCCCTCACCGGTCCGCGCGAACAGGTGAGCGCGATCGCCCCGCTGCGCCGGATCGGCCTGCCGGGCGATGTCGCCGAAGCGGTACTCGGCCTGGCCGGGGCCGGATACTCGACGGGGACCGTGCTCCTGGTCGACGGCGGCGTGCACCTGCGCTGACGCGCACTCTCGAAATCACCAGCTCCAGGAGAAGTCATGTCCGAATCAGGTTCCGGCCCCGCCGAATACACGACACGGCACAGTGTCGAGGTCGCGGCGTCGGCCGATCAGATCTACGAGGTGATCGCCGACGCGCAGAGTTGGCCGATCATCTTCCCGCCCACGGTCCACGTGCGGCGCGAACCAGGCCCGGACGGCACCGAATCGCTCGACATCTGGGCCACGGCGCAGGACACGGTCAAGACGTGGCGGTCGCGGCGTGAGCTCGACGCCGGGAATCGCACGGTGACCTTCCGGCAACTCGTCTCCGCCGCGCCCGTCGCCTCGATGTCGGGGACGTGGCGGGTCGACTCCACCGGGGACGGCACCTCGACGTTGACCCTCGACCACCGGTTCAGCGCGGTCGGTGACGATCCCGACTCGGTGGCCTGGATACAGCGCGCCCTCGACGCGAACAGCGACGCCGAACTCGCGGCGGTCGCGGCGACGGCGGTCGGCAGGAGCGACGGTTCCATCGTCTCCCTCGCGTTCTCCGACACCGTCGCCATCGCCTCGCCCGCGCAACCGGTCTTCGATTTCCTGTACCGGGCCGACTTGTGGCCCGAACGGCTGCCCCACGTGTCGCGCGTGGCGCTGTCCTCGGTGGACGACGCGCAGATCCTGGAGATGGACACCGTGAACAGCGCGGGCGAGGCGCACACCACCCGCTCCTACCGCGTGGTGACCGATCGCTTCGAACTGGCCTACAAACAGACCGTGGTCCCGGACGGATTCCTCGCCCACCACGGGAAGTGGACGTTGGAGGAGAACGGTGACACGACGGCGGCCACCTCGCATCACCACGTCCAGCTCGACCTGGAACGGCTGCGCGCGCGACTGGGCGCGACCGATCGCGAGGACGTCGAACGGCGGGTGCGCGCGGCCCTGGGCGGAAACAGCGTCGCGACATTGGAAGCCGCGCGGGCATTCACCGAAGCCGAGCGCTCGCTCGCGTGAAACCGGCGGCAGCCGAACACATCTCATGGAGGACCACAGTGACCATCACCAATGACCCGAGCATCCTCGGGCGAGACGTCCAGACCTATGTGCAGGTGCAGAGTTTCCTGGCCGGGCAGGCCCGATTGCTCGACGATGTCGACGCGGAGGGTTTCGCGGCGACGTTCACCGAGGACGGAGTGCTGCGGCACGCCTCGCGCCAGGACGCGCTGCGAGGCCGCGAGGCCATCGCAGAGGCCACGAGGGCGACCGCGTCCGCGCACGCCGAGGCGACCCATCGGCACTGGTTCGACCAGTTCGTGGTCGAACCCGGTCCTTCCGAGGACGTCGTGCTCGTCAGCTACTACGCGTTGACCTCGCTCGTGGATCGCGAAGGGGCGGTGCGTTTCCTGCCGAGCGTCCTGGTCGAGGACGAACTGCGCCGCAATGCCGACGGCACCCTGTCGGTGGCCGACCGCCAGGTGATCCGCGACGATCTCGATCCCGCGATCCGGCGGTCCGCGCGCCGATGAGATCCACCGAAGCCGCGCGAGCGATGCTCGCCGCGACACTGCTGTGCACCCTCGCCGCGGGTTGTGCGGGGACGGATTCCGCGTCGGGCAAGGACACGCTCACCATCGCGACGGCCAATACCGCCGACTGCATCGATCCCGCGCAGAATCTCACCGCGAACGCGAGTCCGTTCGTTCGCCCCCTGGTCGACTCGCTGGTCTACCAGAATCCCGCCGACGGATCGCTGCATCCCTGGCTGGCCCGCTCCTGGTCCGGTAACGACACCGCGACCGAATTCACCTTCGTGCTGCGCACCGACGTGACATTCAGTGACGGAACACCTTTCGACGCCGCGGCGGTCAAGACCACCTGGGACGGGATCGTCGGACTCGGCGCGCAGGCGGCGACGGCGAACAGCCTGCTCGCCGGTTATGTGGAATCGGTGGTGAAGAGTCCCGACACTGTGTCCGTGCGGTTCTCCACCCCGAAGAGTTCCTTCGTCCAGGCGACCTCGACCACCGCGCTCGCGCCGATATCGGCGGCCGCGTGGAGTCTCGGACCGCAGGAGCGCTGCGCCGGAAAGTTCGCGGGCACGGGACCTTTCACTTTGCAGTCGATCCAGGCCAAAGAGCGGGTCTCGCTGGTGCGGCGTGAGGACTACCGTTGGGGCGCCGCCCCCTGGCAGCCGGGGGCGGCCGCGCTTGCGCGGATCGATTTCCAGCTGGTCAAGGAACCGGGCGTACAGTTCGACGCTCTGTCCTCCGGAACGGTCGACGCGGCCACCGGCATCTCCCAACGCCAGATCGACGGCCTCGCCGGGGACCGGTACACGACCACGCGCATCCAGTCACCGGGAATCGTCTACACCATCACCCCGAACACCACGCGGGGTCCCCTGACCGACGACACGGTTCGCCGCGCACTCATCGCGGCGACCGATCGACGGCAGTTGGTCGGCACGGCGCTCGCGGGCGGGGCCCCGCCCGCGACCAGTATTCTCGCCGCCAACACTCCGGGTTATCTGGAACTGGGCAACGAACTCGCCTTCGACCGGAACCGGGCCGCAAGCCTGCTCGACAGCGCGGGGTGGCGGCCCGGCCCGGATGGGGTCCGGGTCAGGAACGGTCAGCGGCTCAGCCTCGCCGTGACCTATCCGTCGGTGGACCAGGTCAACGGTCCGCTGCTGGAACTGCTGCAACAGCAGTGGGCCCAGAGCGGTATCGAACTGCGATTGCGCGGGCTGCCCGTCGCCGAACTCTCACCGACCCAGGACGCCGGTGACTACGACCTGCTCGTGTTCAATCAGAACCGGGGCGATCCCGATGTGCTGCGCACGGTCTTCGCCGCGGCGGGCAAGAACCGGGCCCGCATCGCGGCCGACGATCCGCTCAACACCGCGCTCGATCAGCAGTCCGCGCAGGCCGAACCCGATAAGCGCGGCGCGACCGTCGGGCAGATCCAGCGCACGATCCTGCAACGGGGGCTGGCCGTTCCGCTCTACGAGCCGGGATCGCTCGTCGCCGCCGATTCCCGTCTGAACGGGTACTCGGTCGACGGGACGTTCCACGACACGAGATGGGCTCCGTGATGGGCCGATTCGTCTTGTCGCGTGTCGCGCACGCGGCCGTGACGATCTGGATCGCCTTCACCCTCGCCTTCATCGTGCTGCGGGTCGTGCCGGGCGACCCGGTCCAGATCCAGCTCAGCCGCAGCGGCGCCGACAACGTCGTGCTCGACCCGGAACAGGTGCGGGCGCTGCGCGCCGACCTCGGGCTCGACGAGTCGGTGTTCGCGCAGTACCGGGACTACGCGTTCGGCCTGCTGCACGGCGACCCCGGGTTCTCGATCAGGTCCAACGAGAACGTCGGGACCGTCGTCGCCGAAGCGCTGCCCGCCACCCTGGAATTGGCGGGCGTCGCGCTGGCCATCGGACTGCCCGTCGGGGTGCTGCTCGCTGTCCTCGCGACACTCGTGCGACAGCGCTGGATCGGCGGGTTCCTGAGAACCGCTCCGGTCGTCGGCATTTCGATACCGACCTTCCTGATCGGGCTGTTGCTGATCCATTTCGTCGCCTTCGAATGGCGGCTGCTTCCCGGAATCGGAGGACGTGGTCCCGGCGCCGTGGTCCTACCCGCGGTGACCTTGGCCGTGCCGGTCGCCGCCGTGGTCGGGCAGATCCTCGGCCGCAGCCTGGAAGCGACGTCGCGACAGCCCTTCGTACGGACGTTGCGCGCCAAGGGAATCGGCGAGGGCAGGATCATGTTCGGTCACCTGCTCCGCAACGCGGGACTGCCCGCGCTGACCATGACCGGAATGTTGATCGGCAGCCTCGTCTCGGGATCGGTGGTCGTCGAGACTGTCTTCTCCCGGCACGGCATGGGCAAACTCATCGCCGACGCGATCGTCGACAAGGACACCCCCGTCGTGTTGGCGGTGACGGTGCTCGGATCGGCGCTCATCGTGACCGTGAACCTGGTGATCGATCTGCTCTACCAGTATCTCGACCCGCGCATCCGCGCGAGCGGCGGCGCGATCCGGTCACGAGCGACGATGCGAGGCGACTATGCGCTCACCTGACAGAGCGGGCCGCGCGGGGATGATCGTCGCCGTCGGTGTGCTGCTGGTCGTCGCGGGCTGGGTGCTGGCCCCCGGCGTCTTCGCGCGCCGGGACCCGTACACGGTCGACCCCGAGGCGACCTATCGGCCGCCGAGCGCCGCGCACTGGTTCGGCACCGACAGTCTCGGCCGCGACCTGTTCGCCCGGGTCGTGCACGGCACGGCGGCGTCGGTTCCCGCGGCCCTGCTGGCGGTGGTGATCGCGCTGTTCGCCGGTGGACTGCTCGGACTGCTCGCGGGGTATTTCCGCGGTCCGGTCGAGGAGGTGATCACCAGGGTGGTCGACGTGCTGCTCTCGGTGCCGTCGTTCCTGCTCGCGATGAGCCTGATCACGACCTTCGGATTCGGCACCGTCAATGTGGCGCTCGCCGTGGGAATCGTGAGTATCGGCAGCGTCGCGAGGTTGATGCGTGCCGAAGTGCTGCGCATCGGCTCCCGGCCGTATGTGACCGCCGCGCGGGTGTCGGGACGCGGACACGCCGCGGTGCTGCTGCTGCACGTGCTGCCGAACGCCACCAGGCCGGTGGCGGCCCTGGCCGCACTGGAATTCGCCGCCGCCGTACTCGGGATATCGGCCCTGTCGTTCCTCGGATTCGGCGCGGCGCCGCCGTCGCCGGAATGGGGCGCGTTGATCGCCGCCGGACGCGGTTCGGTCTCCACCGAATGGTGGCTCAGTATCGCGCCGGGCGTGGTGATCGCGATAGTGGTCGTCGCGGTGAACATGCTCTCGTCGTACCTTCAGCCCGAGGAGGCGGGCATATGATCGCCCACAGCGCACCGGTACGCGACTCCCGCGACGAGATCCGACGCGCGGACCACGAGGACGAGCCAGCACCGGCACTGCGGGTACGCGGACTCACCGTGCGATACGCGAACAGCGTTGCGGCGGTGCGCGATATCGACCTCTCGGTCGCGCCCGGCGAGATCGTCGCCCTGCTCGGAGAATCCGGATCGGGCAAATCCAGCATCGTCAACGCCGTGCTCGGACTGCTGCCGCGCGGAGCCACGGTCGAGACCAGCGAACTCGCCTTCGGGCGGACCCGCGTCGACCCCGGTGACCGCCGGCAGATGCGTGCCGTACGCGGCAGCCGGGTCGGGCTCATCCCGCAGGACTGCGCCGTCGCGCTGGACCCGGTACTGCGGGTGGGACCGCAGATCCTCGAAGGGGTGGCCGAGGCGCGCTCGCTGTCCAGGGAGCAACGGCGTGCGCGCGTCGCGGAACTGCTCGACAAGGTCGGGTTCGAGGATCCTTCGGCCATCGTGCGCCGTTACCCGCACGAACTGTCCGGCGGGATGGCGCAGCGTGTCCTCATCGCGGTGGCCCTGGCGGCCCGGCCCGCGCTGCTCATCGCCGACGAACCCTCCGCGGCGTTGGACACCCTCGCTCAGGCCAGGGTGATGGACTGGATTTCCGGACTGGCCGAGCGCGAACGTGTCGGCGTGCTGATGGTGACCCACGACCTCGCGCTGGCCGCGCAGCGTGCCCACCGCGGGGTACTGCTCGACGGCGGCACGATCGTGGCACGCGGCGATATCCGAACCATCGCGCCGATCGCCCCCGCACGGGTGCGCTTCCCGTCGCCCGCGTCGACGGAGGTGGTCGACCAGAACTCGGTCCACCGCGAACCCGGAGGGGCGCAGGAGCGCATCGAGCCGACGAGCATCGTGAAAAAGGTTGCGGTAGTGCGGAAACCGGCCGCCGTCGGCGTGGATCTGCTCCGGCTGGAGTCGGTGCGCAGGCTCTATCCCGGCGTGCACGGGCCCACCGGGGTTCGCGAGGTCTCGGTGGATCTGGTGCGCGGGGCGACGGTGGGACTGGTCGGTGGCTCGGGAGCGGGAAAGAGTACCGTCGGTCGGCTGATGGCCGGGCTGGAAGTACCCGACGGCGGTGTAGTGCGTTTCCGGGGCGAGGACGTGCGAGGGCTGGACCGGGCCGAGCGTCGCCGGTTCCGGCGCGCGGTGCAGGTGATCGCGCAGAACCCGTACTCCTCGGTCGACCCGCGCTACTCGGCGCGGCGGGCCATCGAAGAACCGTTGCGCGCCTTCGGGATCGGTGATCGCGCCGCGCGGAGGCGACGCGTCGCCGAACTCGCAGAACGGGTCCGGCTGCCCGAATCGGTTCTCGGCAACACCCCGGAACAGCTGTCGGGCGGACAGTGCCAGCGAGTGGCGATCGCCAGGGCCCTCGCCACCGATCCCGAGGTGCTGATCTGCGACGAAGCCGTTTCCGCGCTCGACAATTCGGCGAAACGCCGCGTCATCGACCTGCTCGACGAACTACGGACCGAACTCGGCCTCGCCATCGTCTTCATCACCCACGATCTGAGCGCCGCCGCCGATCTCACCGATCGGCTGGTCGTCCTGCGCGACGGCCTGGTCGTGGAATCGGGCACGACCGCGACACTGCTGTCGGATCCCCGCCACGAATACACCCGAGAGCTCGTCGCCGCCACTCCGGCGCCCGTGACGATCTCCGATGAGAAGGAGTAGAACCGATGCCGACCAACGTCTTCCGTGAGCAGGACGCCGCACCGGCGGCCAGCTGTGACATGCCGGATTCGGCCGCCGGAGTGCTCCGACGGCCCGACGGCTCGATCGTCCGTCCACCCGCCCGCTTCCAGGGCAGGCTCGGCACCGAATCCTTCCCCGCCGAGTCCGGACGCTACCGGCTGTTCGTCAGCTGGGGCTGTTCGTGGTCCAACCGTGCGGCCATCACCAGGAAACTCAGAGGTCTCGAAGGCGCCGTGGACATCAGCTATTCCGATGACGACCCCGCCGCGCTGCGGGCGGTCTGGGAGGCCATGGAGCCGGGACACCGGGCCGGTGTGCCCACACTGTGGGATACCCGCAACCGGGTGATCGTGAGCAACGACGCGGACGCGATCAGCCGCGACCTCGCGATCCACTTCGACGAATTGGCGACCAAGGATATCGATCTGTATCCGGCCGACCTGCGCGCGGAGATCGACGAGATCAACGAATGGCTCTACGACAATGTCCACAGCGTCATCCATATCCTCGGCCACGAGGCGCGTGAGGACAATCATCGGGATCTGATCACCGATTCGCTGCGCGCGCTGGGGCGGCTGAACGACCGGCTCGCCGATCGCCGCTATCTCAACGGCGACGTGCTGACCGAATCCGATGTGCGACTGTATGTTTCGCTGGTCCGTTTCGAATGCGCCTATCCGGGGATCTTCGAGACCAATTTCCTCTACCCGGACGGCTACCCGCACCTGTGGGCCTACGCGCGTGGCCTCTACGCCATTCCCGAATTCTCCTCCACGACCGATTTCGACATCATTCGCCGCAATTTCGCCGTGGCCTTCGCGTTCCTGCGCGAGCACCTGGTGGTTCCCGGCGGCAGGTCGTCGCGCTGGGACTGATTCGACGGCTCAGGGCTGGATCGATCGTGGACCGTGGCTGGACCGTCCGCGGTCAAGCTGTTGACATGAGTCCCACGCACGCGCCCGCCCATATCGTCGATCCGGTGCTGGAGGAGGTGGCTCCCGATGTGTTCGCCTACATCCAGCCCGATGGCGGCTGGTGTGTGAACAACGCGGGCCTGATCCGCTCGGCGCGCCACAGCGTGCTGGTGGACACGGCGGCCACCGAGTACCGCAGCACGTTGCTCGCGACGACCGTCGGCGCGCTGCTCGGCGGCGCGCAGCCGACCTGGCTGGTCAACACTCATTTCCACGGCGACCATTCGTTCGGCAACGTGGTGTTCGACCGGTCGCTGATCGTCGCGCACACCAACACCAGGATCGACGCCGAGCGGGCGGGCCTGGGGATGACCACACTGTGGTCGGAGGTGGACTGGGGCGATATCGAGGTGCGGCTACCGGATCTGACCGTCGACGACGGCGCGGTCCTGCACGTCGGCCATATCCGCGTCGAGTTGATCCACCCCGGCCCCGCCCACACCACCGGCGACCTGCTGGTCTGGCTTCCAGAGCAGCGGGTGCTGTTCGGCGGCGATATCGTCATGGCCGGAGTCGCGCCGTACACGCTGATGGGTTCGGTCGCCGGGACGATCCGCGCGCTCGAGGCCGCCGCCGCACTGGGCCCGGTCACCATCGTGCCCGGCCACGGCCCCGTTTCCGGTCCGGACGTCATCGAGGAGAACATCCGCTACCTGCGCTGGGTGCAGCGCTCGGCGGCCGACGGCGCCGCCGCCGGACTTTCGGCGCTCGAGATCGCACGGGCAAGCGCGACAACGGAATTCGGGTCCCTGGGCGAGGCCGAGCGGCTGGTGTCGAATCTGCACCGCGCCCTGCTGGAACTGGAATCGGATCCGACGCTGGGGCAGCCGATCGATGTGCTCGGATCCTTCGCGGACATGATCGCCTTCCATGGTGGACAGGTGCCCCGGTCGGCGGCCTAGAGCGTGCGGTGCCCGCGCGGCTCGCGTTGTGAGGACCCGGAATGAGACTTACCATTCGAAGTGGGATCGGAAGGGAGGGCCGCGATGACGACAACGCGCGATATGTCCACGGCCGCTCCCGTTCGCTACCGGGGCACGCTCGGTTCCGGTCGATGTCGCGGAGTGACGCGCACGACGTAGCCCGGGGGCCGCCGTCGTGTACGTGCTGGATTCCGCGCCCCGCAGGAGCCGACCATCGCTCGATCACCGCGCCGTCTCCCGACGGTGACGCTCTTCGCGTGATGCGGTTCCGCTGCCGCCGAAATCGCGAAGGTAAGTAAGTCGTGTCTGTCGAATACAGTGTTCTCGGTCCCTTGTTCGTCGGTTTCCACGGTCGTTCGGTATTGCCGAGCGCGCCGAAACCCAAACAACTCCTGGCGCTTTTCATTCTCAACGCCAACAGCGTGGTCACCACCGGAATCTGCGTCGAGGAACTATGGGGCGACGGACCGCCGTCCACGGCCGCCTCCACCCTGCAAACCTACGTACTCCAGATCCGCAAATCCTTGAGCGATCTGCCCGGAATCGGCTCGCTGGAAGCGGCGCGCAGCATCCTGATCACCAAGGACTACGGCTATATGCTGCGCGTGGAACCGCAGGCGGTCGACGCGTTCCGCTTCGATGGTCTGGTGCGGGCGGGGGAGAAGGCCGCCGCGGCGGGCGACGATCTCAAGGCCGTACGCCTGCTCAATTCCTCCGCCGACATCTGGCGCGGTGACGCCGTGGTCGACATCCAGACCGGGGTCGCCCTCCAGACCTATGTGCGCGGTCTCGAGGAACGCAGGCTCGGCGCGATCGAACAGCGCATCGAGGCCGAACTCCGATTGGGCCGTCACCATCAATTGATCGGCGAGCTGTCGAGCCTGTCGGCGCGATATTCGCTCAATGAGAATATATTCGCCCAACTCATGCTCGCCCTGTACCGGTCGGGCCGACAGGCCGACGCGTTGGATCGCTACCGGGAACTGCAAACCCGGGTGCGCGACGAACTCGGCCTCGAACCCTCGCTGAAGATCCGCCGCCTGCGCGACGCGATGCTGCGCGGTTCGGAATACCTCTACGAGACGCCGACGGTGGCGGGCGGCATCTCCCTCGACCTCGCGTATCAGTCCCACGATCGACGATAGGCAACAACCCTATGTCACGAATTCTCGTCACCGGTGCCACCGGTAATGCCGCTCGGCACCTCCCCTCGACACTGCTCGACAGCGGGCACACCGTGCGCGTACTGGTGCACACCACCCTCGGCGACAGCCTCGATCCGCGCGCCGAGACCGTCACCGGTGACCTCACCGACGCGGGTTCGCTCGACGCGGCCCTCACCGATATCGACGAAATCTTCCTGCTCACCGTCGACGACGGCGCGGCGGCCTTCCTCGAAGCGGCCGCGGCACACGGCGGATTGCGGCGCGTGGTACTCCTGTCCTCGAAAGCGGTGGTCAACACCGAATTCGACGGATTCGACAATCCGATCTACCGCAAACATGTTCTGGCCGAACAACATATCGCCGAATCTAAGATCCCCGCGACCATCCTGCGCCCCGGCGGGCTTGCCTCCAACGCCCTGCGCTGGACACCGACCATTCGCGCGCACAACCGCGTCCAGGCGCTGTTCCCCGAACTGGCCGCGCCACTGCTCGATCCGGCGGATCTCGCGGCCGTGGCCGCCCTGGTCTTCGACAGTCCCGTCGAGGATCATCGGGACAAGACCTACACGCTGACCGGTCCGGAGGTCGTGACGGTCGCCGACCAGGTGCGCATTCTCGGCGAGGTTCTCGGCCGCGAGATCGAATTCGTCCGGCTGAGCGAGGACGAGGCCCGCGAAATCCTGTCGCGCACCCAGCCGCCGGAATTCGTGAAGAACTACATCCCGGTGCAGCGACGCTATCTCACCATCACACCCACCGTGCACGACACGGTGAGCGCGCTGCTCGGCCGTCCCGCCCGGACATTCCGAGAATGGGCCCTGGCCAACAGAACTCGGTTCGATTAGACCGTCCAGCGGTCCGCGAGTCCGACTGGAGCGTGCCTGTACCGGCTCGAGCGAGAGTCGTTGTCGACGGTAGATCCAACGACGAGCAGGAGCGCGTGATGCCCGAAACACCTCGGACGGCATTGGTCACGGGAGCGACGAGCGGTATCGGACTCGCCATCGCGACCGCACTCGCGCGGCAGGGACACCGGACCTTCATCGCGGCCCGCACCGCGGACGCGGTGAAGGAAACGGTCGAGCGCTTGCGCGAAGAGGGACACGACGTGGACGGAGCCGTCGCCGATGTGCGCTCCGACGAGCAGTTGGAGGCGCTGGTCGCCACTGCCACAGCGGCTTTCGGCGATATCGAGATCCTGGTGAACAACGCGGGGCGCAACGGTGGCGGACAGACCTCACAGATCACCAACGAACTGTGGGACGACATCATCGAGACCAACCTCAACAGCGTCTTCCGCCTGACCCGCCATGTTCTCGCGGCGGGCGGCCTCGAGGGTAAGGGCTGGGGGCGCATCATCAATATCGCGTCGACGGCGGGCAAACAGGGCGTCCTGCTCGCGGCGCCCTACAGCGCCTCCAAACACGGCGTCGTCGGGTTCACCAAGGCACTCGGCAAGGAACTCGCGCAGACGGGTATCACCGTGAACGCCGTGTGCCCCGGATACGTGGAAACCCCGATGGCGGAACGGGTTCGGACCGGATACGCGCAATTGTGGGGCACCTCCGAGGAGCAGGTGCTCGACAAGTTCAACGCCACCATCCCGCTCGGGCGCTACTCGACGCCGACCGAGGTCGCCGGGCTGGTGGGCTATCTGGCGTCCGAGCCCGCGGCATCGATCACGGCCCAGGCGATCAATGTCTGCGGTGGACTGGGCAACTTCTGACCGGTGGCGGCGCGAACGGGAGCGACAGTGACAACGATTTCGAGACAACCGTTCCAACTGGTGGCGCCGGACGGCACCGTGGTCGCCGACGACGGCGACCATCCGATCGACCGGGACGCGGCGCGCGACTACTACCGCGCGATGACGCTGGCACGCGCCGTCGACGACGAGGCCACCTTCCTCCAGCGCCGCGGCGAACTGGGGCTGTGGTTGCGCAGCCTCGGACAGGAAGCCGCGCAGATCGGCTCGATCAGCGCGCTGCGTGCGAGCGACTACGTCTTCCCGAGCTACCGCGAGCACGCGGCGGCACTGGCTCGCGGCCTGAGCCCCGGGCAGATCCTGGCCCAATGGCGCGGGGTGGCACACAGCGGCTGGAATCCGGCCGACCACAACTTCCACATCTACACGCTGGTGCTCGCCGCGCAGCTGCTGCACGCCACCGGATACGCGATGGGCGTCCAGCGCGACCACTCCGGCGACGTTGTCCTGGCCTACTTCGGTGACGGCGCCAGCAGCGAGGGCGACGCGGCGGAGGCGTTCAACATCGCCGCGGTCAACGCGGCCCCGGTGCTGTTCTTCTGCCAGAACAACGCGTGGGCGATCTCCACACCGAACGACAAGCAGTTCGCCTCCCCGGTCCACGTGCGAGCACAGGCGTACGGGCTGTGGTCGGCGGCGGTGGACGGCAACGACGTCTTCGCCGTACGCGCGGTGACCGAACGCGCGCTACGCCATATCCGCTCCGGCGGCGGACCCGCGCTCGTCGAAGCGCTCACCTACCGGCGCGCGGGACACAGTACCGCCGACGACCCGACCCGCTACCGACCCGACAGCGAGGTCTCCGAGCAGGCGAGCCGGGATCCAATCGACCGGGTGGAAGCCCTACTGCGCCAGCGTGACTGGGCCGACGAGACATTCTTCGCCACCGCGGCGGCCGACGCACGGGAAGCGGCGGCCCGCACCCGCGAGGAATGCCTGGCACTGCCGGAGCCGAGTCTGGCGACCTACTTCGATCACGTCCTCGCTGACGCCGACCCGGACGTGCTGCGCGAACGAACGGAGTCCCTGCGACAGCACCCGGTGGCGGTGTCGTGAGCGCCGACATCGCCGCGTCCGACATCGGCGCCGAAGTCACGCTGTCACAAGCCATCAACCGAGGATTGGCGCGCGCGCTCGAACACGACCCGAAGGTCATGGTGATGGGACAGGACGTCGGCACGCTCGGCGGCGTCTTCCGAGTCACCGAAGGTCTGCAACGGCGGTTCGGCAGCGACAGGATCATCGACACCACCCTCGCCGAATCCGGGATCATCGGCACCGCCATCGGTCTGTCGCTACGCGGCTACCGGCCCGTCTGCGAGATCCAGTTCGACGGATTCGTCTACCCGGCGTTCAACCAGATCGTCTCGCAGGTCGCGAAATTGCGAGCACGCACACTCGGTCGGCTCCACGCACCCGTCGTCATCCGGATACCGGCGGGTGGCGGCATCGGCGCGGTCGAACACCACAGCGAATCCAACGAGGCGTATTTCGCCCACACCGCCGGACTGCGCGTGGTCAGCTGCGCGACGCCCGACGACGCGTACTGGATGATCCAGGAAGCGATCGCCTCCCAGGATCCGGTGGTGTTCTTCGAACCGAAACGGCTGTACTGGCGCAAAGGCACGATCGGCGACCGCGGCGGCGATCGCTTCGCCCCCACGGTGGTGCGTACGGGCGAGGCGGTCACGATCATCGCCTACGGTGGCGCGCTCGCCGTCGCGCTGGCGGCCGCCGAGGAACTCGACGCCGCCGGAACCCGGTGCGAGGTGATCGATCTGCGGTCACTCGCGCCGATCGACTATGCCCCGCTGTTCGATTCGGCGCGCAAGACCGGCCGCGTCGTCATCGTCCACGAGGCCCACACCGCGGGCGGTCTCGGCGGCGAGATCGCCGCCCGCGTCTCCGAGGAATGCTTCTATTCCCTCGAGGCCCCGGTCCTGCGAGTCGGCGCGTACAACCTGCCGTATCCGCCCGCACGCCTGGAGAACGAATTCCTCCCCGATCCGGCCCGCGTCGTCGACGCGATCACCCGGTCGCTCAACTGGTAGGGGTTACCCGATGACCACCACTGTCGTCGCACTGGCCGATGTCGGCGAGGGAATCGCCGATGCCGTCGTGCTCGAATGGAAGGTCGCACCGGGAGATCCGGTGCACACCAACCAGACCTTGCTCGAAATCGAAACCGTCAAAGCGATCGTCGAGGTGCCCGCGCCGTGTGACGGCGTCGTGGGCGCGCTCGAAGCCCAAGAGGGGGAGACGGTTCCGGTGGGGGCGCCGCTGCTGACCATCGCGCACACCGACTCCGAGGCACCGCGGTCCGTCCCGTCGCCGCCCGTACCGTCGCCATCCGTCCCGTCGCTGTCCGAGTCGTCGCTATCGGCATCGTCCCCGTCGGGAGAGCTGTCGCAGACACCGTCGCCGACAGTGCCGTCGACGGCGTCGTCGAACGGATCGCTCGCCAAACCGAATGTGCGCAGACTTGCCCGTGAACTCGGCATCGACCTCGCCGAGGTCACCGGCACCGGCCCGCACGGCCGGATTACCGAGCAAGACCTCGCCGAACACCGGTCGAGTCACGTCGGTGGTTCGAGGGTGTCCTCGGCTCCGGATCGGGACGTGGGCGGGGTGATCGGACAG